>NZ_JBEXKX010000006.1:0-194218 GCF_040609695.1 Amycolatopsis sp. NPDC004625
CCGTGAGCAGGCTTTCGAGGCGGGCGGCGACCCGGTCGAGCGGCACCGTGCTGCGTTGCGCTAACCCGCCTTACCACTCACGACAAGCTGCGGCAGACCCCCTAGTGGGCGTAGACCTCGAACTCGTACAGCGAGTAGCCGTACTTCGTCCCGCGCTGGACGCCCTGCATCTTGACGAACCGGGCGGGGGTGGCGGCGAAGGCGAGGTTGTCCTGGCCGCCGTCGCCGTCGGTCACCACGGCTGCGTCCGTCCAGTTCACCGCGTCCGGGGAGAGCTGGATCCGGTAGCTCTTCCCGTACGCCGACTCCCAGTTGAGCAGCACCCGCGAGACCTGCTGGACCGAACCGAGGTCGACGGTGATCGCCTGGTCGTCGCTCCAGTCGCTGGCCCAGCGGGTCGAGGCGTTCCCGTCGATCGCGTTGGACGCCGGCGAGTTGTAGAAGCCGGTCTCGGCGCTGGTGGCGCTGACCGTCTTCGTCGCCGCCAGGTTGGCGATGTTGTCGCCGCGGTGGGCGGCGTACTCGACGACCTGCTGGAACGTCGGGCGGTTCTGCCAGCTGATCTTGTCCTGCGTGATGCCGCCGAGCGGGTTCTGGACGATCGAGTCGGCGCACCACTGGTCGCCGGCCGAGCAGTTCGCGTCACCGGGGTAGACGGTGCTCGCGGACTGGCCGGCGGCCGTGGTCAGCGAGTCGACGAGCGCCTGGCGGCACGCGGTGGCGTCGCCGCCGCCGCAGAACGTCTGCGCGAGCGGGCCGGCCACCGGCTGGCCGAGCACCTGCCGGATGTCCTTGCTGACGTAACCCCACCAGCCGTACTGGAACGACGAGCCCTTGTGGGGCTGGCCGGTGTGCTGGCCGTTGCCGTTCTGCCAGCCGGACGGGCTTTCGTTGATGCCGAGCACACCCGTCATGGCGTTGTAGGCGTCGTCGCCCATGCCCGGCTTGAACTCGGCCTGGACCAGCAGCGGCCACCAGGCGTCGAAGATGCGGATCGCGTCCGCGTCGGCGTAGGCCTTGCTGCCGGCCGACGTCTCCGTGCGCAGCTGGCCGTGCGAGAGCCACGTCTTGAGCTTCGCCTCGGCGTCCGCGGCCGCACCGGTGGTCGGCGTCTTGTCGAGCACCTGCAGCAGCAGCGGCAGCACGCGCTCGGCGCGCAGGTCGGCCAGTGCCGCCTCCGCCATCGCCTGGGTCAGGTTGACCCGGGTGACCTTGGTGCCGCTGGTGATCAGCTTCTTGACCCGCGAGTCGAGCAGGTCGACGCGGTGCACGGCGGACTTGTCGGCGCCCGCGGCCGCGTAGCCGTTGGCCTGGGCGTTGTTCCAGCTGACGTAGTAGTCCTGGTTGACCGACTGCGGGTGCTGCGACGCCGGCGTGTAGGTCGCGACGTTGCCGGCCGGGTTCCAGCCGACCCAGTCGTGGCCCTGGTCGCCCCACACCGGCATGTTCGGGTCCACATCGGACTGCCGGGCCGGGTTGGCGCCGGAGTTGAAGTAGGCGATGTCCTTCGAGTCGGCGTAGAACCAGTTGAACGTGAAGTTGATGTCGGCGGCGGCCCGCTGGAAGTCCGCCGCGGACTTGACGAAGGTCGGGTCGTTGAGCTCCTGGAACCCGATCAGCGAGTCGACCTCGTGGAAGTAGGACGACCGCAGGGCCGCGTACGCCACCGGCTTGCCGCCGACGGTCGCCCGGCTCTGCACCGGCCCGTACTTGGTCCGGTAGCTGCGCAGGGTGTACGAACCCGCCGCGGTGCCGTCGGCCACCGTCGGCTTCCAGGAGTTCTTCACCTCGACGGTGTCCATCGGGACGCACTTGCCCTGGTAGGTGTAGTAGTTCGAGTCCTTCGTCGCCGTGCCGCCGTTGGGGTCGCACAGCTGCAGCGCGTAGGTGTCGATGATGTCCTGCGCCGACGTCGTCGCGCTCCACGAGTAGTCCTGGCCGCGGCCCAGCAGCGTGTACATGCTCAACCCGGCGAAGGCCGCGCCGCGCGAGCTGATGCCCGGGCCCTGCAGTTCCTGCAACAGCAGCAGCTGCGGGGCGAAGTAGCCGGTCTGCGGGCCGAACACGGCGACCGGGTGGCCGCTGGCGGTCTTGGCGCCGGAGACGAGCAGCGCGTTGGACATGCCGTGCTTCTCGCTCAGCATGTTCGCCGGCAGCACGCCGTTGTCGAACATCCCGCGGGCCGGCTCCAGCTCGGCGGGCGCGGCGACGTCCACAGTGGACGGCGTGGCGGAGGCGGCCGAGCCGGTCTGGTCGAACACCAGCGGCTGCGGCGTCACCGAGTTCTTGTCCGGCATGGCCCGGCCGGTGGCGTTGGCCGGAGTCTTGCCGTACGGGAAGGTCTGGCCGTCGTGCAGCGTCTTGACCGCCTCGGGGTCGTCCTCCGAGCGCAGGCTCTGCCACACCTTCTCGCCCTGCACGACGCCGTACTTCTCCTGCATCGCGAGCTTGGCGATGGCGTTCTGCACCTCGCCGCCGCCGCCCGCGCCGAACTCGGCGCCGATCAGGGAGGCGAGCGCGACCAGGTCGGTCAGCTTGAACGGGTCGATCGACCCGGCGTTGGTGATCGAGTCGACGTGCCCGGTCAGCACGTACTCGCCGGGGAAGTACCGGCCGTTGTAGGAGTCGGAGATGTACTTGTTGATGCCGTCGACGTAGGCCTGCGCGTCGGCGAGGCCCTGCGCGCCACGCGGGCCGCTGGCCGCGGTGCGGTCGATCTGCTGCTGCAGCTCGGCTTCGGTGTACGGCGCGTTCGCGAAGAACTGCTGCTCGAGCTCGCGGTTGGCCTGTGCGCCGCCGGCGAACGAGGTGACCTGGCCGCGGGCGGCGTGCCGCAGCACGTCCATCAGCCACAGCCGGTCCTGCCCGGCCGCGTACCCGGCGCCGAACTCGGTGCCGGCGCGGGTGGTCCCGGTGATGTGCGGGACGCCGAGCGCCTTGTCCCGCACGATCGTGACGTCGGAGCGCGGTTTCGTCGTGCTCGCCACCTGGTCGGCCGGGACGCCGAAGGAGGAGTCGTTGAAGTACTGGCTGATCGCGCCGGTGGTCAGCGTCTTGTAGCCGCCGGCCAGCGAGGCGTACTTCCCGAGCTGGTCGGCCGCGTGCGCCGGCCGGGTGCCGAGGAGCTTGTGGGCGAGGATGTCCGCGAGGGTGGCGTTGCCGTTCTCGCCGGGCGGGAGGATGTCGTTGCACTGCCCGCCGCAGTAGTCGTCGGGTGACAGGGCCGCCTCCGCGGCCGGCGCGGAAACGGCGACCTGGGTCAGCCCGGCCACGAGGGCCCCCAGTGCCGTAACGGTCAGGGCGCGGATGCGTCGTCGCATGCCGGGCTCCCCTCAGTCCAGAAGAGTGACGAAGCGCACGCTACCGAGCAGTAGCTGAAGTGTGAAGACTTTTCGCGTTTCTCCCCTCTTTGGGCGTAGTCCGATCGGCGCAGCCGATCGCACGTAGGTACGGTGAGGGCCATGACCTTGGAAAAGCCCCTCATCGACCGCCCGGACGGACCTGCGCCGGCCGAACTCGAGATCACCGACCTCACCGTCGGTGACGGCGCGGAAGCCACGGCCGGCCAGACCGTCACCGTGCACTACGTCGGTGTCTCGCACTCGACCGGCGAACAGTTCGACGCGTCCTGGGACCGCGGCGAGCCGCTGCGGTTCGGCCTCGGGGTCGGCCAGGTCATCCCGGGCTGGGACAAGGGTGTCGCCGGGATGAAGATCGGCGGCCGCCGCAAGCTGGTCATCCCGCCGCACCTGGCCTACGGCGAGCGCGGGGTGCCCGGCGCGATCAAGCCGTCCGAAACGCTCGTCTTCGTCGTCGACCTGGTCGGCGTGAACTGATCCCGCGGCCGGGCGTCACCCGATGGACCACCGGGTGACGCCCGGCCAGGGAATTCCCCGCCCGCGGCGGCGGCCCTAACGTCGAACGTCGACCACCGACTCGACGAAGGGGAAGAATGCGCCTGCGCGCCCTGCTCGCCGCTGCTGTCCTGACCATCTCCACCGCCCCCGCCGCCTGGGCCGTCGCCCACGGATCCGACGTTCCACCGGGGCAGTACGGGTTCGTCGCGAAGCTCGCGATGACGAAGATCCCCCGCCCGGACGGCTCGACGTACAGCAGTTACTGCACGGGCGCGCTGATCGCGCCTGCCTGGGTCGTCACGACCGGTCACTGCTTCCACGACGCCCACCGCGACCGGATCTCGGGAAAGATCCCGTACCCCACGACGGTGACGCTGGGCCTGACCGACGAAGAGACGGAGTCGGGCATCGCCCGCAAGGCGACCGAGGTCCTCCAGGCCAAGGAGAACGACGTCGCCCTCATCCACCTGGACTCCCCGGTGGCAGCGGTACCGCCGCTGACGGTGAGCCGCACGGCCCCCAAGGTCGGCCGGCAGCTGACGCTGGCGGGCTGGGGCAGCCTGACGGGCACGGACCCCAAGCCGGCGACCCGGATGCAGGAGGGCACGGTGGCGGTCGCGAAGGTGGACCCGACGACGCTCGGCGTCCGCGGCGCGGCCCCGGAGATCACGACGAGCGCGTGCACGTACGACTCGGGAGCGCCGTATTTTTCCGGCACCGAGCTGGTCGCTCTGGAGGCCACCGGGCCGGGCTGCCCCCACGCGGGCATCGAGACGACGAGCCGCGCGGACGTGATCGCCGACTGGATCGCCACCCACACGGCGTAACTTCGCCCAGGGCGAACGCGGAGCCGTGACAAACCCCACGGCCAGGTCCAGACCATGAAAAAGGGGCCCCGGCCAGTAGCCGGGGCCCCTTTGGTGGGCGAGGAGGGAGTTGAACCCTCACGTCCTTTCGGACACACGGACCTGAACCGTGCGCGTCTGCCATTCCGCCACTCGCCCTAGTGCTTGTCTCAAGCGGCGAGGAGAAGACTAGCAGGTGGTTTGAACGGCTTTCACCGGGGGCCGTGTAGAGGCTGGCTCACCCGGATAGGATCGATAGCGGAAGCACACGTGCAAGGAGGTTTTCCCCGGTGGGCCGCGCCGAACGATTCGACAGGCGACTCGAGAACCTGGTGGGGAACACTTTCGCGCGCATGTTCGGTGGCAACGTCGTCACGCAGGAAGTGGCGATCGCCCTGGAGCGGGAGAGTGAGGAGAACGTTCGTGAGCTGGCAGGCGGTCGGCAGCTCGCCCCGAATCACTACATCGTGTCCTTGGGGACGGCTGACCACGAGCGCATGGCCGGTGACGAGCAACGCGTCACCCAGGTCCTGGCGAAGGCGGTGGCGGAACACCTCGCCGCCGAGGGCCTGGACACCTATGGTGACGTCGTCGTATCACTCGAGCGCAACGAGGCGCTGCATACTGGACAGTTCAAGACCCGTTCGTCCGTCGATCCCGACGCCCGCCCCTCAGGCGCCGGTTCACCGCGGTCGGCACGACCCAGCAACGCAGGAGACCCAGCAATGAGCCAGCCCCCCGGCTACGGCCAATACGACCAGGGTGACCCGTACGGCCAGCAGGGCCAGTACGGCTACGGACAGCAGGGTGGCCAGCAGCCCGGGTACGACCAGGGTTACGGCCAGCAGGGTGGATACGACCAGTACGGCCAGCAGCAGCCCGGTGGTGGTTACGACCAGTACGGCCAGCAGCAGCAACAGGGCGGCTACGACCAGGCCGGCTACGCCCAGCCCCAGCAGGGCGGCTACGACCAGGGTTACGGCCAGCCCCAGCAGGGCGGCTACGACCAGGGCGGGTACGGGCAACCGCAGCAGGGCGGCTACGACCAGGGCGGCTACGGCCAGCCCCAGGGTGGTGGCTACGACCAGGGCGGCTACGGCCAGCCCCAGGGCGGCGGCTACGACCAGTACGGCGGCCAGCAGCAGGGCGGCTACGACCAGTACGGCCAGCAGGGCGCGTACGGCCAGCCGGCCGGTGACCCGTACGGCCAGCAGCAGGGCGGCTACGCCCAGCCCGCGCCGGGCCGCCAGCTCGCGGCGAGCCTGCAGCTGGACGACGGCTCCAACCGCACGTACTCGCTGAAGCAGGGCGGGAACGTCGTGGGCCGCGGCCAGGACGCGGACTTCCGCCTCCCGGACACCGGTGTCTCGCGCCGCCACCTGGAGATCACCTGGGACGGCCAGAGCGCGACGCTCGCGGACATCGGTTCGACCAACGGCACGACCGTGAACGGCACCCCGGTCCAGACCTGGCAGCTCGCCGACGGCGACGTGATCCGGGTGGGTCATTCGTCCCTGGTGTTCCGTACACAGGGCTGACTCGGGACCCGGAATACTGTTCCCGCAGAATTGACGTGCGGGGGGACCGCGGCGTACCCGCGTCGCGGCTGCACGGACGAGTCGGGAGCGGACACACCAAGTGCCAGAGCTGGTCGTACAACTCACCAGGGTGGGCTTCCTCGTGCTGCTCTGGCTCTTCGTGTTCGCCGCGCTCAGAGTCGTCCGCTCGGACCTCTACGCGGCGTCGGGCATGCGCGTCCAGGTCCCGACCTTCGGGCGCAAGAAGGAGAAGAAGCCGCGCAACAGCAAGTCCCCGCAGCAGCTGCTCGTCACGCACGGCGCGCTGGCGGGGACGCGCATCGCGCTGGACGGCCGGCCGATCCTGATCGGCCGGGCCGACGACTCCACGCTGGTCCTCGACGACGACTACGCGTCCACCCGGCACGCGCGGATCGCCCAGCGCGGCGAGGACTGGTACGTGGAAGATCTGGGCTCGACGAACGGCACCTATCTCGACCGGGCTAAGGTCACTGCACCCCTCCGGGTCCCGCTCGGAGTCCCCATCCGGATCGGCAAGACGGTGATCGAGCTTCGCCCATGACTCTCGTCCTCCGCTACGCAGCCCGCAGCGACCGGGGCCTGGTGCGTTCGAGCAACCAGGACTCCGTGTACGCCGGCCCTCGCCTGCTCGCGCTCGCCGACGGCATGGGTGGCCACGCGGCGGGTGAAGTGGCCAGCAAGGTCGTCATCGCGTCCCTCGCCCCGCTCGACGACGACGAGCCGGGCGACGATCTGCTCGCCCAGCTGCGGGAGGCGGTGGCGAACGGCAACGCCGCGATCGCCGAGCTCGTCTCGCAGGACCCGGACCTGGACGGGATGGGCACCACGCTCACCGCCGTCCTGTTCGCGGGCACCCGGCTCGGGCTGGTGCACGTCGGCGACTCGCGCGCGTACCTGCTGCGCGGCGGCCAGTTCGCGCAGATCACGCGCGACGACAGCTTCGTCAACGAACTCCTCGAACAGGGCCGGATCACGCCCGAAGAGGCCGCGGTGCACCCGCAGCGGTCGCTGCTGCTGAAGGCGCTGACCGGGCACGAGGTCGAGCCGAGCCTGACCGTGCGCGAAGCGCGTTCCGGTGACCGGTACCTGATCTGCTCGGACGGCCTGTCCGGCATGGTGTCCGACGAGACGCTGGCCGAGGCCGTGCAGATCCCGGACCCGCAGCAGTGCGCGGACCGGATGATCGAGCTGGCGCTCAAGGGCGGCGGCACCGACAACGTCACGGTGATCATCGCCGACGTGGTCGACGTCGACTTCGGCGAGGACGCGCCCATCGTGGGCGGCGCCGCCGGGGACGGCAGCGACGAACGCCACCAGGGCGACTCGCCCGCGGCGCGGGCCAGGGCGCTGACCCAGCCGCCGCCGCAGCCGCGCCCGGAACTGCCGCAGCCCACCGAAGACCCCAAGGCCAAGCGGCGGAAGCGGTTCCGCTGGCTGGCCGGGGCGCTGGTGGTCCTCGTGGTGCTCGCCGCGGCGGCCATCGCGACCCGCTACTTCGTGCTGAGTCAGTACTATGTCGGCGAGGGAGCGGACGGGGAGGTCGTGATCTACCGCGGCGTCCCCGGCAGCATTCTCGGCATCGACCTGCACGCCTACGAGCAGGGGTCCTGCCCGCCCACCCAGGTGTGCACGGACAAGCTGCGCGTCAACCAGCTCCAGGAGGACGCGCGGCTGGCGGTGCAGAACGGCGTCAAGAAGGACAGCCTCGATGACGCCCGCAGGTACATCGATGACTTCCTGCAGCTGCGCAAGCGCCTGAACAACTGCGCGCCGGCGGGCGGTCAGCCGTCCACGACGCCGACCCCTCCGGTCACGCCGACGACGACTCCGTCGGCTCCGGCCGGCTCGACTGCCCCGTCGTCGGCGAACCAGCCAGCGGGGAGGGACTGCTCGACGCCGAGTTCGACGGCACCGACGACGGGAGGCGGTAACTGATGGGCCAGCCCGTCGCGCGCTCCGCCGAACCGC
Organism: Amycolatopsis sp. NPDC004625; assembly: GCF_040609695.1. NCBI lineage: Bacteria > Bacillati > Actinomycetota > Actinomycetes > Pseudonocardiales > Pseudonocardiaceae > Amycolatopsis > Amycolatopsis sp. NPDC004625. The sequence continues at coordinate 8,230 of NZ_JBEXKX010000006.1, forward strand.
TCGCCGCGCAGTTCCAGACGAACCCGCCGCGCGAGGTCCCGACCCGCCGCAACACCGAGCTGGTGCTGCTGGGGTTCGCCACGTTCATCGTCACCGTCGCGCTGGTCCTGGTGGAAGCGAACCAGGAGCAGGAGCTGACCTGGTCGATCATCTGGCTCGGCCTCGCCTACCTCGCGATCTTCGCCGCCGCGCACCTCGCGGTGCGCCGGTGGGCGCCGTACGCCGACCCGGTGCTGCTCCCCTGCGTCGCGCTGCTGAACGGCATCGGCCTGGTGATGATCCACCGGATCGACCTGGCCCTGGCCGAGCGCGCCACGCAGCAGGGCAAGGACTACACGCCCGCGGTCACCGCGCAGGTGCTGTTCACGGTGATCTCGCTCGTGTTCTTCGTCGTGGTGCTGATCGTGGTGAACGACCACCGCACGCTGACCCGCTACGGCTACACGGCCGGCCTGATCGGCATCGTCGCGCTGGCCCTGCCCGCGCTGCTGCCGTCGAGCCTGTCCGAGGTCAACGGGGCCAAGGTGTGGCTGAAGCTGCCGTTCTTCTCGATCCAGCCGGGCGAGTTCGCGAAGATCCTGCTGATGATCTTCTTCGCTTCGTTCCTGGTGTCGAAGCGGGACCTGTTCATGGTGGCGGGCAAGAAGCTCGTCGGGGTCGAGCTCCCGCGCGCCCGCGACCTCGGCCCGATCCTGATCGCCGCGTTCGCCTGCATCGGCATCCTGGTGTTCGAGAAGGACCTCGGCACGTCGCTGCTGTTCTTCAGCGTGATCCTGGTGATGCTGTACGTCGCCACCGAGCGGGCCATCTGGGTCGTCCTCGGCCTCAGCTTCTTCGCCGTGGGCTGCGTCATCGCCTACAACCTCTTCGCGCACGTCCAGCAGCGCGTGGCGAACTGGCTGGACCCGCTGGCCACCTACGACCAGGCGGGCGGCGGCTACCAGCTGGCGCAGGGCCTGTTCGGGCTCGGCACCGGCGGCGTCGGCGGCACCGGGCTCGGCGCCGGCCGGCCGGACATGGTGCCCGAGGCCAACACCGACTTCATCACCGCGTCGATCGGCGAGGAGCTCGGCTTCATCGGCCTGGCCGCGGTGCTGATGCTCTACTTGCTGGTCGCGATGCGCGGTATGCGCAGCGCGCTGGCCGTGCGCGACACGTTCGGCAAGCTGCTGGGCGGCGGGCTCGCGTTCACCATGGTCATGCAGATCTTCGTCGTCGTCGGCGGGGTCACGAAACTCATCCCGGAGACCGGTATCACCGCCCCGTTCCTGTCCAAGGGTGGTTCGTCGCTGCTCGCGAACTACATCCTCGTCGCGCTGCTGCTCCGCATCTCCGACGCGGCCCGCAGGCCGGCCGCCCGCCCGAAGCCGCAGCAGCAGCCGCAGGCTCCGATCGCGGAGGCGCACACCGTGCTCGTGCAACGCCCGCCGGCGGACGGGGGCGCGCAGGCATGAACACCCCGCTCCGCAAGGTCGGCATGGCGATGCTCGTGATGGTCGTCCTGCTGCTCGGCAACGCCACCTACATCCAGGTGGTGAAGGCCGACGACTACCGCACCGACTCCCGCAACGCGCGCGTGCTCTACGACGAGTTCGCCCGCCAGCGCGGCAAGATCGTGTCGCAGGCCAACGGCGAGGTGCTGGCCGGCATCAACCCGTCGAACGACAAGTACAAGTACATCCGGACCTACGCCGACGGCCCGATGTACGCGCCGGTCACCGGCTACTACTCGATCAACTACGGCGCCGGCGGCCTGGAGCGCGCCGAGGACGACGTCCTCAACGGCTCCGACCCGCGGCTGTTCGTGCGGCGGCTGTCGGACATGGTCACCGGCCGCGACCCCAGCGGCGGCAACGTCCGGCTGACCATCGACCCGGCCGTGCAGAAGGCCGCCTACGACCTGATGACGCAGAAGGGCTACACCGGCGCCGTCGTCGCGATGGAGCCGAGCACCGGCCGGATCCTGGCGATGGTCTCGACGCCGTCGTACGACCCGAACTCGCTCGCTTCGCACACGTCGAAGGCGCAGACCGACGCCTGGAACGCGAACAACAAGGACCCGAAGAAGCCCATGCTGAACCGGGCGATCTCGGAGACCTACCCGCCGGGGTCGACGATGAAGCTCGTCACCGCGGCCACCGCGCTCGAAAACGGCATCGGCCCGGACACCCAGGTCAGCACCGCGCCGAACACGAAACTGCCGAACACCAACGTCACGCTGGAGAACTACGGCGGCGAGACCTGCCCGGGCAACACGTTCAAGGACGCGCTCGCGCACTCCTGCAACGTGCCCTTCGCGGAGTTCGCCGGCCAGCTCGGCGCGGACAAGATCAAGAAGACGGCGGCGAACTTCGGCATCGGGCAGACCGACCTGACCGTGCCGATGAAGGTCGCCCCGTCGACGGTCGGCGCGCTCGACTCGCAGGGCGCGCTCTACCAGAGCGGCATCGGCCAGCGTGACGTCCGGCTGACGCCCCTGCAGGACTGCCTGCTCTCGGCCACCGTGGCCAACGGCGGGATGGCGATGAAGCCGCAGCTGGTCCAGTCGGTGCTGGCGCCGGACCTGTCGACCATCGAGGACTACAGCCCCACCGAGCTCACCGGCACCGCGGCGCTTTCGTCGTCGAACGCCGCGATCCTCAAGGACATGATGATCGCTTCCGAAGGCTTCACCAAGGGTGGCGGCAAGCGCGCGGACATCAAGATCGCGTCGAAGACCGGCACCGCCGAACACGGCACGGACTCCAAGAACACGCCCCCGCACGCCTGGTACACCGCCTTCGCCCCGGCCGACAGCCCGCAGATCGCGGTCGCCGTGATCGTCGAGGACGGCGGCAACCGCGGTCTCGCGGCCACCGGCGGCACGGTCGCGGCGGAAATCGGCCGGGCCGCGATCAACGCCAAGCTCGGGGGTGGATAGCGCATGCTGTCCTCCGGTCAGCTGCTGGCCGACCGCTACAAACTGACGAGCCGGATCGCCGTCGGCGGGATGGGCGAGGTCTGGCAGGCCAGTGACACCCGGCTGGACCGGACTGTCGCCGTCAAGATCCTCAAGACCGAGCTCTCCGGCGACGCCGAGTTCCTCCACCGCTTCCGCACGGAAGCGCGGATGACGGCGTCGCTCAACCACCCCGGCATCGCCGCGGTGCACGACTACGGCGAGACGATCCTCGACGGCGACCTGTCGATCGCGTACCTGGTGATGGAGCTCGTCGACGGCGACCCGCTGGCCGGGTTGCTGGCCAAGCACGGGCGGCTGTCGGCGGAGTTCACGCTCGACATGCTCGAGCAGGCGGGCAACGCGCTGCAGGCCGCGCACTCCCACGGCCTGGTCCACCGCGACGTCAAGCCGGGCAACATCCTGGTGACCTCGGCCGGCCAGGTGAAGATCACCGACTTCGGGGTCGCGAAGGCGGCCGACGCCGCCCCGGTCACCCGGTCCGGCATGGTCATGGGCACCGCGCACTACATCGCGCCGGAGCAGGCGCTCGGGCAGCCGGCCGAACCGGCGTCCGACGTCTACTCGCTGGCGGTGTGCGGTTACGAGTGCCTCGCCGGGCACCGGCCGTTCCTGTCGGAGAACGCCGTGACGGTCGCGATGATGCACATCCGCGACGTCGCGCCGCCGCTGCCGCCGGACGTGCCGCCCGCGGCCCGCGCGGTGATCGAGGCGACCCTGGTCAAGGACCCGCGGCAGCGCTACAACGACGGCGGCGAGTTTGCGGCCGCCGTCGCCGCGGTCCGCGCCGGGCTGCCGCTGCCGGCGCCGTCGGGGCTGGTCAACGCCACCTACACGACGGGCCAGCAGCCGGTGGTGCCGCAGCAGCTCCCGCCGCAGCAGCCGCCGCCGTCGATGCCGGTGCCGATCCCGCAGCAGCAGCTCCCGCCGCACATGCCGGTCGGCCCGCCGTCGCCGGCGATGAACCCGATGATCGCGATCGGCCCGCCGTCGCGGCCCCATCCGCGGCAGGTCATGCTGCCGGCCGCCCGCAAGAAGACGCAGTGGGGCTGGTGGGCGCTGCTCGCGGCGATCCTGCTCGTTGTCCTGGTGGCGGGGATCGTCCTGGTGGCGAAGATGCTGGGCGGCGGCAGCGGCTCGCCGCCGCACAGCGGTCAGACGCAGAGCCAGGTGGTCCCGGGCAGACAGGTGCCCGCGGAGCAGTCCTCGAGCGTCTACCCCGCGGACACTCCCGGCACGACCGACGATGGCCGGCAAGGCATCATGACCACACCTTGGACGGAATGGAACGGCACCCAGAGATGAGCACACCCAGACTGCTCTCCAACCGGTACGAGCTGGGCGAAACGCTCGGCTACGGAGGCATGTCCGAGGTCCATCACGGCCACGACGTGCGTCTCGGCCGGGAAGTCGCGATCAAGATCCTCCGTGCCGACCTCGCCAGGGACCCGCAGTTCCAGGAGCGCTTCCGCCGCGAGGCGCAGAACGCCGCCGCGCTGAACCACCCGGCGATCGTCGCGGTGTACGACACGGGTGAAGCCAACACCGATTTCGGGCCGCTGCCGTACATCGTCATGGAGTACGTCGAAGGCCGGACGCTGCGCGACATCGTCAAGACCGAAGGCCCGATGTCGCAGAAGCGGGCGATGGAGGTCATGGCCGACGTCTGCGCGGCGCTGGACTTCTCGCACCGCCACGGCATCGTGCACCGCGACGTCAAGCCGGCCAACGTGATGATCACGAAGAACGGCGCGGTCAAGGTGATGGACTTCGGCATCGCGCGCGCGATGCACGACGGCCAGTCCGCCATGACCCAGACGGCCGCGGTGATCGGCACCGCGCAGTACCTTTCGCCGGAGCAGGCCCGCGGCGAGTCGGTCGACGCGCGGTCGGACGTCTACGCGGCCGGCTGCGTGCTGTACGAGCTGATCACCGGCGAGCCGCCGTTCACCGGTGACTCCCCGGTCGCGGTGGCCTACCAGCACGTCCGGGAGGACCCGAACCCGCCGTCGTCGGTGAACCCGGCGGTGGCGCCGGAGCTGGACGCGGTCGTGCTGAAGGCGCTGGCCAAGGGCCCGGCGAACCGCTACCAGTCGGCGGCGGAGATGCGCTCGGACCTGGTGCGCACCCTGTCGGGCCAGCGCCCGGCGGCGCCGATGGTGATGTCCGAAGACGAGCGCACGCAGGTGATGAACGCCGACCGGCGGCAGCCGCAGCGCTACGAGGAGTACCCCGAGCCGGACGACGAGGACCCGAAGGCCAAGCGCCGCCGCCGCACGATCTTCGCCGTGCTGGCCGCGGTGTTCGTGCTGGGTTCGGTGCTGCTGATCATGTGGCTGTCGAACGCGTTCAAGAGCAACGACGCGACGCTGGTGGCGGTCCCGGACGTGCTGCACCAGACGGTCCCCCAGGCCCGCGAAACGCTGAACGGCAAGGGTTTCAACGGCACGATCGAGCAGAAGCAGGTCACCTGCGGCGTGCAGCCGACCGACGGCAGCCCGCAGTGCGGCGACGGCGACATCAACCGCGTCATCAAGATCGACCCGTCGGTCGGGACGCAGGTCGCGACCAGCCAGAAGATCACCCTGTACGTCGGGGTCGCGCCGGGCAAAGCGAGCGTGCCGGACCTCAAGGGCAAGACGCGCGACCAGGCCGAGCAGGCGCTGAAGGACGCGAAGCTGACGCTCGACCCGTCCGTCGGCGAGATCGAGGTCGACGACCCGAACCAGGCCGGCCTGGTGCAGAACCAGACCCCGGCCTCGGCGTCCGAGGTCGACCAGGGCACCAGCGTGCGGATCACGGTGGGCAAGTCGAAGCAGCTCAAGACGGTCACCGACTTCACCGGCAAGCCGTACGCGCAGGCCAAGGCGGCGCTCGAAGGCCAGGGCTGGAAGACGAAGAAGAGCGAGCAGCCGTCGGACACGGTGCCGAAGGACTCGGTCATCACCCAGAACCCGAACGGCGGCCAGCTCGCGATCGGCGAGACGATCACGCTGACCGTGTCGACGGGCCCCGACCAGTCCCAGCCGACGCAGATCCAGATGCCGACCCTGGTCGGGATGACGTTCGACGACGCCCAGGCCAAGCTGCAGAGCATGGGCTGGACCGGGCAGCTGAACCAGCGGGCGGACCGGACGAGCTCGCAGCCGGAAGGCACGATCACCGGCCAGAGCCCCAAGGCGGGCACCACGATCGACAAGAACCAGACGGTCAACGTCAACGTCTCGGAGCCGTTGTTCCCGTCGTCGCCGACGAAGACATCAGGCCCCTGATCCGGTCCTGCTGAACAAGGCCCGCACGGTTCGCCGTGCGGGCCTTTTCAGTGGTCCAGCCAGCGCAGTTCGACGTCCCCGAGCCGGCGCTGGACGCGCAGCAGCCGTTCCGCGGTATCGGACGAGTGAATCGAGCGCTGCCCGCTGTACCGGAAGAGGGCGCCGCCGCCGTCCTGCAGCTCGATGCCCCAGCCGATCAGGGGTGTGCCGTCGAGGTGGTTCGCTGTCCCGAAGACCGTGAACAACCTGGGCTTTCCGGCGAGCGCCAGCTCTTCGATGACGCGCTGGTACGGTGTGCGGTCAGTGCTCATGGAACGAGCTTACCGAGAAACTTTCTCCTTAAGCAACTGGTAGTGTCTGCGCATGCACATCCCGTCGGATCCCGAGCTGCTGAAGACGCAGCTGGGCATCGAGCTGCGCCGGCTGCGTGAAGAGGCCGGGTTCACCGCGCTGGAGGCCTGCGCGGCGATCAACGCGCACACGCCGAAGCTTTCGAAGCTGGAGAACGGCAACCAGACCGCGGACCCGGAGGACATCCGGAAGCTCGCGGAGTTCTACCGCGCGACGCCGGAGCAGCGGGACTACCTGGTGGCGTTGGCCGAGGCCCAGCCGAAACGGCGGCGGAGGCGGAAGGCGGCCGAGCGCGACGCGGTGCCGGACTGGTTCCGCCGGTTCCTGGCGCTGGAGTGGGACGCAACCGAGATCCGCACCTACCAGATCGACATGGTGCCGGGCCTGCTCCAGACCGAGGACTACGCACGGTCGAACATCCAGGCATGGGAACCCGAGGCCGATCAGCGGATCATCGACAAGCAGGTGACCACCCGCCTCGAACGGCAGGTCGCGTTGCGGCGCAACGGGCGCCCATCGCTGCGCCTCGATGCGGTGCTCAGCGAAGCGGCATTGCGCCGGGTTCAGGGCAGCCACGCCATCATGCGGGCGCAGTTGCAGCACCTGATCACAGCATCGAAACGGCCCAACATCACGGTCCGCGTGCTGCCGTTCGAGATGCCGGGCCGGATCACCACACCGGCAGCTTTCTCGTTGTTCCGGCTGCAGGAGCAGAACTTCTCCACGGTCTACCTGGAGGATCTCTTCGGCGCGACCTACCTCAAGGAGCCGGACGAATTCACCAAGTACAACGTGGTCTACGGGCGCCTGCGGGACGCTGCACTGGACCCGGAATCGACTCGCAGGTTCCTCGCTAAGGTGGCAGAGTCCTACAAGTAGAACGCCACCTGAAGGGGTGTGTGATGACAGCCCCCGAGTCCCCGATCTGGTTCAAGAGCAGTCACAGCGGCGGAAACGGCGGCGACTGCGTCGAGGTCGCCTGGTTCAAGAGCAGCTACAGCAGCAGCAACGGTGGCGAGTGTGTCGAGGTCGCGTTCGCCGGTCCGGCTGTCGGCATCCGTGACACCAAAGCCCGCGCGGCCGGACATCTGACCGTCTCCGGCCCGGCGTGGGATGCGCTGCTGGGTCACGCTTTGTCGAGGAACCCCCGCACCGCACCGAGCACCTGATCGGCGTCGCTCGCGGCACCGCAGTCGAGCTCCAGCTCCTCGGCGGCGCCCGAGCGCTTCACCTTCAGCGAGACGCTGCCCGCCCCGCGCGTCAGCCACGCGAACAGCGAACGGCAGAAGACCGCGGCGGAGTTGCTCGACACCCCGACCACGACGGCGTCGAAGACCTGCACGCGGCCGCGCAGCTCGTCTTCGCCGCGCAACCAGGCGGCGAGCTCCGGAAGCTCGCCTTCGGAGTTTGGCACGGTGATCGCGACGATCCCAGCCGTCACCCGAGCTCCCTTCGCCCAGAACCGGAGAGGACCCGAACCTTAGTCGCGTTCGCATCCCTGCCGAAACCCCGGTGGGGAACTTGAAGATGGCAATTTGCAGTCAGGAGCGCCGACGCACCAGCGCCGAGACGGCGAAGAAGCTGGCGGCCAGCATCACCACCGACGTGACCAGGGCCAGGACCAGCGGGCCGCCGACCGGTTCGTCGTCGGTCAGAGCGTGCAGCAGCGGGTGGACCAGCGGAATCTTGGCCAGCAGCACGACGACGAGGGTGATCACCGCGGCCAGGACCGTCCAGCCGATGCGCTGCACCAGCAGCCGCGAGCACGGCAGCGCGATCGCGATGCCCAGCACCGCGCACGCGAGGTGCGCGAGCAACCCGATCCCGAGCGCCGCCGGCTGCACCTTGAACGACTTGATCGCCGACCACACCTCGGTGATCGCCGTCAGGACCAGCGAACAGGCCAGCACCGTCAGCACCGCGCCGGTGATCATCCGGCGCCACTGGCGCGCGTGGCTCAACGTCACCAGCCGCTGGACCGGGTCTTCGATGTCGAGCAGCGCGATCGTCAGCCAGCACGACACGACCAGCAACCCGCCCGCGCTGACGCCGAACAGGGGCAACGGCGGTGAATGCGGGTCGGCGTAGAGGATCACGCACAGCGCGAGGTACGCCAGCAACGCCGGCAGGTACCGCTGCGAATGACCGAGCAGCGCCAGGTAGTACCGCGTCAGGGCGAGCACGGCGCCACCTCCCGCACCGACCAGCCGTCCTTCAGCGCGCGCCGCAGCACGGCGTCCACCGACGCGATCTCGACCGTGAGCACCACCTGCGTGCCTTCCACCACCGCGTGCCGGACGCCGGGCTCGTCCGCCCAGCCGGCGCCGCCGCCGCGCAGCACGATCCGCGTGGTCGGCTCGGCGCTCTCGGCCGTCAGGCGGCCTTCGTTCATCAGGTGGACGACGTCGGCGTGGTCGTGCACCACCTGCGGCCGGTGGTCGGTGAACACGACGCTCGCCCCGCGCGCCCGCGTCTCGGCGACGAGCTCGCCGAGGATCGCGTGCGTGCCGACGTCCAGACCGCTCCACGGCTCGTCGAGGATCAGCAGGTCGGGGCGGACCATCACGGCCTGCGCGAGCCCCACCTTCTGCGCGTTGCCCTTGGACAGCGTGCGCAGCGGGGCCGTCGGGCCGCCGACGAGCGCGAGCCGTTCCAGCAGCGGGTCGATCACCGAGAGGTCGGCGAGGCCGTGGATGCGGGCCATGTGCCGCAGGTACGCCCGCGCACCCATGCGCTGGCCGGCCGGGAACCGGTCCGGCAGGTAGCCGATCCGCGGGTTGCCGCTCAGGGTGCCGGTGGTCGCGTGCGAGACGCCGGCCATGATCCGCAGCAGCGTCGACTTGCCGGAGCCGTTGCTGCCGAGGACGCCGACGACGTGCCCGGGCTCGACGGTCAGGTCGACGTCGCGGAGGACGAAGTCACCGCGCCCGTACCGCTTGCCGACCCCCGCCAGCCGGATCACGCAACAGCGGCCTTCTGGAGGGCCTTGGTCGCCCGCTCGAGCTCGTCGACCCGCGCCGGGTCGACCGGGTGGCCGGCCGCGGCCAGCCAGTTCGCCAGCATCCGGTGGCCGCCCTCGGTGAGCACCGACTCGGGGTGGAACTGGACGCCTTCCAGCGGCAGCTCGCGGTGGCGCATGCCCATCACGATGCCGGACTCGGTGCGGCCGGTGACCTCGAAGACGTCTTCGGCGATGGTTTCGGGGAGCACGGTCAGGGAGTGGTACCGGGTGGCGGTGAACTCCTCCGGCAGGTCCTTGAGGATGCCGGCGCCTTCGTGGCGGACCTGGCTCGTCTTGCCGTGGAGCAGCTCGGGCGCGCGGTCGACGGTCGCGCCGTAGACCACGCCGAGGGCCTGGTGGCCGAGGCAGACGCCGAGCATCGGGGTGCGCGTCTCGGCGCACTTGCGGATGACGTCCATGCTCTGACCAGCGCGTTCGGGCGTTCCCGGGCCGGGCGAGACGAGCACGGCGTCGAACTCGGGCACGCGGTCGAGGTCCACGACGTCGTTGCGCCAGACCGTGCAGTCGGCGCCGAGCTGGGCCAGGTACTGGACCAGGTTGTAGACGAAGCTGTCGTAGTTGTCGACGACGAGAACGCGCATGGCGCCGAGCTTACCGGCTCCCACCTGGTGGACCGTACGCCAAATCACATTTCTGGTTAGGTGACCCTAACTTACCGTGGAGGTGTGACTCGATCTCTTCGCGTAGCCGTCGTGGGCGCTGGTCCCGCCGGCATCTACGCCGCCGACATCCTGGACAAGTCCGACGCCGACGTGACGATCGACCTCTTCGAGCGGATGCCCGCGCCCTTCGGCCTGATCCGGTACGGCGTCGCGCCCGACCACCCGCGCATCAAGGGGATCGTGACGGCGCTGGAGAAGGTGCTCTCGAAGCCGAACGTCCGCCTGCTGGGCAACATCGACTACGGCACCGACGTCAAGCTCGACGAGCTGCGCGAGTTCTACGACGCGGTGATCTTCTCCACGGGCGCGTCCGCCGACCGCGCGCTCGACATCCCGGGCATCGACCTCGACGGCAGCCACGGCGCCGCGGACTTCGTCTCCTGGTACGACGGCCACCCGGACGTCCCGCGCACCTGGCCGCTGACCGCGTCTTCGGTGGCGGTGCTCGGTGTCGGGAACGTCGCCCTGGACGTGGCCCGGATCCTCGCGAAGACGGCCGACGAGCTGCTGACCACGGACATCCCGGACAACGTCTACCAGGGCCTGCGCACGAGCCCGGTGACCGACGTGCACGTGTTCGGCCGCCGCGGCCCGGCCCAGGCGAAGTTCACGCCGCTGGAGCTGCGGGAGCTGGACCACTCGCCGAACGTCGAGGTCATCGTCCACCCGGAGGACATCGAGTTCGACGAAGGCAGCATCGCCGCGCTGCGGGCGTCGAAGCAAATCGACATGGTGGTGAAGACGCTGCAGGAGTGGGCGATCCGCGAGCCGGGCACCCGCCCGCGGCGGCTGCACCTGCACTTCTTCCACTCCCCCGTTTCGGTGCTGGGTTCCGACGGCCGGGTGAGCGGCCTGCGCACCGAGCGCACCGAGCTGACCGGCGACGGTTCCGTCCGCGGCACCGGCGAGTTCCACGACTGGGACGTCCAGGCGGTGTACCGGGCGGTCGGCTACCTGTCGTCGCACCTGCCGGAACTGCCGTTCGACCACGTGGCCGGGGTGGTGCCCAACCAGGCCGGGCGCGTGCTGGACCTGGACGAGAACCAGCTCCCGGGCGTGTACGTGACGGGCTGGATCAAGCGCGGCCCGATCGGCCTCATCGGCCACACGAAGGGCGACGCGGCGGAGACGATCGCGAGTCTCCTGGCGGACGCCGACACGCTGGCGGCCCCCAAGTACGCGTCACCGGACGCGATCCTGGACTTCCTGGGCGCACGCGGCATCCCGTTCACGACCTGGGACGGCTGGGGCCGCCTGGACGCCCACGAGAAGTCCCTGGGCTCGGCGGCGGGCCGCGAGCGGATCAAGGTGGTCGAGCGCGAGGAGATGACCCGAGTTTCGCGCGGCCAGGGCTCGTGAGTGGTAAGGCGGGTTCTAACCCGCCTTACCACTCACGAGCGGCCGAGGTAGGCGAGGACGGCCAGCACGCGGCGGTTCGTGTCGTCGGAGGCCGTGATGTCGAGCTTGGCGAAGAGGTTCGCCGTGTGCTTGCCGACCGCGCCCTCGCTGAAGTGCAGCTTCGCGGCGATCGCGGCGTTCGAACAGCCCTCCGCCATCAGCGACAGGACCTCCCGCTCCCGCGGGGTCAGCGCGGCGAGCGGGTCGGAGGCGTTGCCCGCCACCAGTTTCGCGATCACCTCGGGGTCCATCACCGTGCCGCCGGCGGCGACCCGGCGGACGGCGTCGATGAACTGCTCGGCGTTGAACACCCGGTCCTTGAGCAGGTAGCCGATCGCGCCGGTGCCGTCGGCGAGCAGCTCGCGCGCGTACAGCTGCTCGACGTGCTGCGACAGCACGAGGATCGGCAGCCCGGGCACCTCCCGGCGGGCGTCGAGCGCGGCCTGGAGGCCCTCGTCGGTGTTCGTCGGCGGCATCCGGACGTCCACAATGGACACATCCGGGCGTTCCTCGCGCAGGGCGGCCACCAGCTCCGGGCCGCTGCCGACCGCCGCGACGACGTCGAAGCCGTGAGCGGTCAGCAGGTGCGTCAGGCCGTCTCGGAGGAGGTACTGGTCTTCGGCGACGAGGGTTCGAGGTCGAGCTGACACGGGATCTCCAGGGTCGCCCTCGTGGGGCCGCCGAGCGGGCTGGTCAGCGTCAACCTACCGTCGAAGCCACCCAGGCGGCGCTCGATTCCCCGCAGTCCCGAACCCCGCGCCGGATTCGCACCGCCCGGGCCTTCGTCGGTCACCACGACCGTCAGGAGGTCGTGGGCGAAGGCCACGTCGATCGACACCCGTTTCGCGCCGTGCTTCGCCGCGTTGCCCAGCAGTTCCGACACCGCGAAGTACACGCACGCCTCGACCGGCTCCTCGACGCGTCCCGGCAGCGAGCCCGTGACCTCGGCCTTCAGCGGGCTGTCCATGGCCAGCGCGCGCACCGCGTCCAGCAGCCCGCGTTCGGACAGCACCGGCGGGTGGATGCCGCGGATCAGCACCCGCAGCTCGGTGAGCGCTTCGGACGACGCCGCCCGCAACTCCGCCGCGAGCCGTTTCGCGGCCGCCGGGTCGGTGTCGACCAGGGCCTCGACCGCGCCGAGCTTCATGCCCATCGCGACCAGCCGGGACTGGATGCCGTCGTGCAGGTCACGCTCGATCCGGCGCAGCTCCGCCGCCTGCGTCACCGTGACGTCGGAGCGGGTCTGCTTCAGCCGTTCGACGCGCTGGGCCAGCCGCGTCGACTCGGTCGGCCCGAACCACACGCGGGCGAAGCGGGCCTGCTGGCGGGCGAGCCACGGCGCCGCGGCCAAGCCGGCGAAGACCATCGCCAGCATGACCGGCGTCTGGGCGAGCGCACCCAGGTGCGTCGTCACCACGGGGAACGGGGACCAGTCGATGCGGTGCGACACGAACGGCCGCCAGATCCAGAGCGCGGCGAGGCCGGTCAGCCCGCGGCCGGCCAACGCCACCGTCGGCAGGATCATGACGAACGAAACCAGCGGGACGAGCAGGCTGCCGGCGAGGTCGCGCCAGGTGGCGCGGTCGCGGTAGATCCACCGCGTCCGGGCGTGCTGGACCGGCCAGAACGGCTCTTCGTACAACTGGCGGCCGGCCTGGTAGAGCCCGTCGGCGCGGGGCACCGGCAGCCCGGGCGGCGGCAGGTACGGCCGCGCGATCCGCACCCCGGTCCAGTTCCCGATCTCGCGGCGCAGGGTGTCCGTGATCGTCCGGTTCGCCAGCACGACCGGGGTGGCCACCGGCACGAAGAGCACCATGACGACCAGCTGGAAGCTCGAGAAGACCAGCTGCACCACCGAAACCGCGAACAGCCCGGCCTGGTGCCCCAGCGCTTCGGTGTGCCGGTGCAGCCAGTTCTTGCGCGTCGGGTCGGCGGGCGGGCGCGGCCCGATCCACCAGCGCGTCCACCGGCCGTAGCCGCGCAGCACCACCGGCCCGCCGAGCAGGGTGGCCACCGGCAGCAGCATCGTGCACAGCGGGTTCAGCAGCTGCCACAGGAACTCCCGGCCGGTCGCCGGGTCTTCCATCGCCCAGGTGAGCCGGTGCTGCCAGCTGATCCAGAACGCCCGCTTGTAGAGCTGGTTGCCGTCGCGGTACCAGCCGTCGCGCTCGCGCACCGGCGCCGGCGGCTCGGGCCGGTACGGCGCTTCGATCCCGACGCCGCACCAGCGCCCGGCCAGCGCGCGCATGGTCGCCGAGCGGCCGCGGGCCCACAGGAGCGCGGGGCCGAAGAAGAACACCAGCCCGACGCACAGCAGCGCGAAGGTGAGCAGCTGGACCAGGACGTCCACCAGGCTGAGCAACGAGAACGCGGCCAGCGCGAACGCCCGGCCGACCGCACGCAGGTACGTCATCCGGCACCTCCTTTCCCCCGGGATCTTCGCGGACGCGCGGCTGGCCGCGCACTGCCCGAAGCCCCACAACGGGGGTGGGCCCAGCCCCACCCCGGCTTCAGCAAAACGCTACCTGAGCTGGGGTTTCAGCGTCATACCGCCGACGTCCGCCGGTTCGTAGCTTTGTCCCCATGCCACTCATCGAAGTCACCGACCTCCGCAAGCAGTACGGCAACCGGGTCGCGGTCGACGGCGTTTCGTTCACCGTCGAGCGCGGCGAAATCTTCGGCATCCTCGGCACGAACGGCGCCGGGAAGACCACCACCGTCGAATGCCTCCAGGGCCTGCGCCGCGCCGACGGCGGCACGATCTCCGTCCTCGGCCTCGACCCGGCGGCCGACCACACCGAGCTGACCCGCCGCGTCGGCGTCCAGCTGCAGGAGAGCCAGCTGCCGGCGAAACTGCGGGTGCGCGAGGCGCTGGAGCTGTTCGCGTCCTTCTACCCGCAGCCGGCCGACATCGACGTCCTGCTCGACCAGCTGGACCTGCGCGACCACGCCCGCAGCTACTTCGGCAAGCTCTCCGGCGGCCAGAAGCAGCGCGTGTCGATCGCGCTGGCCCTGGTGGGACAGCCGGAGCTGGCCATTCTCGACGAGCTGACCACCGGCCTCGACCCGCACGCCCGCCGCGAAACGTGGCAGCTGGTCGAAGGCGTCCGCGCCGCCGGCGTGACGGTCCTGCTCGTCACCCACTTCATGGACGAAGCCGAGCGGCTCTGCGACCGCGTCGCGATCTTCGACGCCGGGCGCGTGGTCGCCACCGGCACCCCGACCGAGCTCCGCGCCGCGGCCGGAGCCTCCACTTTGGACGACGCGTTCGTCTCGCTGACCAGGAGCGCCCGATGAGCACCCTCACCAAGATCACCGCCACCGAAACGAAGATCTTCCTCCGCTCGCCGTTCATGGCGATCGCCGGCGTGCTGCTGCCGTCGGTCCTGCTGCTCGCGATCGGCGCGATCCCGGGCATGACCGAGCCCAGCGAAAAGACGGGCGGCTACCGGTTCATCGACGCGTGGGTGCCGTCGCTGGTGGTGATCAGCCTGGCGATGCTGGCCCTGCAGTCGATCCCGGCCGCCGTCGCGGCCTACCGCGAACAAGGCGTCCTGCGCCGGCTGGCCACGACCCCGGTGCACCCGGCGAACCTGCTGGTGGCGCAGCTGGTGATCCACGTGGTGGTGGCGCTGGCGGGCATCGCGCTGCTGCTGGGCCTGGCCAACGCGGTGTACGACGTCCCGCTGCCGAAGCACGCGCTGATGTTCGTGGTGACGCTGCTGCTGGGCCTGGTCTCGACGTTCTCGCTGGGCCTGATCACGGCGTCGGTCGCGGGCACGGCGAAGAGCGCGAACGGCCTGGCGATGGTCACGTTCGTCCCGATCATGTTCTTCGGCGGCGTGTACCTGCCGCGCCCGCTGCTGCCGCCGGTGCTGCAGCGGATCGGCGACTACGTCCCGCCGGGCTCGCAGCCGCTGCAGGACACGTGGGTCGGCACCGGGGTGCAGCCGCTGCAGCTGGTCGCGCTGGCCGCGTTCGCGGTGCTCGGCACGGCGCTGGCGGCCCGGTTGTTCCGCTGGGAGTGACCCCTTCCGCCAAAGTGGTGATGATCATCGTTTTCTCTTGTGGCGGCGCCACCCGGCCGGTAGCCAGGAGGGTGGCCCTGCTCAAACTGGAGGTTCGATGTCCCTGGACGTGTCACCCGCCCTGCTGGAGAAGGCCGAGCGCGGCGAGGTCACCGACGCCGAGTTCGTCGCCTGCGTCAAGGAATCCCTGCCCTACGCCTGGGAAGTCATCACCGGGGTGATCGCCGACGCCGAGGGCACCGGCTTCGCCGACAACGAAACACCCCCGCCGAGCGAGGCGGCCCGAGGCCAGTTGCTGCGAGCACTGGCCTCGGACGCCATCCGCGGCGGCCTCGAGCGGCACTTCGGCGTCAAGCTGGCGTTCCAGAACTGCCACCGGGTGGCGGTGTTCCGCCAGTCCGAAGTGGACGGTGACCGGTACCGGGCGTTCGTGTCCCCGCGGGGCCAGCTGCTCAACCAGAGCCCGGAACTGCGCGACTGCTAGCGCTCAGGAACCGAGGCCGCTGAGCAGCCGGGCGACCGGCAGGCCGCTCTCCAGGTACTGCACGAACAGCTGGTTGCTCAGCGCCCCCGGCCCGCGGCGCTGCCGGATCAGCGCGATCGCGGCCGGCAGCGCCATCCCCAGGTCGACCAGCGCCTGGGCGACGACCAGGCCGGACCGGTTCTGCCCCGCGTGGCAGCGCACCAGCGTCCTGCGGCCCGCGCGGACCGCCTCCACCGCGAGCCCGGCCAAGCGTTCGACCTCGCCGATCTGGGCCTCGGTCAGCGGGCCGTCCGGCATCTCGGCGAAGTGGTGCTCGACGCCGGGTGCCGGGCCGTGGCCGTCGCGCTGGTACAGGCTCAGCACGAGGTCGAACTCGCGCCCGACCACGACCGGAACCTCCCCGGCCCGGACGTGCCCACCCATCCAGAGACCCGGCCGGATCTCGTTCCACGGGTCTTCCGGCGGCGGGTTGTGGCGATCCTTCTGGCGTGTCTTCACTCCGGTCCCCCCTCTCCCGAGAAGGGAAACGGACCAGGGCCCCGGCCGGTTCCGGGTCAGTTGACCGCGACCTCGTTGAACCACAGCCGCGGCTCCAGCCACGGGAACACCACGAACATCAGCAGCGCCACGACGCCGAGCGCCAGCACGACCGCGATGGTCAGCTTCGCCGCGAACGGGCCCGGCAGCTTCCGCCAGATCCAGGCGTACATCAGGCTTCCCCGATCTTCGACAGCAGGTCGCCGTAGTCCTTGACCTGGTTCTTCGGCACCTGCTGGGTCAGCACCGACGTGATGATGAGCCGCTCGCGGGCGGAGAACTGCGGGTGGCAGGTGGTGAGCGTGAGCAGGGCCGCCTGCTGGGCCTTCGGCAGCACGTCCGCGCCCTTGTACGGGACCGGGTTGACCGCGGCGCCGTTGCTGGGCAGCACGACCTTGCGGCCGAACGTGTCGCTGTAGGCGCCGCCGTCCTCGGCGTTCGGGTCGCGCAGGGTCGAGACGCCCTTGCACTTCGGGTCCGCGCCCTTGCCGCCCGCCCAGTCCTTCACCTCGTCGTCGTAGGGCAGGACCTTGTAGATGAAGAAGTCGGTGGAGGTTTCGATCACGATCTGGTCACAGGAGGAGAGGTTGTCCAGGTCGTTGAACGGGGCTCCCTTGCCGACGCGGTGGCCGGCGACGGCGAAGTTGCCGGGCTCGCCGGGCAGCGACGTGCCCTTGTAGTGGCCGGGGCCGACCTCCAGGGAGGCGTCGTCCGTGCCCTCCTGGATGGTGAAGTTGTAGTCGACGCCGAACGTCGGGATGTGGATGCGGGCGAACGCCTTGCCGTCGACCAGCTCGGGGTGCAGCGTGCGGTCGTGCGCCCACTCGCCCTCGAGCTGGTCGCTCGCCTCGGACTGCTTGCCCGCCGAGAACAGGTCGGTCACGTACAGCTCGTAGACCATGAACAGCAGCACGACCAGGCCCAGCGTGATGAGGATTTCGCCGGCCGTCCGGATCGCGACGCCGCCCTTGCCCAGCGGAGCCGGGGCCGGCTTCTCCTTCGTCGCCGTGCCGCCCTTCCCGACCGGGGCGAAGATGACGGTCTCCTCGTTCGCACCGGGCGGCGGAGGCGGGCTCGCGTAGCGGCGGGGCGCCGGGCCCGGCGGACGCCGCGGCGGCTGCCCCTGCGGGCCGCGTTGGGGCTGGTGGGGCTGGTGGGGCGGCACCTGGCCGCGCGGAGGCGTGGCGGGGCGGCGTGGGGGCTGTCCGGGGTATCTGCGCCGGTCGTCGTCCGGTCCTTCGCGCGTAGCCACGCAAGCTCCTCTCAAGCCGCGTCGAACACTGGGTGACGCCGTTGTCACGGTCCGGGAAATCCGACCACTCCTGGCCGCTGCTTTCCTGCGGTCGTTTACGTTAACGTGTGCACGTGGCGCTGGTTGCGCACCCTCAGCGGGACATCGCCACCAGACGAGCCCGAAGAGCACCGCGAGGAACACACGATGCCCAAGTCCAAGGTCCGCAAGAAGACGGCGTACACCCCGCCCGCCGACCGGCGCACGCCGGTGAAGGTGCGGGCCGCCGGCCCCACCGGCCTCGCCTGGAAGATCCCCATGTTCGGGCTGATGCTCATCGGCCTGGTGTGGCTGCTGGTCAACTACATCGCCGGCGACAAGATCTCCTGGATGGCCGACCTGGGCAACTGGAACTTCGCCGGCGGGTTCGCGCTGATGATCGCCGGTCTGCTGATGACCATGCGCTGGCGTTGACAATTACTCCGAACGGCCGCTTGACGCCGAATTACAGCGGTGTGACTCATCCCCAGTGTGGATAACTGCTGTGGATAACTACCCCACCTCTTGGGCGCCCCGCCAGGCGGTTGTGGTATCGGCCTGGGCGGTCACCGCGTTGCTGCTGGCCGGCGTGGTGGCCGACGCCCTGACCGGTGACCGCGGCGGCCTGGTGCTGTTCGCCCTCGCCGCGGTGGCCGTCGGCGTGTTCGCCGGCCACGTCACCATCGTCCGGCCGCGGCTGGCGGCCGGGCCCGAGGGCCTGCTCGCCCGGACGCTGGGCGGCACGCACCGGCTGCCGTGGGCGCAGACCCGCACCCGGCTGCGCACCACCCGCCGGATGGGCCGCGACGGCGTCACGCTGGAGGTCGAGCACGAAGACGAGCTGTACGTCTTCGGGTGGCTGGACCTCGGCGAGGACCCGCGGGACGTCCTGGAGGTCCTCAGCACGCTGCGGGCGCGCGGCTAGGCGCAGAAGTAGGTCGGGACGCCGCGGTAGGAGATGAAGCCGCAGCTCGCCGCGCCGAACCGGCTCGCCGTGTACGCCATCAGGCCGACGATGGCCAGCGCGATGATCGTGAGGCCGACGGCCTGCCACCGCGCCTGGTTGACCTGCGGGGCGTAGAGCAGCGCGACGGTGACCAGCGCCCCGGTCACCAGGCCGCCGACGTGCGCCCAGATCGAGATGCCCGAGATGCCGAAGGTGATGAACGCGTTCAGCGCGAGGGTGATGATCAGCCCGGTCGGGTTCAGCCGCAGCTTCAGCACGAGCACCGCGTAGGCGCCCATCAGGCCGAACAGCGCGCCGGACGCGCCGACCGTCGGCGGGCCCGTCTGGTCGAAGATCAGCACGGCGGCGGACGCGCCGAGCATCGAGACGAAGTAGAGCGCGAGGTAGCGGCCACGGCCGCAGACCTGCTCCAGCGCCCGGCCCATCATCCACAGCGAGAACATGTTGACCGCGATGTGGATCGGCCCGTAGTGCAGGAACCCGCTGGTCAGGACCCGCCACCACTCGTCGTGGCCCAGGGTGGCGGTGACGTACAGGCTGCCGCGCTGGAAGGCGTTCGAGAAGTCGTTGTCGTTGAGGCTCTGCGCCTGGAAGACCGTGAGCAGGTAGACCAGGACGTTCACCGCGAGGATGACCTGGGTCACGAGCACCGACTGCGAGAGCCGAGCGCCGAAGACCGTCCGCTGGCCGAGGCCGGCTTCCTGGTAGCCGCGGTGCTGACGGCGCTGCTCTTGGCCGCCGGCGTGGACGCAGTCGGTGCACTGGAAGCCGACGGGGGCTTCGCGGAGGCAATCCGGGCACGCCGGACGCCCGCACCGGGAACAGCTCAGTCCGGTCGGGCGGTTCGGGTGCCACCAGCACCCGGGCAGCGCGGCTTGCTCGGCGGCGGGGTTCGGCGGTTGGTTCACGATGACACCAACCTACCGAAACCCCTGCGAAGCAGCCGTCAGTGAGGCTTATTCAGCCGTCGGCCGCCACACGACTTCGCTCTGACCTGCGGTTCGCGCGCGGGGCGTGGCGGCCTAACCAGAATAAGCCTCAGTGCTCGATGCTGACCTTCTCGATCACGACGTCGGTCAGCGGGCGGTCCGCCGGCCCGGTCGCGGTACGGGCGATCGCGTCGACGACGGTGCGCGACTCCTGGTCGGCCACCTCGCCGAAGATCGTGTGCCGGAAGTTCAGGTGGGTGGTCGGCGCCACGGTGATGAAGAACTGCGAGCCGTTCGTGCCCGGCCCGGCGTTCGCCATGGCCAGCAGGTACGGCTTGCTGAACTGCAGCTCCGGGTGGAACTCGTCGCCGAACTTGTAGCCGGGACCGCCGCGGCCGGTGCCGGTCGGGTCGCCGCCCTGCAGCATGAAGCCGTCGATCACCCGGTGGAAGATCGAACCGTCGTAGAAGGGCCCGGAGTTCGTGCCCGCCGCGTTGGGCTGGGTGTACTCCTTGGTGCCTTCCGCCAGCCCGACGAAGTTCGCGACCGTCTTCGGCGCGTGGTCGGGGAGCAGGTTGAGGTGGATGTCACCCTGGTTGGTGTGCAGCGTAGCTTTCACGCACGCCATCGTGCCATCTGCGGCGGGGAGCTCAAAAAAGGGGCACGATAGGTTACGGGTAACAGAGCAGTGTCAAAACGAATGATGAGGTGAAGCCCATGTCCCGGGCGACAGCCCAGGCCGTCGAGACCGCCGACAAACTCGTCACCGAGGGTGTCAAGCAGGGGCGGCGCGCGCAGAAGAAGCTCGCGAAGAAGACGGAACTGACCCGCAAGGAGCTCAAGAAGAGCTCGAAGGCCGCTCGCCAGGAGGCGCTCGCGCGCCTGTCCGAGCTGCGCAAGCCGGGTCGCAAGGCGAAGAAGGCCGCCATCAAGGCCGCGAAGGCGGCCGGCGACTCGAAGCGTCGCGGCAAGAAGGACTTCAAGGCGGCGAAGAAGGACTTCTACGCGGCCGTGTCCGAGGCCAAGTCGGCCGCGAAGGGCACCCGCAGCCGTCGCAAGTGGCCGTGGCTGCTCGGCCTGGTCGTGGTCGGCGCCGGCGCCGCCTACGCCCTCCGTTCGAAGCAGGAGCCGCCGGTTGCGCCCGCGCCGCCGAAGGCCACCCCGCCCGCGCCGAAGCCCGCCGAAGCGGCGAAGCCGACCCCGCAGGCGAACGGCAAGGCTCCGTCTCCGGCGCCCGCCGCCGAGAAGAAGAACTGAACCAGACGCGAAGAGGCCCCCGGGGGTGCAGCCGGGGGCCTCTTCAGTCGTGCCTGGGAACCGATCAGACGGCAGCGGCGTGCTTGTCGATCAGCTGGCCGAGCCGCGGCAGCGCCTCTTCCACGTTCTTCTTGCCGTTCGGGCGCAGCTTCGAGTAGACCTTCTTGATGCTGTCGCGGCTGCTCTTCTCCGCGCGCGAGTCGGTGACCGACAGCAGCGCGTCGGAAGCCTCGTCCGAGCGGCTGGTCAGGTAGGCGCCGAAGTCGTTGCCGCCACGGGCGCGGTAGTCGCCGTAGAAGGGCTCGAGCGCGGACGCGAAGTCCGGCAGCAGCGTGTCGACGGCCGAGGGGATGATGCCCGGCTTGATCTTCTTGACCGCGGCGAAGCCGGTCTTCACGACGGCACCCGAAACGCCGCCCTTGTCCGAGACCTCGGCGTCGACGAGGGTCTCGAAGTCGGAGACGACAGCCGGGCGACGGCCGGAGTCGAGCAGGATTTCCTTGAGGGTGTCAGCCACGAATCTTGTCCTTTGTCGTTGCAGAGTTGGTGCCCCGCCCCGGGGTGGGGGTCCCCGGCGGCTGCGGTGCGCGAGTCCACGAAGCCTGCGCGTGACGCACAGGGTAATACAAGATCAACATCACTCACCCGTGTGGAGGTCACTACCTAGAGCTTCAGGGCGGAGATAGTCTTTTTGACCACTGTGCGTGCCTTGACGCTCTGTTTCTGGTTCGTGGTCGCGATGACCGCCGTGGACCCCTTCGAGACCGCGTAGACGGCCCCGTCGTCGGTCGACAAATAGCCCCCCTTCCAGCCGGAAGGGTCGCTCGCCGGGTTGGACGAGTCGACCGGCGCCGCCTTGTTGACCAGCGCCGTCGCCGTTTTGGCGTCCCCGACGTAGACACGGACGGTGAGCTGGACCTTCCCGTCCGGGCGATAGAAGAAGCACGCCGGGTGCGGCTGGTCGGCGGACACGCGCACCTTCGACACGTGCTGGCCGTTCGACTCGGCCACGAATTCGCTCCCGAGGTACGGGCAGTCCTCGGTCGCACCCGGCTCCGGGTCCGGGGGCAGCGCGCCGGCGCCCGACGCGGTGGACGCCGAGGGCGGGCTGGGCGCCGCGGTGCCGGTCACGATGGTGGCGCTGCAGCCGGCCAGCAGGGCCACGGCGGGCGCGAGAAGTACGAGTCGTCGCATAGCGCGGACAGTCAACCACGAAGCATGTGTGGAAACCGCTGGCTGACGGGGGCGTGAGACGATGACCGCGTGCTCACCCCGGAGCAGTACCTCGGCGCGATGGCCGAGCGCATCCAGCGGGCCGGCGGCCGGCTGCACACCGTGCCGATGGGCCCCACCACGGCCGTCGTCGGGCTGTTCACCGAATCGGTGCTGCTCACGACGATGAACTACTGCGTGATCGCGGCCGCCTGCCCCGAGGTCACGGCCGCGGCGCTGTACGACTTCACCGGCCGCGCCACGCAGCACGCCCGCGCGAACCTGGTCGGCACCATGGGCTGGACGGCGTCGTCGGTGGTCATCGCCGGGCTCGTCGGCCAGCGCGTGTACCCCGACGCGGCGCAGGCCGCCTCGGCGAAGTCGGGCAACCAGTTCGGCGGCGAGACGCGGATGGTCGCGGTGGACCTCTCCGCCGGGCAGATGTACGCGTTCGTCGGCGGCAAGTTCTGGGGCGCGGCGATCCAGGGTTCGGTCAACGCCAAGCTGACGTACTGCTTCCCGCAGCCCGCCGAGGTCTACCAGCAGGTGCAGTGGCAGCAGCACCAGTCCTCGCAGCCGATGCCGCAGGTACCGCCGCCGCCGGTCGTCGGCCCGGGCGGCCCGCAGCCGCCGGTGTACCCACCGCCGGGGCACCAGCCCCAGCAGGGCCCGTACGGTCATTGACATGGTGCAGTTGCGCGGCTGGCCGTCGTTCCCCGAAGAACTTCCCGTCTTCACGCCGGGAACGGCGCCGCCGGAACCGCAGGCGCTGTTCCTCGAGTGGCTGACCGAGGCGGGCGAGCACGTGCTGGCCCCGCACGCCGTCACACTGTCCACAGTGGACGCCGACGGCGCGCCCGACGCCCGCGTGGTGATCCTCAAGGACGTCGGGCCGGCCGGCTGGGCGGTCGCGACCAGCTCGGAAAGCCCGAAGGGGCAGCAGCTGCACAAGGACCCGCGCGCGGCACTGACGTTCTTCTGGCCCGGCCGTGGCCGCCAGGTCCGGCTGCGCGGCCCGGTCTCCCCGGCCGCGCCCGAGGTCTCCGCGGCGGACTTCCTCGCCCGGCCGCCGGCGTCCCGCGTCGAGGCGTTCATCGGGCACCAGTCCCAGGTGCTGCCCGACCCGGCCGACCTCGACGCGGCGGCCGCGGAGGCGGAACGCTGGGTCGCGGAGAACCCGGACACGGCCCCGGAAACGTGGACGCGGTACTTCGTCGACCCGGACGAGGTCGAGTTCTGGCAGGCCGGCCACGACCGGCGGCACATCCGGCTGCGCTACCGGAAGTCGGGCGACGGCTGGGTCCGCGAGCGGCTCTGGCCCTGACGAGCCTTTCGGGGGTATGCGAGCTCGGCCGGGGTGTGCGCATGATGCAGGTATGCGCTCGAAGATCCTGACCGCCGGGCTGGTCCTGGCGCTGACCGCCGCCCTCGGGGGCGTGGCCGACGCGCGTCCCGGGGCACCGGAGCTGGCGGATCCGCACCCGTGCCCGGGCCAGCCGGGCTTCACGTGCTCGACCCTGACCGTCCCGCTCGACCACACCGGCCGCGTACCAGGCACGATCGCCCTCCCGGTGGCGACGGCGGACAACGCGGACGCGCCCAAGGGCGTGCTGCTGTTCCTGACCGGCGGCCCCGGCCAGGGCGGCGTCGGCACGATCACGCGCATCGCGAAGCAGCGGCTGCCGGAGATCGCGAAGGACTACCGGATCGTCATGCTCGACCAGCGCGGCACCGGTCCGTCGGGAGCGCTGCAGTGCCCGGGCCTGCAGGCGCAGATGGGCAGTTCGGACATCGCGACGCCGTCCCCCGACGCGGTCCGCGAGTGCGCGGCCATCCTCGGCAAGACGGCACCGCTGTATTCGACCGACCAGACGGTCGCCGACTTCGACCGGCTGCGACAGGCACTGGGTGTGCCGAAAATGGTGGTCGACGGCGTCTCGTACGGCTCGTTCACGGCGGCGCGGTACGCGATCGCGCACCCGGACCACGTCAGCAAGGTGATCCTCGATTCGGTCCTGCCGCACCACGCAACGGCGTCGGCCTCGCTGTACCTGACGGGCTTGACGGCAGAGGCCCGAGTCCTGCGCGCGGCGTGCGCAGCGGCCCCGGCCTGCGGTTACGACCCGGCCGACGACCTGGCGTGGGTGGTCCGCCACCGCACCACGGCGGACGGCGTCCGGATCTTCGACACGGTGGTGTCGTACGAGTTCCTGGACCCGACGTACCGCAACCCGGAGGCGGGCGACATCATCGGCGCCCTCCACGAAGCCCGCAGCGGCGCCCCGGCCCGCCTGGACGCGCTGCTGGAGGCGTACAAATCGGGCGGCGACGACCCGGCCTCGTTCAGCGCCGGCCTCCACGCGGCAACGCTGTGCGCGGACCAGCGCTTCCCCTGGGGCTCGGCGGCAACGCCGCTTCCGGTTCGCCAGCCGCTGCTGTCGTGGACGGCCCGCACGCTGCCGACGTCGGCGACCTGGCCGTACACGACGGGAGTGGCAACGCAGCAGGGGTTCGTCCAGAGCTGCCTGCCGTGGCCGGCAGAACGTCCGGCCTCGAACCCGGCCGGTGTGCTGCCGAACGTCCCGGTGCTGCTGCTGAACGGCGACCGAGACCTGTCGACCCCGATGGAGTGGGCCCGGGAGGAAGCGGCCCAGGCCCCACGCGGCTCGTTGGTGATCGTCCCGGGCGAGTCGCACTCGATCCAGAACCGGGAACGCGGCCACGCGGGCCGGGACGCGGTGATCAGCTTCCTGGCGTCCACGTGACCGGCAGTTCGTGCACCCCGTAGATGTTCATGTCCGTCCGCAGCTTCACCTCCCCGGCCGGCACCGCGAGCGCCAGGTCCGGGAACCGGCGCAGCAGACCGCCGAAGCCGGCGCGCATCTCGATGCGGGCCAGTTGCTGGCCGAGGCACTGGTGCACGCCGTGGCCGAACGACAGCAGGCCTCGGGCGTTGCGGTGGATGTCCAGCGTGTCCGGGTTCTCGAAGCGCCGCGGGTCGTGGTTCGCCGCCAGCAGTGACACGACCACCGTCGAGCCCTTGGTGATCGTCTCCCCGCCCAGCTCGAGGTCCTCTGTCGCGTAGCGGAAGAAGATGTCGGCCACCGACAGGTAGCGCAGCAGCTCCTCCACCGCGCCCGGCAGCAGGTCCGCGTCCGCGCGCAGCTCGGCGACCTGCTCCGGGTTCTCCAGCAGCGCGAACGTGCCCAGGGACAGCATGTTCGCCGTCGTCTCGTGGCCCGCGAGCAGCAGCAGGAACGCGGCTCCGGTCAGCTCCTCGATCGTCAGGTCGTCGTGGCGGGCCAGGTCGGACAGGATGTCGTCGGCCGGCTCGGCGCGCTTGTTCGTGACGAGCTCGGTGAGGTACGTGTTCAGCGCGATGTACGCGCCCATCTTCTCCTCGAGCGTCTGCTCGCGGACCATGAACTGCGCCGAGTTCGCCTGGAACGTGCCGCGGTCGGCGTAGGGCACGCCGAGCAGTTCGCAGATCACCAGCGACGGCACCGGCAGCGCGAACTCCTGCACCAGGTCGACCGGCGGGACCAGCCGCGCCAGGTGGTCCAGCTGGCGCTCGACGACCTCGGCGATGTGCTCTTCCAGCTGCTTCATCCGCTTGACCGTGAAGGCGCCGGTGAGTTTGCGGCGCAGCCGGCTGTGGTCCGGCGGGTCCATCGCGATGAACATGCCCGGCAGCTGCGGCGACGGCTCGGTCGCGGCCGGCATGCCGGTCTCGTAGGGCACGTGGATGACGTCGAGGTCCAGGCGCGAACTGAACCGCGTGTCCGCCATCATCTCCCGGACCTCGTCGTAGCCGGTGACGAGCCAGCCCTCGTGCCCGTCGGGGAACACCAGCGGGCTGACCGGGCGGGCGTCGCGCAGCCGGGTGAGCGCGCTCGGCGGGTCGAAGGGGCCCGCGTCGCGGTCCATGGGGAGTCCGTGCTGGCTCATCGGTTTTCCTTCCGTGGGTGTGCCGATCACGATGGCCGGGTGGGCTGACACGGGCCTGACACGCGTCGGACACCACCGTCCGTGGCAAGATCGGCCGGGTGCAGATCGGGATCCTGGGGCCCTTCGAAGTGCGCACGGACGACGGCACCCTCGCCGACGTTCCGGGCGCCCGCCTGCGGGGACTGCTGGTCGTCCTCGCGCTCGAACCGGGCCAGGTGGTCCCGAAGGGGACGCTCGTCGACTGGATCTGGGGCGAAAACCCGCCTGCCGAAGCGCCGAACGCCCTGCAGCGCCTGGTTTCGCGGCTGCGGAAGGCGCTGCCGGAGGGGGCGGTCGACAGCCGGCCGACCGGCTACCGGCTGGTGGTGGCCCCGGACGACGTCGACGCCGTGCGGTTCGAACGGCTCGTCGGCCAGGCTCGCACGGACGGCGATCCGCGGCGGCTGCGCGAGGCCCTCGCCCTCTGGCGCGGTCCGGCCCTGCAGGACGTCGAACTGCCGGAAAGCGCGGCCTTCGGCGCCGCCGTCACCCGGCTCGAAGGGTTGCGGCTCGCCGCACAGGAAGACCGGTTCGACGGCGAGGCCGGCGCGGAGCTCGTCACCGAGCTGACGGACCTGGTGGCCGCGAACCCGATGCGGGAACGGCTCGTCGCCGCGTTGATGCGGGCCCTCGTCGCGAGCGGCCGCGACTCCGAGGCGCTGCTCGTCTACGAGCGCACGCGGGAGACCCTGGCCGACTCCCTCGGCGTCGACCCGTCCCCGGAGCTGGCCGAGGTGCACGTGGCGCTGCTGCGCGGCGAGCTCGGCCGGCGCGAGGAGACCCGGAAGACCAACCTGCGGGAGGAGCTCACCAGCTTCGTCGGCAAGGACGCCGATCTCGCCGCGGTCCGCGAGCTCGTCGCCGGGCACCGGCTCACCACGCTGATCGGGCCGGGCGGCTCGGGGAAGACCCGCCAGGCCACCGAAACAGCGCGCACGCTGCTCGGCGAGTTCCCGGACGGGGCGTGGCTGGTCGAACTGGCGGCGATCGGCGCCGACGGCGACGTCGCCCAGGCGACGCTCGGCGCGCTCAAGCTGCGGGATTCGCTGGTCGGTGAGGCACCGGACGCCGAGCCGACGGACCGGGTCATCGCCGCCCTGCGCGAGCGCTCGATGCTGCTGGTCCTGGACAACTGCGAGCACGTCATCGAGGCCGCGGCGGAGTTCGCGCACCGGGTGCTCGGCGAATGCCGCCGGCTGCGGATCCTCGCGACGAGCCGCGAGCCGCTCGGCATCACCGGGGAGGCGCTGTGGCAGGTCGCACCGCTGGTCCTGCCCGCCGAAGACGCCGACACCGCCGAAATCGAGGCCGCGCCCGCCGTCCGGCTGCTGCGGGACCGGGCCGGCGCGGTGCGCAAGGACCTCGCTGCGGACGCCCGCACGCTGGCGCGTGTCTGCCGCGCGCTGGACGGGATGCCGCTGGCCATCGAGCTCGCCGCCGCCCGGCTGCGGACGATGTCGCTCGACCAGCTCGCGCACCGGCTCGACGACCGGTTCCGCCTGCTCACCGGCGGCAGCCGGACCGCGCTCCCCCGGCACCGGACGCTGCGCGCGGTGATCGACTGGAGCTGGGAGCTGCTGTCCGACGCCGAGCGCGTCGTGCTGCGCCGGCTTTCGGTGTTCTCCGGCGGGGCGAGCCTGGAGGCGGCCGAGCGGGTCTGCGGCGGCGACGAGGTGCTCGACCTGCTGACGTCGTTGACCGAGAAGTCGCTGGTGGTCGTCGTGGGCGAGCGCTACCGGATGCTCGGCACGATCAAGGAGTACGCCGAGCAGCGGCTGGCGGAAGCGGGCGAAACCGACGTCGCCCGCCGTGCGCACCTCGCGTACTTCATCGAACTGGCCGAAACGGCGGAGCCGCACCTTCGCCGTGCGGCGCAGCTGGGCTGGCTCGCCATGCTCGAAGCCGAGCACGACAACCTGACGGCGGCGATGCGCGGGGCGCTCGCGGCCGGCGAAGCCGAGGAGTCGATGCGGCTCGCCGCGGCCGCCGGCTGGTACTGGTGGCTCGGCGGGCACCGCGCGGAGGGCAACGAGCTGGTCCTCGCGGCCACCACCGTCCCCGGCGAGGTCCCGGACGAGCTGCGGGGCGTGGTCTACGCGTTCGTCGTCCAGTTCGTGACCTCCGGCCAGCAGAGCGACGAATTCCGCGCCGAAGAGTGGATCCGCAAGACCTACGAGATCAGCCGCCGGGTGGAAAACCCGCAGCTGGCGTTGCGGTTCGCCGGTCCGCTGGAACGCCTGCTGCACGGTCCGGAGGCGGCCCTGACGGCGTTCGAACCGCTGCTCGCCGACGAGGACCCGTGGGTGCGCGCGGTGGCCCGGCTGCAGCTGGGCAAGATGCGCATCCAGCTCGGCCACGCCGACCAGGAAGCGGACACGCTCCTCGAAACGGCGATCGCCGAGTTCCGCGCGCTCGGGGAACGCTGGGGCATCTCGTTCGCGCTGACCGAGCTGGCCGACCGCATCGCCGCCCGCGGCGAGTTCGCCGGCGCGTGCGAGTACTACGAGCAGGCGATCGAGGTGGTGACCGAGGTCGGCGCCATCGAGGACGTCGTCCGGATGCGGTCCCGGCAGGCGCAGCTGTACTGGCTGATGGGCGACGAAAAGGCCGGCGCGGCGGCGATGGCGGAGGCGCAGCAGCGTGCCGAGCGCGTCGCCTGGCCCGACGCCCAGGCCGAGCTGGCGCTGGCCAAGGCGGAGCTCGCCCGCTGGCGCGGCGACGCGGCGGAAGCACGACGTCAGCTCGCCGCCGCCACCGAGATGCTGGGTGAGGACGCGCACCGGGCGACCATTCGGGCCCTGGCCCAGGACCTGCTCGGCTACCTGGCCGAAGACCTCGGCGAGGCCCGCGCCCACCGCGCGGCGGCGCTGGAGGCGGCCGCCGAATCGGGACACCCGCTCACGATCGCGCGCGGGCTGGTCGGGCTGGCGGACTGGGCGTCCCGCACGGACCAGGACGCGCAGGCCGCGCGGCTGCTCGCGGCGAGCGCGGGCGTCCGGGGCCTGCCGGACCGGTCGCAACCGGACGTGGCCCGGATCGAAGAGACCACACGACGTCGCCTCGGTGACACGAAGTTCACCGAGGCGACGCGGGAGGGGGCGGCGGCGAGCTGGCGCGAGCTGGCCGACGTCACGCTCGCTTCTTGAAGGTGGCCGAGGCCCACAGGTAGCCGACGACGGCGATCCCGGCGCACCAGCCGAGTGCGGCGAGCAGGGTGCCGGTCGACGGCGAGCCGTTGAGCAGCCCGCGCAGGGTCTCGATGATCGGCGTGAACGGCTGGTACTCGGCGAACTGCTTGAGCCCGGGGCCCATCTTGTCGGCGGGCACGATCGCGCTGCTGAAGAACGGCAGCATGACCAGCGGCACCGACGCCAGACCGGCGGTTTCCGGCGTCTTCGCGGCCAGGCCCAGTGCGACCGTGAGCCAGCCGGTCGCGAAGCCGAGCAGCACGACGACACCGACCGCGCCGAGCCAGTCGAGGAAGCTCGCCGACGGGCTGAACCCCAGCAGGAAGGCGACCCCGAGCAGGGCCGCGATAGCGACCAGGTTGGTCAGGACGCTGGCGACGACGTGCCCGGTCAGCACCGCGCCGCGGGAGACGTCCATGACCTTGAAGCGGTTGATGATGCCCTTGGTCATGTCGGAGTTGACGGCGGTCGCGGTGGCGCCGAGGCCGTAGCAGACGGCCAGCAGCATCAGGCCGGGTGTCGCGTAGTCGACGTAGTCCACGCCGACGCTGAACGCGTCACCGAACATGTAGACGAACATCAGCATGACCACGATCGGCATCAGGACCGCGTTGAAGACGGAGACCGGATTCCGGGCGATGTGCTTGAAGTTGCGGCGCAGCATCACGATCGAGTGGGCGTTCATTTGGCGGGAACCTCCGTGGCGTGGCCCGTCAGGGCGAGGAAGACGTCGTCGAGATCGGGGGTGTGGACGGAGAGCTCGTCGGCGCCGAGCGCGTACTCGTCGAGCCTGTCCAAAAGGGACCGGAGGGATTTCGTGCCGCCGTCGCTGGGAACCCGCAGGCCCTCGTCGTCCTTTGTGGATCCGGGCAGGATCCGCGCGGCGGCGTCGAGGTCGGCGGCGGTGGCGAACCGGAGCCGGACGTGGGTGCCCGGAATCCGGCGCTTGAGCTCGTCGGCCGTGCCCTCGGCGACCAGCCGGCCCTGGTCCAGGACGGCGATGCGGTCGGCGAGCTGGTCGGCTTCCTCGAGGTACTGGGTGGTGAGGAAGATGGTGACGCCGTCGGCGACGAGGTCGCGGATGATCGTCCACATGGTCCGCCGGCTGCGCGGGTCGAGGCCGGTCGTCGGCTCGTCGAGGAAGATGATCCGCGGGTTCCCGACGAGCGTCATGGCGAGGTCGAGCTTCCGGCGCATGCCCCCGGAGTAGGTGGACGCGGGCTTCTTGGCCGCCTCGGTGAGCTCGAAGCGCTCCAGCAGCCCGGCGACGGACTGCGGGGTGGCGTTCTTGCTGAGGTCGACCATGAGCTGCAGGTTTTCCTGCCCGGTGAGCAACTCGTCGACGGCGGCGAACTGCCCGGTGACGCCGATGGCGGCCCGCACGGCCTTGGCTTCGGCGGCCAGGTCGTGCCCGGCGACGCGGACGCTGCCGCCGTCGGCCTTGGTGAGCGTGGTGAGGATGTTGACGGTGGTGGTCTTGCCGGCGCCGTTCGGGCCGAGGAGGGCGAAGATGCTGCCCGCTTCGACTTCGAGGTCAACGCCGTCGAGGACGGTTTTGTCTTGGTAGGCCTTCCGCAGTCCGGAGGCCGTGATCGCCAGGTCGGTCATGGGAACGACCTTCGCGGCACGGCCTGACACGGCCCTGATCCGAACCTGACACGACCCCTGACGCGGCGAAGGCCAGGTCAGCGACCTGGCCTTCGTGGGTTGTGGAGCTGAGGGGAATCGAACCCCTGACCCCCGCCTTGCAAAGGCGGTGCTCTACCAATTGAGCTACAGCCCCGGACGCGGGCGGTGTTCGCCGCCCGCGGGGAGGTCAGTTGTGGGAAGCGCCCGCCGGCTTGGCGGGGGTGGTGCCGTTGGTGGAGGGGACCGGAGCGGTCGCCTCGCGCCAGAGGTCGGCTTCGGCCTTGGCCGCCTTGTTGCGCTTGACGACGAACAGGACGCCGCCCGCGATGACCGCGAGTGCCAGCAGCTTCTTCACCGAAGCCCCCTTCTCAGCTTGCTTCCCTTACCCCGCGATGTTACTGCACCGCGCCGGAGCGGGTGGCACGTGGTTCCACGTGGAACCACTGGTAACGCACGTCACACCCCAGGAAATACCGCACCGGGTGACCACGTTGTACTGACCGGTCGGGACGCCGGCCGTGACTGCTCAGCCCTGCCGGTCCTTCTCTTCCCGGCAGGGCTGACCTGTTCCTGTCGATCCGGCCTGTCGTCGTTCGACGCATGGGGGAAAGCACCCGGCGAGATCGAGGACGAACCATGCTGAACGCAGAGACCACCCGGCACGCGATCGTCGAGCACACCCGGCGCCTGGCGGCATCCGCCACGGCTGCCGGCCCCGGCGCGGCGGTGCCGACGGCCCCGGCGTGGACGGTCGCCGACCTGGTCCGGCACGTGGGCCAGACCCAGCACTGGGTCGCGGAGATCATCGAGCGGCGCATCACCGACCCCACCCGGCTGCCCACGGAGCTGGCCACCCTCCCCGCCGGCCCCGGCGAGTGGCCGGCGTGGCTGGCGGAGTCCGCACAGCGCGTCGCGGACGCGTGCACGGACCTCGACGCCCCGGTGTTCAACGCGTCCGGTGACGAGCGCTCCGGAGTCCGGTTCTGGCTGTCGAGCATGCTCAACGAGGCGGTCATCCACGGCTTCGACGCAGCCACCGCAGCCGCACGGCCGGCCGACATCGACGCCGACGTCGCGGCGGCGCTGATCACCAACCACCTCACGATGCTGACCTCACCGACGTGGGCCTTGCAGCGCCCGGCGTCCGCCGAAGCCCTCCGCGGCACCGGCCAAACCCTGCTGTGGCGAGCCGCCGACACGACGGACGCGTGGCTCATCGAGCGGCACCCCGAGGGAGCAACGTGGCGGCACGAGACCGGTCCGGCGGACGTGACGGTGACCGGCCCGGCCGAGTCCCTGCTGCTGACGTTGACCCGCCGGATCCCCCTGACCGGCGCCGACGGCGACGTCGAGCTGGCCCAGCACTGGCTCGACAACACCGCCCACGCCAGCAACTGAGGGAGGCCCTCGCAGTACCTGGTTCACCGCGGTCTCCCAGGCGTTCGGAAAGCCGGTCAATCTGTTCGAGCAATTCCCTCGGCAGAAGGAAAACCATGGCGCTTCACGCAGACCTGTTCGACCTGAGCGGCAAGTACGCACTCGTCACCGGCGGCACCAGGGGCATCGGCGTGATGATCGCGCGCGGCCTGCTGCAGGCGGGCGCCCGCGTGATCATCAGCTCACGCAAGGCGGACGCGTGCGCGCAGGCACAGCGTTCGTTGTCCGAATTCGGCGACGTCCGGGCAATTCCCGCGGACCTGTCCCGGCACGACGAGTGCCGGCGCCTCGCCGACCTTGTCGGAGACAGCCTGGACATCCTCGTCAACAACGCGGGCACGATGTGGCGCGAGCCGCTGGAGACGTTCCCGGCCGAGGCGTGGGACACCGTGCTCGACCTCAACGTCAAGGCGCCGTTTTGGCTGGTGCAGGCGCTGCTGCCGGCCCTTCGCAAGGCGGCCACCGCCGACGATCCCGCGCGGATCATCAACATCGGCAGTATTGCAGCGATCCACGTCGCCGACTCGCCGAACTATTCGTACGCCAGCAGCAAAGCGGCCCTCCACCAGCTCACGAGGGTGCTCGCCAGGGAGCTGGGCCCCCAGCACGTCACGGTGAACGCGGTGGCCCCCGGCCCGTTCCCGTCACAGATGATGGCGTCCACACTCGAAGTGATGGGCGAGGCGATAGCGGCAAAGGCCCCCCTACGCCGCCTCGGCCGCGACGACGACATGGCCGGGGTCGCAGTGTTCCTCGCGGGCCGAGCCGGCGCTTACGTCACGGGCACGGTCATCCCGGTGGACGGCGGCATCGCCACGACCGCATCGGGCACCTAGCAGGAACTACGGTGACGAGGTGGCCATCGATTTGCGAACCGAGATCAAGGAATTCCTGAGCTCCCGCCGCGCGCGGATCACCCCCTCGCAGGCCGGTCTGCCTGTCTACGGCAGGAATCGCCGGGTCAAGGGCCTGCGTCGTGAAGAGGTGGCGCTGCTGGCCGGGGTATCGGTCGATTACTACGTACGGATGGAGCGCGGCAGCCTCGCGGGGGCGTCGGACGCGGTGCTTCTCTCGTTGGCCACTGCATTGCAGCTGGACGAGGCCGAGCGCGACCACTTGTTCCACCTGGCTCGGCAGACACCCACCGGTGCACGCGCCGTGACGGTGCGTCCGGCGCTTCAGCAGGTGCTCGACGCGATGACCGAAGCACCGGCGTGGATTTGCAACGGCCGTTACGACGTCCTGGCTGCGAACCACCTCGCCCGCGCCCTGTATTCACCGGTGTTGGCCGACCCTCGACGCCCGGCGAACACCGCGCGGTTCGTGTACTTGAATCCCGAAGCGGCAGAGATCTTTTTCGTCGACTACGACCGAATCGCCGCGGATGTGGCGGCGAAGCTGCGCATGGAAGCCGGGCGCAATCCGCATGACGAGAAGCTGATCGCTCTGGTCGGCGAGTTGTCGACTCGCAGCGAGTTGTTCCGGCAGCGGTGGGCATCTCAGGACGTCCGGCTCCACCGATCCGGGCGCAAGCGGTTGCACCACCCGGTAGTGGGCCGGCTGGACCTGGATGTGGAGTCGCTGCCCGCCGAGCCCGGCTTGCTCCTGAACGTCTACACAGCCCCCGCCGGCACAGCGGCGGCGGATGGCTTGGCGCTGTTGGCTTCGTGGGCGGCCAGCCAGGAGAACGTGGTGCGGTGAGCACTGGTCACGGAAGCCCGGCTCGCGAGCCGGGCTTTTTCGTGCGAGTGGGCCTCCCTGGTCTGAACCTGGGACACCGGTACCGAACTGCCAGCAGTGCGGCCGCCCGCCCGGCGACTCGCTGACCGGCAGCTTTTAGTCGGAGAACTGCCAGCCCGTCTGGCGCGCCTGCCACATCGCGGCCACGCGGCCGAAGACGGCGGCGCCCAGCCGAGTGAGGCGCTGCTGGAGACTGCGCCGGTCGTCCCGCTCGCATGGTTCGGGCCTACCTCGGCTGGCGCCTTCGCGGAGCAGGGTCATGAGGTCTTGGACGCGGTCGTGACGTTCGTCCTCTGGTTCGCCAGCACCCACGTCGCCGAACGTCTGTACGTCACGCCGAGGCTGATCCTCGACTCGGCGGAGCCGGGGAGTGGGAAGACGCGGTCTTCAACTCGAAGACGGGCGGGAACAACGAGGAGCTACGGGCGCTGCTGAACGCGGGCTACAAGCGGTCGGCGACCGTGACGCGGTGCGTTGGCGACGCCAAGAGCATGAACGTGACCCCGTTCCCGGTCTACGCGCCGGTCGCGCTCGCCGGGATCGCCGGCGGCATGCCGGACACCATCACCACCCGAGCGATCACCGTGCACATGCGCAAGCGCCGGTTCGACGAAGTGGTCGAGGAGTTCATCGAAGAAGACGTCGAGCGGGAATCGGCGCCGGTGCGCGCCGAGCTGGCGGAGTGGGTTGGTCGTGTCGGTGACGAGGTGAGCCGCGCACGACCGCACCGGCCGGACGGCGTCCGCGACCGAGCAGCCGAGATCTGGCGTCCGCTGCTGGCCATTGCGGACGCGGCCGGCGGGCACTGGCCGGAGACGGCACGGCGGGCGTGCCGTCACTTCGTGCTCGAAGCCACGGCGCAACCGGCGTCGATCGGCGTGCGCCTGCTGGCGGACGTCCGGCAGATCTTCGCCGCAGAGAACACCGACCGCATGGTCACCGCCGAGCTGATCCGCGAACTACACGCCATCGAAGACGGGCCGTAGACTGACGTCCAGGGCAAGCCGCTCGACAGCCGCCGCCTGGCGAAGGAACTCGACCGGTACCTGGTCCGGCCGAAGGACCTCAAGGTCAGCGGCAAGACGCTCAAGGGCTACCGCATCGACGGCGACGGCGGCCTGGCCGACGCCTGGAGCCGCTACCTCCCACCGCCCGAAACGGGCGCGACCTCCGCGACCAGCGCGACCCCGCAGGTCGACAGCACATCGAGGGTCGCGGAGCCGCCCGGCTCGGCCGCGACCTCCGCAACCCGGGTCGCGGACGGTCGCGGCACCCAACAGCCGCTCGCACCCGCGCTGACCAGCCCGGTCGCGGAGGTCGCGGACGTCGCGCCCACCAAGCCCGACCACGACACCGAGGGGGACCGATGAACACCGCACCCATGCCTGCCGCCGTGCCCGAACGGCACCTCTACCGGATCACCGAAGCCATGCGCCTGCTCTCTATGAGCCGCTCGGTCATCTACGAACAGCTCCGCTCCGGTCGCCTGCGCTCGGTCAAGCAGGGACGCGCACGGCTCGTGCCGGCCGTCGCCATTCAGGAATACGTCGAGCTGTTGATGAGGGAAGCGGAGGTCAGCTATGACGAAACGGCGTAGCCGCGGAGACGGCGGCCTTCGCTGGTCGGAGAGCCGTCAGCGCTGGATCGCGGAAATCACGGTGGGTTACACGCCGGCCGGAAAGCGAAAGGTCCGGTCCGCGTACGGCAAGACGAAGACCGAGGCGAAGGACAAGCTCAAGGAGATGCTCCGCGAGCACGACGACGGACTTCCGCCAGAAGACCGGTCGTTCACGGTGGCTCAAGCGGTGCGTGACTTCCTCGCGCACGGTCTGCCCAGGCGGTCGGCCTCGACCGTGGAGAAGCTGACGATCCTCGCCGACAAGCACATCGTGCCGCTGATCGGGCGCCGCAACGCAAGGGAGCTGATCGCCGACGAGGTCGACACGTGGCTTGCCGGCCGGGCGACGGTGGTGTCAACGCGGACGCTGCAAGAGCTGCTGTCGCTGCTCAGGCGGTCGCTAGCCAGGGCGCAGAAGCGGGAGAAGATCAAGCGAAACGTCGCGCTCCTGTGCGAGGTCCCCGAGGGGCGGGCCGGCCGACCGTCGAAGTCGCTGACCTTCGAACAGGCCGAGGCCGTTCTTGCGGCCGCCGAGTTCACCTCGATGCGCGCCTACATCGTGGTGTCGTTGCTGACCGGGGCGCGGACGGAGGAGATGCGGGCGCTCACCTGGTCGCACACCGATCTGACGGGCAAGCCGGACCTTAGCCCGCCAGTTCCTCCGCACGTCAGGGTGTGGAGGTCGGTGCGGGAAGGCGGCGACACGAAAACAGCGAAATCTCGTCGCTCGATCGCGCTTCCGCAACGGTGCGTGGACGCCCTATGGGCGCACCAGAGCAAGCAAGCGCTCGCACGAAAATTGGCCGGAGAGAAATGGGAGGATAACGGCTTGGTGTTCGCATCGGCGGTCGGCCGAGAGCTAGACGCGGCCAATGTCCGACGTGCATTCCGACGAGTTCTCAAGAAGGCCGGCATGAACCCGGCCGAGTGGACACCGCGTGAGCTACGCCACAGCTTCGTGTCGCTGCTCTCCGAGAGCGGAACGACGATTGAGGAGATCTCGCGCCTCATTGGCCACAACGGTTCAACTGTGACCGAAAAGGTTTACCGTCACCAGTTGCGGCCGGTAATTCAACATGGGGCTGAGACCATGGATCGCATCTTCGCCAACTGACCCACTCGTCGTCCGGACCAAAGGCAGGGTCGGCTCTTAACGAAGCCGACCCTGCCTCAAGCGTTCCGATCGTGCTCTCCGCACCTGAAAGTGATCAGCTCGCAGCCGCGAGTTCTGCCCTGGCGGCGGATAGAGCCTCTCGCGTGAGAGGCCCAGGAGTGATCCTTTCACGACACAAGGGAAGGTTGACAAGCTCACTCAATGACCAGTTATTGACAAACTCACCCAACCTGTCCGGCACCACACTAGAGACAGGGCAATCCGACGCAGAAGTCATGATTTCCATATTTCCACCCTGGCCAAAGTTCAACAGAAGCCGCTCTATCCGACGACGCTCCTCCTCGTCAGAGACTCCTGAACCCAAGCTGGCCGCGTACACGGCGAACGGCAAAACTCGACTACTACGACACCTCGTCGACCATTTGACATTAAACTCATGCAGTTGGTCTTTTCGCGTAAATTCAAAGTCCGACGTTAGCAGGCGAGCGAGATTGTTCGCCGCAACTTCACGGGTTTGGTGATGAGAAATCCATGGGCGTAACCTGTCGGAGTTAGGGCTTCCATGAGAGAGGAGCCAAACCAATTCGGGACTTTCAATGCGGCCCACGCCTGCCCCGTGGGGCATGTCAAATGACCGTAGCCCTCGGTACATGAAATTATTCGACAGAAATGGATTCTGACCCCATAGCGATACACGACTGTCGTCAGAAACCTTCAACAGCATCTTTACGCGATCTTCCCCGCGAATGCTCGGCTTCGAATCCGCCAGCATGTCTAGCACATGCATGACTTCGCCTCGCCGACCACGCTCAGCAAAGTCACGCTTGATTAATTCTAAATCGCCGGATTCGCCGGTCAATATTACCGAGATAGCCCGTTTGAGGTAGTCGAAAGTTTGCTGCCTCTCTGGATCAACATTCCAGGCGAGATCCTGCAAGGTCGCTTCGCGGCGACTCGACTCCTGGCGAACCTCCGCAAGCACGCGCTCAGCCTCGGCATGGGCAGCGTCGACGATGCGACGCGCCTCTGCGCGGGCGACGTGAATTACAGATGCAGCCTGACTGAGAGATTCCAGATTCTCGGCTCGCCGAGCGTCGTCTGCCTCGACATCGATGCGGAATTGTGTGTCTTCGGCAGCCTCAGCCATCCCGGCGGTGCCGGTCGCGTCGATCAACGCTTCGGTGTCGGCAAGCAGCTCCACAGCTCCATCAGCTTCATGCCGAGCGGCGACGGCATACCAGCGGGCCGCGGAGCGAAGATCACCCCGAGCCGAGTACTCATCGCCAAGCTGCATGGCGTCCAGGCCGACCGCGACCGACTCGGCCTCGGCCAGCTCCGTGGCGCGCTGTTCTGGGGTCTTTCGGTCGATGGCGGCGTTAATGGCAGCCATGTCGAACGGGGCAGGGGTCGCGGGATCGTAGTCGGTCATCGGGTGTCCTCCTTCGCGGTCTCGATCTGGACAGGAACGTCACTTGCGTTGAGACGAGAGGCGTACTCACGCCCCTTAACCAAGCGGCTTTTCAAGGTGCCTGCGGAGATGGCGAGGATCTTGGCCGCCTCAACTTGCCTGTAGCCGAGGATGTCTACTAACCAGACCGCTTGCCTAAAGTGAAACGGTAAGCGCTTTAGGTCGGCGTCGCCCTCGATCGCCCGGAAGGAGTCTTCCGCTCCGGGGTCGACCACGTCCTCCTCTGCCTCGTCGGCTCCAGCGAGCGCGCGAAACTTCGCCTCGCCGTCCCTGAAGTACTTCATGATCTTCTTGTTCGCGATGCCATGCAAGAAGGCCACATGATTGTCAACCCACCTGAGGCTGTCCTTATCACGCCAGGCCATAGTGAAGGCTGCAGCCACTTCCTGTCGAATGTCGTTAGCGGCATGTACGTCTTGCACCCTTGCGTTGATCATCTTGAACAAGGGTTCCCAGTGCTCGCAGAGGAAGTCCGCGAGCTCGGCTTCACCGCCTTCCTGCGGCTCCGAGGGTAGGTCATTAGGGCTCACTCGCGGTCGTCTCCCGCTTCGCCGCGGAACGCCGCGCCCGACGCCGGGGTAGGTCGAGCGCCCTCGGCATCCTTCGTCCCGGCATCGAAGGTCATCGACCAGTCGCCGTCCTTGACCTGCATTTCCACGCGGCCGCGGTAAGTGCCGGCTCGTTCGGCCAGTTCGATCATCGTTTCACCCAGGCCACGAGCGCGCACCGTGTGCCCGTGACTGTCGACGATGGCCTCAGCCAGCCGAAAGGTCCTTCCACGCGCGGAGGTGTCGATCTGAATAACCTGGGGCTTGTTCTGTTTTGTCAAGAGCCTCTCCTACTTTCTCTGTTAGCGAAGCGCTACTCCAGCGCCTTCGCCTACGTAGTTCCGGTAGGTCCACAAAAAACGTCAATAGTGTGACTCAGATCACATCTACGGCTTCGGCAGCTTCGCGCGTGGCGGCGAGCCGTCGACGATCCTTGAACGGAGCGGCAGGGAGCCTAGTCAGGCAGCTAGTCAGGCAGGCAGCAAAAAGCCCGGCTCACAAGAGATGTGAACCGGGCTTTGACTTGCGTGGGCCTACCAGGACTTGAACCTGGGACCTCTTCGTTATCAGCGAAGCGCTCTAACCGCCTGAGCTATAGGCCCTTGAACGAGGAGAACTTTACAGGACCCCCGAAGGGGCCCTGCAACCGGGTCACTCCCGTTCCGACAGGGTGACCTCCAAGCCTCCCGCCAGGTCCGCCGACACGTTGTAGATGAACGCGCTCACCGTCGCCAGGGCCGACACCAGGACGATGTTGATCGCTCCCAGGATCGCGGCGATGCCGAACACCCGGCCTGCGCTGATCAGGGGTTCCGAGGATGCGTTCGCGCCCTCGCCGCCCACCAGCGATGAGTATGTTCCGTTCAGCTTGTCCCAGACGCCCATGCCGTCGAGGACCGTGTACAGGACTCCGACCGCTACCAGCCAGACGAAGAACATTGCCACGCCCAGGACCAGGGACAGCTTCAACACCGACCACGGGTCGAACCGCTTGACCTGCAGGGATGCTCGGCGGGGGCCGCGGCCTGGGCGGCGCAACGCGCTTGGGCGGGCTCGCTGGGTCGATGCCGGGGGGACCTCGCCGGATCCGGCTGGCGGCGGGGTGTCCGGGGCTCCGAACAGGCGGGGGGCCGCACTGCCCGTCACCACGGCGGGGGCCGGCGGTGCGGCCTCCTCCGTGGCCAGCTTGACCGTCGCTTCGGCGTCGCCTTCCTTGTCTACCCGCTGCCAGGGCGGGCTCGCCGGCGTTCCGTTCGAACCCGCTGCCTCGGGATTCTCGGATGGTGTCACGAAGAGTCAGTCCTTACCCGTGCCGTGGGGCGCTACTGCGCCGTTGTTTCTTCACCCGTTTCCGGTGCTTCCGGAGCCGGAGCGTCGTCGGGAGCTTCACCATTGGCGACGTCCGAGGGCTCGTCCGCGTTGCGTGCGACCGCGAGAAGAGTGGTGCCTTCGCCGAGATTCATCAGCCGGACCCCCTTCGTCTGCCGTCCTGCTTTGCGTACGTCGCCCGCCGGTGTGCGGATCACGCCGCCGCTCGAGGTGATTGCGTAGAGCTCGTCCTCGGCGTCGACGATGAGCGCACCCACCAGCCTGCCACGTTTGCGGTCGTGCTGAATGGTGAGCACGCCCTTGCCGCCGCGGCCCTGGACCGGGTAGTCCTCGATCGCGGTGCGCTTCGAGTAGCCGCCGTCCGTTGCGACCAGCAGGAACTTGCCCTCCTTGACGACGCTGATGCCGAGCAGCTCGTCGCCGTCGTTGAAGCGCATGCCCATCACGCCGGACGTCGGGCGGCCCATCGGCCGCAGGGCCTCGTCGGTTGCGTGGAAGCGGATCGACTGGCCTTCCGCCGACACCAGGAGCAGGTCGTCCTCGGCCGCCGCCAGGACCGCGCCGACCAGCTCGTCGCCCTCGCGCAGGTTGATCGCGATCAGGCCGCCGGAGCGGTTGGAGTCGAAGTCCGTGAGCTTGGTCTTCTTCACCAGGCCGCGCTTGGTCGCGAGCACCAGGTACGGCGCGACCTCGTAGTTCTTGATCTGGATGACCTGGGCGATCTGCTCGTCCGGCTGGAACGCCATCAGGTTCGCCACGTGCTGGCCGCGCGCGTTGCGGCTGGCCTCGGGCAGGTCGTACGCCTTGGTCCGGTAGACGCGGCCCTTGTTCGTGAAGAACAGCATCCAGTCGTGGGTCGAGCAGACGAAGAAGTGCTGGACGATGTCGTCCTGCTTCAGCGTCGCGCCCTGCACGCCCTTGCCGCCGCGCTTCTGCGAGCGGTAGAGATCCGTTTTCGTCCGCTTGGCGTACCCCGTGCGGGTGATCGTGACGACGACGTCCTCGACCGCGATGAGCTCTTCGTCGGTGACGTCGCCGCTGAAGCCGATGATCTTCGTGCGGCGGTCGTCGCCGTACTTCTCGACGATCGCCATCAGCTCGTCGCGGATCAGCGCGCGCTGCCGCTCCGGCTTGTCGAGGATGTCCTTCAGGTCGGCGATCTCGAGCTCGATCTCGGCCAGCTGGTCGATGATCCGCTGGCGCTCCAGGGCGGCCAGGCGGCGCAGCTGCATGTCGAGGATCGCGGTGGCCTGGATCTCGTCGACGTCCAGCAGCTCCATCAGGGCCGGCCGGGCCTCGTCCGCCGAGGGCGACCGCCGGATCAGGGCGATGACCTCGTCGAGCATGTCCAGCGCCTTGACGTACCCACGCAGGATGTGGGCCCGTTCTTCGGCCTTCTTCAGGCGGAACTTGGTCCGCCGGACGATGACCTCGACCTGGTGCTTCACGTAGTGGCGGATGATCTGGTCGAGCCGCAGCGTGCGCGGCACGCCGTCGACCAGGGCCAGCATGTTGACGCCGAAGTTCTGCTGCAGCTGGGTGTGCTTGAACAGGTTGTTCAGCACGACCTTCGCGACCGCGTCCCGCTTGATCGTGATGACGATCCGCATGCCCGAGCGGCTGTTGGACTCGTCGGCGATGTCGGCGATGCCGGTGAGCTTGCCGTCGCGGACCAGGTTCGCGATGTTCTCGACCAGGTTGTCCGGGTTGACCTGGTAGGGCAGCTCGGACACGACCAGGATCGTGCGGCCCTTCGCGTCCTCC
The DNA here is from genome assembly GCF_040609695.1 of Amycolatopsis sp. NPDC004625. Lineage (NCBI taxonomy): Bacteria > Bacillati > Actinomycetota > Actinomycetes > Pseudonocardiales > Pseudonocardiaceae > Amycolatopsis > Amycolatopsis sp. NPDC004625. The sequence goes on from NZ_JBEXKX010000006.1 coordinate 50,400, forward strand.
TCGACCTCGACGACCGCGCGCATCCGGACCGAGCCGCGGCCGGTGCGGTAGGCGTCCTCGATGCCGGACGTGCCGAGGATCATCGCCTTGGTCGGGAAGTCCGGGCCCTTGATCCGGACCAGCAGCGCCGCCAGCAGCTCGTCGTCGGTCGCCTCGGGGTTCTCCAGCGCCCAGACGACGCCCTCGGACACCTCGCGCAGGTTGTGCGGCGGGATGTTGGTCGCCATCCCGACCGCGATCCCGGAACCACCGTTGACCAGCAGGTTCGGGAACCGCGACGGCAGGACGTCCGGCTCCTGCGTGCGGCCGTCGTAGTTGTCCGAGAAGTCGACGGTGTCTTCTTCGATGTCGGCCAGCATCTGCATGGCCAGCGGCGCGAGCCGGGACTCGGTGTACCGCATGGCGGCCGCGGGGTCGTTGCCCGGCGAACCGAAGTTGCCCTGGCCGTCGATCAGCGGGTACCGCATCGACCACGGCTGGGCGAGCCGCACCAGCGCGTCGTAGATCGCCGAGTCGCCGTGCGGGTGGTAGTTGCCCATGACGTCGCCGACGACGCGCGAGCACTTGTTGTACCCGCGGTCCGGCCGGAAGCCGGAGTCGAACATCGAGTACAGGACCCGCCGGTGCACCGGCTTGAGGCCGTCCCGGACGTCCGGCAGCGCGCGCGACACGATGACGCTCATCGCGTAGTCGATGTAGGAGCGCTGCATCTCCTGCTGGATGTCGACCGGTTCGATCCGGTCGTGGTCCGGAGCCGGCGGCAAGGTTTCCGTCATGAGGTCCTTCTCGGGTGCAGGGGCCTAGCGGGGGCGAAGAACGGGGGGACGCTCAGACGTCCAGGAAGCGCACGTCCTTGGCGTTGCGCGTGATGAACGAGCGCCGGGCCTCGACGTCCTCGCCCATCAGGACCGAGAACAGCTCGTCGGCCTGGGCGGCGTCGTCGAGGGTGACCTGGCCCAGCAGCCGGTTGGCCGGGTCCATCGTGGTCTCCCACAGCTCTTCGGCGTTCATCTCGCCGAGACCCTTGTAGCGCTGGATCGCGTCGTCCTTCGGGAGCCGCTTGCCGGCCTCGACGCCCGCCTGGATGACGGCGTCGCGCTCGCGGTCGGAGTAGGCGTACTCCGGCTCGGCCCGCGGCCACTTGATCTTGTACAGCGGCGGCCGCGACAGGAAGACGTGGCCGTGCTCGATCAGCGGCGTCATGAACCGGAACAGCAGGGTGAGCAGCAGCGTGGTGATGTGCTGGCCGTCGACGTCGGCGTCGGCCATCAGCACGATCTTGTGGTAGCGCAGCTTCGCGAGGTCGAACTCGTCGTGGATACCCGTACCGAGCGCGGTGATCAGCGACTGGACCTCGGTGTTCTTGAGGACGCGGTCGATGCGGGCCTTCTCGACGTTGATGATCTTGCCGCGGATCGGCAGGATCGCCTGGTACATCGAGTCCCGGCCCTCCTTGGCCGAGCCGCCGGCCGAGTCACCCTCGACGATGTAGAGCTCGCACTCCGCCGGGTTGGTCGAGCGGCAGTCCTTGAGCTTGCCGGGCAGGCCGCCGATCTCCAGCGCACCCTTGCGGCGGACCAGGTCACGCGCCTTGCGCGCGGCCATCCGGGCCTGGGCCGAGGAGATCGACTTGTTGATGATCGTCTTGGCCTCGGTCGGGTTGCGCTCGAACCAGTCCGCGAGCCACTCGTTCGACGTCTGCTGCACGAACGTCTTGGCCTCGCTGTTGCCCAGCTTGGTCTTGGTCTGGCCCTCGAACTGCGGCTCGGCCAGCTTGATCGAGACGATCGCGGCGAGCCCCTCGCGCACGTCGTCGCCGGTCAGGTTGGCGTCCTTCTCCTTGAGCAGCTTCTTGTCGCGCGCGTAGGAGTTGACGACGCGGGTCAGCGCGGCGCGGAAGCCCTCTTCGTGGGTGCCGCCCTCGTGGGTGTTGATCGTGTTGGCGAACGTGTAGACCGACGGCGTGAAGCCGGTGTTCCACTGCATCGCGACCTCGACCTCGAGGCCGGTGCCCTTCGCGTCGAAGGAGATCACGCTGGAGTGGATCGGGTCCTTGCTGCCGTTGATGTGCTTGACGAAGTCCTCGAGCCCGCCCGGGTAGCAGTAGGTCTTCTCCTTGACCCGCGCGACCTTGCCCTCGGCGTCGGCTTCGGTGTCCTCGTCGGCGACGCGCTCGTCGCGCAGGGACAGCGTCAGCCCCTTGTTGAGGAACGCCATCTCCTGCAGCCGGCGCGAGATGGTCTCGAAGTTGTACGTCGTGGTCTCGAAGATGTCGCCGTCGGCCCAGAAGGTGATCGTGGTGCCGGTCTCCGAGGCCGGGCCGAGGTCTTCGAGCGGGCCGGGGATCTGGTCGGTGTACTCCTGGCGCCAGCTGCGGCCGCCGTACTTGACCTCGGCGAGCAGCTTCTTCGACAGCGCGTTCACCACCGAGACGCCGACACCGTGCAGGCCGCCGGACACCGCGTAGGAGTCGCTGTCGAACTTGCCGCCCGCGTGCAGCACGGTGAGCACGACCTCGAGGGTCGGCTTCTGCTCCTTGGGGTGCATGTCGACCGGGATGCCGCGGCCGTCGTCGACGACGCGCACCCCGCCGTCGGCGAGGAGGGTAACCTCGACCTTGGTGGCGTACCCCGCCATCGCTTCGTCGACGGAGTTGTCGACGACCTCCTGGACGAGGTGGTGCAGCCCGCGTTCACCGGTGGAACCGATGTACATGCCGGGGCGCTTGCGGACCGCTTCGAGGCCTTCGAGCACCGTGATCGACGACGCGTTGTACTCGCTCTTGTTCTCGGTCACCGGCGTTGTTTCTCCTCGTCTCGCCCGAGCGGACGCTCGCTCTCCTCCAGTGTACTTGGCCGCGTCCGCTGACATGCGGCAAGGACACCCCTGAACGCGTCACAGACGGACGAAATCGGTTCGAGCCGAGTCTTGACGTATCTCGGGAGGTCTGGATGCGTTCTCGGCCCACTCAACCGAGCAACGCGCAACCCGGGTCAGCCGTACGTGTCACGGGGGCCGCGCCCCGGCACGTGACGGGGCCCTTTCCGCCAGCTCGGGGCGGTCGGACCCTGGATCCGCATCCGCTTGACGACGCCGTTTCCGACCCCCGCCGCGATCTTGGCCAGCAGCTTTCCCTGCAGCAACCGGAGCTGGGTGGCCCACGCCGTGGAGCTGGCGCGGACGGTGAGTTCGCCGTCCTTGAGCGCGACCGGCTGCGCGTGTTCGGCGACGTCTTCGCCGACCAGCCGTGCCCACTGCGCGAAGACGCGGGCGCTGGTGACGCTCTCGTTCCAGCCGCGGTCGGTGACCAGCCGGGACACGAGCCGGCCGAGCGGCTGCGGGTCACGCGGGTCCGCGCCCGGTCCCGACCAGCGGCGACGCCGGGGGTTCTGCCCGCCGCCGATCGCGGGGCGGCGCCGGCCGGGCGAGGTGCCCCGCTCCTTGGCCTTCGCCTTCGCGGCCTCGAGCGCGGCGTGCGCGAGATCGCGGCCCGTCATCGCTTGCCCGTTCGGAGCAGTGCCGCCTTCACTCTGCGTGCCCGAAGGCGCGTTCTCGCGTGGGTTACCCCCCTTGAGAGGGACGTCAAGAGGCTGATCCGGCGTTTTGGTCACGCGCGGCGATAACTCGGGCACGGGTTTATCCACACTGTCCACAGGTTTGTCCCCAGATCGGTGGGTAACTGCTGTGTCGGCGATCACACGGGGTGCCCGGTTCGATCTTGCCGGCCCCCGTTCGCGCTGCTCAGCCACCCGAGATCGCACCATCCGCCACCACGAACCGGTGCCCGGACAGCTCCCCGGGCACGTCTTCGTCGACCGCGGCGGTCACCAGCACCTGTTCGGCGCTCGCGGCCACCTCGGCCAGCCGGGCCCGGCGCTTGCGGTCCAGCTCGGCGAACACGTCGTCGAGCAGCAGCACCGGCTCGCCCGCCTCCCCGCGCAGCAGCTCGTAGCTGCCGAGCCGCAGCGCCAGCGCGAACGACCACGACTCGCCGTGGCTCGCGTAGCCCTTGGCCGGCGCCTCGCCCAGGATCAGCTCCAGCTCGTCCCGGTGCGGGCCGACCAGGCTGATCCCGCGCTCGAGTTCGGCCTTCCTGGCCTCGCCGAGCGCCTGCAGTAAGACGTCCTTGAGCACCGCCGGTTGCGCCCGTTCGCCGTCCGGTACGCCGTACGTCTCCGGTAGCGCCGCACCCAGCGACGACCGGTAGGCGATCTTCGCCGGCCGGGAGTCGGGCGCGACACCCATGTACGCCGACGCAGCGTACGGCGCCAGGTCGGCGACGAGGTTCAGGCGCGCCGCGAGCAGCTCCGCGCCCGCCACCGCGAGGTGGTCGTCCCAGACCTCCAGCGTCGAAAGCGCGTACGGGTCTTCGCGGCCCGTACGCCGTTTCCCCGCCGTCTTCAGCAGGGCGTTCCGCTGCTTCAGCACCTTCTCGTAGTCCGCCCGGACACCGGCGTACCGCGGTGCGCGCAGCACCAAGAGCTCGTCGAGGAACCGTCTTCGCTCACCCGGGTCGCCGCGCACGAGCGCCAGGTCCTCCGGGGAGAACAGCACCGTGCGCAGGATGCCGAGCACGTCACGCGGCCGGCCGACCGCACCGCGGTTGACCCGGGCGCGGTTCGCCCGGCCCGCGGTGATCTCCAGCTCGACCGTCAGCTCGCGGTCGTCGTTGACCACCGCGACGCGCACCAGCGCACGCTCGCAGCCGTGCCGGATCAGCGGCGCGTCCGTCGCGACGCGGTGGGAACCCAGCGTCGCGACGTACCCGATCGCCTCCAGCAGGTTGGTCTTGCCGCGGCCGTTCTGGCCGACCAGCACGGTCGGCCCCGGTTCGAGGGCGAGATCGGCCTGCGGCCAGGAGCGGAAGTCGGTGACCTGCAGGTGTCGCAGATACACCAGCTGCTCCTTACCCGCCGACCTTCTTCACGGCGTGCCCGCCGAACTGGTTGCGCAGCGCGGCGACCGCGCGCATCGCGGCCGAGTGCTCCTGCCGCGAAGCGAACCGCGCGAACAGGGCGGCCGAAATGACCGGCGCCGGCACCGCGTTGTTGATCGCCTCTTCCAGCGTCCAACGGCCTTCGCCCGAGTCTTCGACGTAGCCCTCGAGGTCGTCCAGCTCCGGGTCCTCGTCGAGCGCGCGCACGAGCAGGTCGAGCAGCCAGGACCGGACGACCGTGCCGCGCTGCCAGCCCTTGATCACGGCCGGCACGTCCTTGACGACCTTCGCGGCCTCGAGCAGCTCGAAGCCTTCGGCGAAGGCCTGCATCATGCCGTACTCGATGCCGTTGTGGATCATCTTCGCGTAGTGCCCGGCGCCGACGTCGCCCGCGTGCGAGAAGCCTTCCTCGCGCGGGCCTTCCGGACGCAGCGCGTCGAAGATCGGCATCGCCTTCTCGACGTCGGCGGCCGCGCCGCCGACCATCAGGCCGTAGCCGTTCTCCTTGCCCCACACGCCACCGGACACCCCGCAGTCGACGTAGCCGATGCTCTTCGCCGCGAGCAGGTCGGCGTTCAGCTTGTCGTCGGTGTACTTCGAGTTGCCGCCGTCGATCACCATGTCGCCGGCGGAAAGCAGGTTGCCCAGCTCGGTGACGGTCTGCCGGGTCGGCTCGCCGGCCGGGACCATGATCCAGACGATCCGCGGACCGTCCAGTTTGGACACCAGGTCCTCGAGCGACGTCGTGTCGCTGACGTCCGGGTTGCGGTCATAGCCGACCACCTCGTGACCGGCCGCACGCAGCCGCTCACGCATGTTGAAGCCCATCTTGCCCAGGCCGATCAGACCGAGCTGAACCATGAGATCCCCTTACGTGCGAACAAGAAGTGCGGGTCAGCCCGGCAGGCGGACCGGCATCAGGAGGTAGAGGTAACCGGGGACGACGTTGCCCTCGGCGTCGGCGGGCTTGATGAGCGCGGGCCGGTTCGGCGTGGTGAACGTCAGCTCCGCCCGGTCGCTGTGCAGCGCACCCAGGCCGTCGACGAGGTAACCCGGGTTGAACGCGATGGTCACCGGCTCACCTTCGTACTCGACCTGAAGTTCCTCTTCGGCGCTGCCCTCGTCGTCGCCGCCCGCGGACAACCGCAGCGAGTTGTCCCCGAACTCCAGTCGTACCTGAGTCCCCCGCTCGGCCACCAGCGAAACGCGCTTGATGGACTCGGTGAGCGCCGAGACGTCGATCACCGCACGCGAGGTGTGCGACGCCGGCAGCAGCTGCCGGTACGGCGGGAACTCCGCGTCGAGCAGGCGGGTGGTCGTGTAGCGCCCGGAGCCGGACAGGCCGAGCAGGCCCTCACCGCTGGCGAGGGCGAGGCGGATGGTGGCGCCGGACGCGCCGAGCGTCTTGGCCGCTTCGGCGAGGGTGCGCGCCGGGACGAGCACCGCGGCGTCGGCCAGGCCCTCGGCCGGCTGCCAGGTGAACTCGCGCATGGCGAGCCGGAAGCGGTCGGTCGCGACCAGGGTCAGCGAGCTGCCGGAGATCTCGAGCCGCATGCCGGTGAGCATCGGCAGCGTGTCGTCCTTGCCCGCGGCGACGACGACCTGGGTGACGGCCTGGCCGAACGCGTCGCCGGCGAGCTCGCCCGCGAAGGCGGGCTGGGACGGCAGCTGCGGGTAGTCCTCGACCGGCATGGTCGGCAGGGAGAAGCGCGCGCTGCCGCACGTGATGGTGGCGCGGGCGCCGTCGACGGAGATTTCGACCGGCTGCGCGGGCAGCGCCTTGGTGATGTCGGCGAGCAGGCGCCCGGACACGAGCAGGCGGCCGCCGTCGGCGATCGTCGCCGGGACCCCCACGGTGGCGGAGACCTCGTAGTCGAAGCCGGAGACCGTCAGCGCGTCGGTGTCGCCGTCCGAGCCGGCGTCGAGGAGGACACCGCCCAGCACCGGCACGGGCGGCCGGGAGGGGAGGCTTCTGGCCACCCACGCGACGGCGTCGGCGAGCCCGTCACGCTCGACGCGGATCTTCATGCGCGCATCCTTTCGACGGTCGAGCCCACCGCGGGCTCGGGCCAGGCCTCGTTCTCGAAGACGGGGACCGGCGGCCCCCTCCGGCCGGGTCCGCCCTCCGCGTGAGCGGCCGGAGCACGGACCAGGTGCAGGCGTCCACGTTAGGCCGTCGCGGGGGCCGCCGTCACCTCGGCCTCCCCTTGAGTTTGTCGACATGACGACACGATCTCGCGGCTGTCCCCAACTTCGTCCGCCGCCTGTTTTTATCTTTTTCTCTCTTAGAAGAGATCTAAAGGCAGTAGCAGTAGTAGGCGTTGTGGATTGTGTGGATCGAGCTCGTTCGCGCAGGTCGGAGTGCTCGCGGGCGTGTGGGTAACCGTGGTGGTGGACCTGTGGGTAGTTCGGGCGGTCCGTGGATGGTTTCGGGCGACCCCGGATTCATCCACAGTTGGCCCCGGTTGTCCCCACGGTTGTCCCCAGGTGTGGGGCGATTTGTACCCAGGCTCTGGGGGTGCCGGACGGGGTCCGAACCCCTCTTCCGAGTGATCGGCGCCGCCTGTGCACAGCATGTGGGCAACCTGTGGAATCAGCGTGGACAACGGTGTGGACACGTTGTGGATCGCCTGTGGGCGGGGTGTGGACGGTTTCGGCGTCGTCGCTGGTGGGAGATCCGTTGGCACTGTGGGCAATCCGCCCACACCATGGGGAAACTTCCTTGTGTACAAACAATTTTCACGAGTTTGGCGAAGCACGCGTACGCGCCTTCGCTGCTTCGCGGGCGTACGCGTGCTTCAGACGCTCCAAAGACGACTAAGGGGCGTCCACAATGAGCGGACGCCCCGAAGTCGTTGGGAGGTAAGAGAGAACGTGCTACTGGCGCGCGCGCTGCTTGATGCGCGACGTGAGCTCCTGGACCTGGTCGTAGATCCGCCGGCGCTCGGCCATCTCCTTGCGGATCTTCTTGTCCGCGTGCATGACGGTCGTGTGGTCGCGGCCGCCGAACGTCTGCCCGATCTTCGGCAGCGACATGTCGGTCAGCTCGCGGCAGAGGTACATCGCGATCTGGCGGGCCGTGGCGAGCGCCTTCGTCTTGCCGGGGCCGCACAGGTCGTCGAGCGTGACGTCGAAGAACTCGGACGTGACGCCCATGATGGTCGGCGCGGTGATCTCCGGCGCGTGCGAATCCGGGATCAGGTCGCGCAGCACTATCTCGGCGAGCGCGCTGTCGACCGGCTGCTGGTTCAGCGACGCGAACGCGGTGACGCGGATCAGCGCGCCTTCGAGCTCCCGGATGTTCGCCTCGACGCGCGAAGCGATGAATTCGAGGACCTCGCCGGGGACCGCCAGCCTGTCCTGCGCCGCCTTCTTCCGGAGGATCGCGATGCGCGTCTCGAGCTCGGGCGGCTGGATGTCGGTGATCAGGCCCCACTCGAACCGCGTCCGCAGCCGGTCCTCCAGCGTTTCGAGGCGCTTCGGAGGGCGGTCGGAGCTGACGACGATCTGCTTGTTCGCGTTGTGGAGGGTGTTGAAGGTGTGGAAGAACTCTTCCTGCGTACCTTCCTTGCCCTCCAGGAACTGGATGTCGTCGACGAGCAGGATGTCGATGTCGCGGTAGCGCCGTTGGAAGGCGACCTTGCGGTCGTCGCGCAGCGAGTTGATGAAGTCGTTCGTGAACTCTTCGGTCGAGACGTACCGGACGCGCATGCCCGGGAAGAGCCGTTGCGCGTAGTGGCCGACCGCGTGCAGCAGGTGCGTCTTGCCGAGCCCGGACTCGCCCCAGATGAAGAGCGGGTTGTACGCGCGGGCCGGCGCTTCGGCGACGGCGACCGCGGCCGCGTGCGCGAAGCGGTTGGACGCGCCGATGACGAACGTGTCGAAGGTGTACTTCTCGTTCAGCTTCGTCTTCGACGTCTGCGGCTGCGCCGGCGCGGTGTACGGCTGGCCGGCGATCGGCTGGCCGGAGAACGTCGGCCAGATCTCGTGCACGGCGGCGAGCGCCTCGCCCTCTTCGTCGACTTCCTCGTCGGTGTCGCCGTCGTCGTCCGGCTTCGGGGCGACGGCCTGGTGCGGCGGCAGCGGGGGCATCGGCTGCGCGGGTTCGGGCCGCGGGGGCGGCAGCATCGGCGCGCCGTTGCCCGGCATCGGCGGGGCGGCGTCGTGGCTCACGCCGTTTTCCACCCGGCCGGGTGACGGCGCGTAGCGGGGCGCGGGGGCCGGGGCGACCGCTTCGGCGGTGTCGACCTTCACTGCGAGCGAGATGGCCCGGCCGAGCCGCCGGGAGAGCGCGTCGGTGATCGCGCCGCGCAGGCCGCGTTCGATCGCTTCCTTCGCGAAGTCGCTGGGGGCCGCCAGCAGGGCGGTGCCGTCGAGGAGGCCGATGGGCCGGGTCACGCGCATCCAGGCACGCTGCTGGGGGGACAGGGTCCCGTCGGACAGTTCGCGTACCACCTGTTCCCAGATGACACCCAGATTGTGCTGGTGTTCCGACACCTGTCTGGCTCCCCTCCCCTCATCGGCGTGGACGGCCGAACACCCCGCGACCTGCGTGCAGTCGGCACAGCGGATATCCACATAGTTGTCCACAGCTGTGCACTAATGTACGGCGACCTGCGACGCCGCCACCTGCGGGCTCGTCGTACGCCGGTGGGCACTCCACCACCCGGAGAACTGTGCACCGCGACCGGTGACCCGGAAGAGGCACGCTAACAAGCCCCGCCCGCTGCCACAAGGCATCCTCGGCGGCCAGCATTTCACGGTGCACGGGGGGTTGCCATTCGGTGCCGCGGCGTGGAACACCCCGGGTACGACGACCGGTCGCGTACCGTGGCCGAGGGGGTGCTTACCGGCCGCCCGACGGGGGTGCGTACCCTCGTAAGGTCTCCCGTATGCGACGGGTGCGTTTCGCGTGCCCACGTTGTCGTCGCTCGTCGTGACGAGGCCACACGTTGGTAGGAGACACCAGAGACTGCCGTGCGCCCGCACGACACGCCAGGCGACGGGGAGGAATCCCCGCGTCCGACGCGACACACAGGAGAAGCAGTGAGCAAGGGTAAGCGCACCTTCCAGCCGAACAACCGCCGCCGCGCCAAGACGCACGGCTTCCGCCTGCGCATGCGGACGCGTGCCGGCCGGGCCATCCTGGCTGGCCGTCGTCGCAAGGGCCGCGCCGCGCTGTCCGCCTGATCCGGCACGTCGGGGCGCGCCGTGCTGCCGGCTGCCGCACGTCTGCGGCGGAGTGAGGATTTCCGCGTGGTTCTCCGTCGCGGGTCCCGGGCAGGCAGGCGCCGCCTCGTCGTCCACGCGCTGACCACGGACCCGTCCGCGGCCGCCGACACACTGTCGGCGGCCAGGGCGGGTTTTGTGGTGAGCAAGGCCGTCGGCAATTCGGTGGTCCGCCACCGCGTCAGCCGGCGGTTGCGTCACCTCGTTTCGGCCAGGCTCGGAACACTGCCCGCCGGCACTGCGTTGGTCGTACGGGCATTGCCGCCGTCGTCGACCGCGTCCAGCGCCGAGCTCGGGTCCGACCTCGACGCCGCGTTGCGTCGGCTGGGGCTTCTGACGTCGCGCCGTCCGGCCGGGGATGTCCCCCGCCCGACGCGTCCCGCGGACGCGACCCCCGACCACGGATCAGCGGTGTGACCGGCATGCGAGCCACCCCCGAGCACGACCACGAGCACGACACAGAGCCCGAGCCCTCGAAGCCCGGCCCCGTCGCGTGGGTCCTGCTGCTTCCCATCAAGCTCTACCGCAAGGCGATCTCGCCCTTCCTCCCACCGGCTTGCCGGTTCTACCCGAGCTGCAGCGCGTACGCAGTCGAAGCCCTCACCCGGCACGGTGCCGGCCGCGGCTCCTACCTCGCGCTGCGCCGGCTGCTGCGCTGCGGCCCCTGGACGCCCCCCGGCCGCGACCCCGTGCCCGAGACGTTCTCGTGGCGCCACCGACGACCTGAAACACCGATCGAGGAGTAGCAGCAGTGCTCGATTTCATCTACTACCCCGTGTCCTTCATCCTCTGGTGTTGGCACAAGGTCTTCGGTTTCGTCTTCGGGGAAGCCACGGCGATCTCCTGGATCCTCGGCATCATCTTCCTGACGTTCACCGTCCGCGGCATCATGTTCAAGCCGTTCGTGAACCAGGTCCGGTCGATGAAGAAGATGCAGGACTTCGCGCCGGAGATGAAGAAGATCCAGAAGAAGTACGCGAACGACCGGCAGCGCCAGGCCGCGGAGATGCAGAAGCTCCAGAAGGAGCACGGCGTCAACCCGCTGGGCAGCTGCCTGCCGATGCTGCTTCAGATCCCGGTCTTCATCGGCCTGAACCACGTCCTGCGCGCGTTCACGATCATGCCGGCGGACGGTAGCAAGAAGACCGAGAACTACTTCTTCACCGAACACGACGTTCTGTCCTACACCAGCGCGAAGCTGTTCGGCGTCAACCTCGGTGAGGCCGTCTACAACGGTGTCGGGGTCGTTAGCGGCAACGCCGCGACTGTCGGCTTCCACTGGAACGTGCTCCCGGTCGCGCTGCCCCTGATGATCGTCGCCTCGATCGCCACGCACCTCACCGCGCGGCACTCGGTGGCCCGGCAGAACGCCGCGTCGGCCACCCCGCAGACCGCGATCATGAACAAGCTGACGATGTACATCTTCCCGCTCGGTGTGCTCGTCTTCGGTGCGCTGTTCCCGCTCGGCCTCCTCTTCTACTGGCTGGCGAACAACGGCTGGACGCTGATGCAGCAGCGGCTCGTCTACACGAAGATCGACAAGGAAGAGTCGGCCCGCAAGGCGGAGGCCGCGGAGAAGCGCGCGTCGCTCGGCCCGAAGCCGGGGCAGAAGCCGACCGCGCCGAAGGTCGGCCAGAAGCCGGTCCAGCAGAAGAAGAACCAGCCGACCCAGGGCGGCGCGCAGAAGAAGGTCACGAAGGCGGGCTCGGCCCACGGCTTCGCGCAGACCTCGGCGGCGGAGGCCGCCGCCAAGGCGGACGGCGCGACCGCGGCGGCCCCGGCCGAAACCAACGGCTCGAAGGACAACGGCACCGGCGTGCCGGGCCTTCTCAAAGACTCGACCAGGAAGTCGGGCCGGAAGCGCCGCTGAGGCGCGACCGGTTCGGAGAGGAGACGAATGATGTCGGAGACGATCGACACGATCGACGCCGATAAGGACGACGTGACCCCGGAGACGGTGGACGGCGAAGCGGGCGAGCAGAAGGCGGGCGGTGATGACGTCCTCGTCCAGGAGGGCGACATCGCCGGCGACTACCTCGAGCGCCTGCTGGACCTCCTCGACTACGACGGTGACATCGACCTGGACGTGGAAGCCGGCCGCGCGATCGTGAGCATCGACGGCGGCGAGGACCTCGAGAAGCTCGTCGGCCCCCGCGGCACGGTGCTCGAGGCTCTGCAGGAACTGACCCGGCTGGCGGTCCAGCAGGAGACGGGCTCCCGCAGCCGCCTGATGCTGGACATCGCGGGCTGGCGCGCGGACCGCCGCGAGGAGCTCAAGGAGCTCGGCCGCTCGACGGCGGAGTCGGTCCTCAAGAGCGGCGAGCGGGTGCGGCTGCAGCCGATGAGCCCGTTCGAGCGCAAGGTGGTCCACGACGCGGTGGCGACGGTCTCGGGCGTCACGAGCGAGAGCGAGGGCGAGGACCCGAAGCGCCGCGTGGTGATCTTCCCGGAGTCCTGAGCCCCGGTTGCTGCACGAGCGGCCCCATCCGACTGGTTCGGATGGGGCCGCTTTTTTGTGCGTGAGGACCGGCGCCGAGCGAATTACACGGGTGATGTTTCACGTGGAACGCTCCACAGCGGCGGCCGGGTGAGTGGAGTTGTCCACATCTTCGGACTGTCGGCTCGTCTTCTCCGGTTCATCGGGGACAATCGAACGAGCGCGGTTTCACGTGAAACCGGCGGACGAGGAGTAGGCGGAGTGAGCTTGGAGCGGGCCGCGGAGCGAGTGTTCGGAGAGCACGTCGATCGAGCGGCTGGGTACGTCGAACTCCTGGAGCGCCACGGCGTCGAGCGGGGACTGATCGGTCCCCGGGAAGTCGAGCGGCTGTGGGAACGGCACGTCCTCAACTCGGCGGTGATCGGCGAGCAGATGCCCGAGGGCGCCCGCGTGGTCGACGTCGGGTCCGGTGCCGGGCTTCCGGGTGTACCGCTGGCGATCGCGCGACCGGACCTCGATATCGTTCTGCTCGAACCGATGGCCCGCCGGGTGGACTGGCTGGCCGAGGTGGCCGAGAAGCTGGAACTCCCGATCACCATCGTCCGTGGACGCGCGGAGGAGCGGCCTGTGCGTGAGCAGCTCGGTGGTGCCGACATCGTCACCGCTCGCGCGGTCGCCCCGCTCGCTCGTCTCGCGGACTGGTGCCTGCCGCTGGTCCGTCCCGATGGCTTCCTGGTCGCCCTCAAGGGCGCCAGCGCGGCGGACGAGATCGAGCGGGACGGTGCCGCCATCCGCGAGGCCGGCGGAGCCGATCCCTTCATCGTCGAGTGCGGTGCCGCAGTACTAGAGGTCCCCAGCACGGTTGTGAAGATCCGTCGCCTGCCGGCAGCCGCCAAGGCGAAGGCGCGGAGCAGGAAGCGTTAACGAGCCGCCATGTTCCACGTGAAACGTGGCGACTCGACCACCGACCAGACGTCTAGATGGAGGAGGTGTCGAGACCGGTGAATCCCCCGCCGTCCGACTCCACGGAGACCAGCCACGACGTGGGCTGGACGCCGATCGCCGAAGAAGCCGCCCGCGCCGCGCGTCTGCTGCACCCCAAGGAGGGGGAGCTCCCCCGTCCCGGGCGCCGTCGGGTGATGACCGTCGCCAACCAGAAGGGCGGCGTCGGCAAGACCACCAGCACGGTCAACCTCGCCGCCGCGCTCGCGCTCCACGGGCTCAAGACGCTCGTCGTCGACCTCGACCCGCAGGGCAATGCGAGCACCGCGCTCGACGTCGACCACCGGTCCGGGACGCCCTCCATCTACGAGGTGCTCATCGGCGAGGTGACGCTCGCTGAGGCGGCCCAGCCGACCGAGCAGTCCCCCAACCTCTTCTGCGTCCCCGCGACCATCGACCTCGCCGGCGCCGAGATCGAGCTCGTCTCGATGGCGTCCCGCGAGTCCCGACTCAAGGAGGCCATCTCCTCGGAGATCCTCGACGAGATCGGCGTCGACTACGTCCTCATCGACTGCCCGCCGTCGCTCGGCCTGCTCACGGTCAACGCGATGGTCGCCGCGCAGGAGGTGCTCATCCCGATCCAGTGCGAGTACTACGCGCTCGAAGGTCTGGGGCAGCTGCTGAGCAACATCGAGCTCGTGCAGCAGCACCTCAACCGCGAACTCCGCGTCTCGACGATCCTGCTCACCATGTACGACGGCCGCACGAAGCTGGCCGACCAGGTGACGAACGAGGTGCGCAACCACTTCGGCGACACCGTCCTCAAGACGGTCATCCCCCGCAGCGTGAAGGTGTCCGAGGCACCCGGGTACGGCCAGACCGTGCTCGCCTACGATCCCGGTTCGCGCGGGGCGATGAGCTACGTCGACGCGGCCAAGGAGATCGCCGAGCGCGGCGCTCAGATGGAGAAGGGTAGTTCGACATGACCGAGCGTCGAGGAGGGCTGGGGCGCGGCCTCGCCGCCCTGATCCCGACCGGACCCACCGGCGGCGGTCCCCTGCCCGCGCCCAGCGACGCGGCGACGGACAAGAGAACGGCCGAGGAGAAGGGCTGGTTCGCGGCGAACGGCGCGGCCGGCCAGCGGCCGGAGGTCAGCGGTGAGGTCGCCGGTGCGGTCTACCGCGAGATCCCGGTCGGCTCGGTCAAGCCGAACCCGAAGCAGCCGCGTCAGGTCTTCGACGAAGACGCGCTCGCCGAACTCGAGCACTCGATCCGCGAGTTCGGGCTCATGCAGCCCATCGTGGTCCGCGAACTCGGGAACGACGAGTACGAGCTCGTCATGGGCGAGCGGCGGCTGCGTGCGTCGCAGCAGGCGGACCTCGAAGCTATCCCGGCGATCGTCCGGCAGACCGCCGACGAGTCGATGCTGCGGGACGCGCTCCTGGAGAACATCCACCGCGTCCAGCTGAACCCGCTCGAAGAGGCGGCAGCGTACCAGCAGCTGCTCGACGAGTTCGCGGTCACCCACGAAGAGCTGGCGAGCCGGATCGGCCGCAGCCGCCCGGTCATCACCAACACCATCCGGCTCCTCAAGCTCCCCCTGCCGGTGCAGCGCCGGGTGGCCGCGGGCGTCCTGTCCGCCGGCCACGCGCGTGCGTTGCTGTCGCTGGAGGACGCCGAGAGCCAGGAGGAGCTCGCCGCGCGGATCGTCGCGGAGGGCATGTCGGTCCGGGCGACCGAGGAAGCCGTCACGCTCAAGAAGAGCGAGAAGCCGGCCAAGCCGAAGCCCGCGCCGCGCAAGCCGATCCAGGCGCCGGGACTGCAGGAGCTCGCGAACCGCCTCTCCGACCGGTTCGACACCCGCGTGAAGGTCGACCTCGGCCGGCGCAAGGGCCGGATCACGCTCGAATTCGGGTCGGTCGACGACCTCGAGCGAATCGTCGCGATCATCGATGCGAACGGGACGAATCAGACACCGAAAACCGATTAGGGATCACCCCAGGGTGTTTCGTCACGGTGATGATTGCTCGACGCGATCGCGGTGACCACAGCCGGTGATGATCAACCGCGACACGAAAAAGGCCGCCACGGAGGTTCCGAGGCGGCCTTTCGCGTAGGTGAGAGTCAGCGGGAGATGGCCCGCGCGATCAGTTCGGCGAACACCGCGCCGAGCGACTTGCCCGCCGCCTCGATCGCCATCGGCACCGTCGACGTCTCGGTGAGACCGGGCGACGGGTTCACTTCGAGGAAGTGGACCGTGCCGTCCGCCGTGACGACCGCGTCGGTGCGGGAGATGTCGCGGAGCCCGAGCACGCGGTGCGCGGCGACGGCCAGCTCGGCCACCGCCTTGGCCGCGGCGTCGTCGAGCCGGGCCGGCGTGAAGAAGTCGGTGAGGCCGGCGGTGTAGCGGGCCGTGTAGTCGTACACGCCGCTTTCCGGGACGATCTCGACCGCCGGCAGGGCCTCGGGCCCGTCCTCGCCTTCGACGACCGTCACGGCCACCTCGACGCCGTCCACGAACCGCTCCGCGAGGACCGTGTCCCCGTAGGCGAAGCAGCCGACCATCGCCGCCGGCAGTTCCGCCGCCTCGCGAACCACCTGCGTGCCGAGCGCCGAGCCGCCCTGGTCCGGCTTGAGGATCAGGGGCAGGCCGAGGCGCTCCACCATCGCGTCGAGCACCGCCTGGGCGCCGAGCTCGCGGAACGTGCTGTGCGGCAGCACCACCCAGCCCGGCGTCGCGAAGCCGGCGTTCTGCAGCAGCGCCTTCGCGGTCGGCTTGTCCCACGCGCGGCGGCAGCCCTGGGAGCCGGTGCCGACGTACGGCACGCCCAGCATCTCCAGCACCGTCTGCACCGAGCCGTTCTCGCCCTCGCCGCCGTGCAGCGCGACCACCACGGCGTCCGGGCGCTGCGTGCGCAGCCGCTCCAGCAGCCCCGCGTCGGTGTCCCACTCCTCGATGCCGAAGCCCTCGGACTTCAGCGCCGCGGACAGCCGTCGCCCGGACCTCAGTGAGACGTCGCGCTCGTGCGAGAGACCGCCGGCGAGCACGGCAACGGTACGGTCGACCACCGTGGGAACTCCTTAGCTGGAACGAACTAGACCGTGTCCGGGGACGGGTTCTGCGGTCCCTGGATCTGGCGCGAGGTCACGCTACCGAAGGTGCGCGCGAGGTCCATTTCGGACTCCAGCACGGCCGCCAGCCGCCGCACGCCCTCGCGGATGCGTTCCGGGGTCGGGTAGCAGTAGGACAGCCGCATCTGGCGGCTGCCGAACCCGTCGGCGTAGAAGCCGGTGCCGGACGCATACGCCACCCGCGCGGTCACCGCGCGCGGCAGCATCGCCTTCGTGTCGACACCCTCGGGCACCGTCACCCAGACGTAGAACCCGCCGTCCGGCTTGGTCCACGAGCAGCCCGCGGGCAGGTACTGCTCCAGCGCCGACAGCATCGCGTCGCGCCGGTCGCGGTAGTTCTCGCGGAACTTCTTGATCTGGCCCTTCCAGTCGTGCGTGGCCAGGTAGCGCGAGACGATCATCTGGTTGAACGTCGGCGGGCACAGCGTCGCCGACTCCGCGGCCAGCACGAGCTTCTCGCGCACGGCGTGCGGCGCCAGCACCCAGCCGACGCGCAGGCCCGAGGCGAACGTCTTGGAGAACGACCCGAGGTACACGACGTTGTCGGGGTCGGTCGACCGCAGCGCCGGGTACGTCTGGCCGTCGAAGCCGAGCAACCCGTACGGGTTGTCTTCGACGACCAGGACGCCGTGCTCGCGGCAGATCTCCAGGATCTCCGCGCGGCGCTCGACGGCCAGCGTGACGCCGGCGGGGTTGTGGAAGTTCGGGATCGTGTAGAGGAACTTGACCCGGCGGCCGGCCTTCTTCGCCTGATCGAGTGCTTCCCGCAGCAGCGAAGGCACCAGGCCCTGGTCGTCCATCGCCACGTGCACGACCTGCGCCTGGTACGCGGCGAACGACCCCAGCGCGCCGACGTACGAAGGGCCTTCGGCGATGACGACGTCACCCGGGTCGCAGAACAGCCGCGTGACCATGTCCAGGCCCATCTGGGAGCCGACGGTCACCACGACGTCGTCCGGGTGCGCCTTGATGCCCTCCAGGGCCATGATTTCGCAGATCTGCTCGCGCAGTACCGGGACGCCGTGCGCCGAGCCGTACTGCAGCGCCACCAGGCCGTCTTCGGCGATGATTTCCGCCACCTGCGCCGACAGCGTGTCGAGCGGCAGGGCGGCCAGGTTCGGCATGCCGCCGGCCAGCGAAACCACCTCGGGCCGGCTGGCCACCGCGAACAGCGCCCGGATCTCGGAGGCGGTCATGCCCGCGGTGCGGGCGGCGTACCGCTCGAGGTGCGGGTCGAGGTTCTGGCGGCCGCTGGGGCGCTGGCTGGGGCGGTTCTCGGTCATCGACGTTCACCCGGGGCTAGGCGGACACGGTCACTCCCGCGGGAGCTGGTAGATCCCATCGAGTGTAACCGGGCACCCATCAGGACCCCCTGGCCTTCCGGTGCTTGTCACATCGGCCTATCCTCGACCGTGGCTCCCGTGTTCGTGCCGCGGCTCTTGCGCGGCTTGACGACCGGGCGGCCGGTCGGGAGCGCAGGTCAGGGAGGTCGCGGGTGTCGCGTCGCGTCGTGGGCGTCACACTGGACAACCTGGAGCACCTGCCGAAGAGCTGCCGCCGGTGCGTGTACTGGGAGCTGGCCCCCCACCTGAAGCACCAGGCCGAGGAGTTCGGCGCGACCGAGGTCGAGAAGGAAGCCTGGGTTTCGAGCGTGCTGCTCGAGTGGGGTTCCTGCGGCCGCATCGTCTACAGCGACACGCTGCCGGTCGGGTTCGTGCTGTACGCCCCGCCGAACGCGGTCCCGCGCGCGCTGGCCTTCCCGACGTCCCCGCCGAGCGCGGACGCGGTCCTGCTGACGTCGTTCCAGGTCCTCCCGGAGTTCCGCGGTGGCGGGCTCGGCCGGATGCTGGTCCAGGCGGTGGCCAAGGACCTGACGAAACGCGGTGTCCGCGCGATCGAGGCGTTCGGCGACGCCCGCCCCGACGAGGCCGACCCCGACGGCGGCCACAGCTGCGTGCTGCCGGCCGCGTTCCTGCAGAGCGTCGGATTCAAGACGGTCCGGCCGCACCAGAAGTGGCCCCGCCTGCGCCTCGAGCTGCGGTCGGCGATCACCTGGAAGGAAGACGTCGAGGCGGCCTTGGAGCGGCTGCTCGGCCAGGTGACGATCACCACCGCCGAGCCGAGCCTCGGCCGCGCCTGATTCCCTGCCCGCAAACGTTTGCGCCCTGGCCAAGGCGTGACGGAACACGCGTGTGCACAACTGTGGAAGAAGTGCCGAGTTATCCACAGAGCCCTGCTAGGAGCGGTGGACAAGCTGTGGAGAACTGCCCCGAAACCTGGGGACGCGCGCGTGGCGTCCCCAGGGGTGGTGGGGCAGGTGAAGGTGAGCCGCTAGGGGTTGTGGTCGGCCCTATTCGGCCTTCGCGAGCTCGTGCGCCAGGACGTCGGCGAACGTGAACGTGCCCGTCGGCTGGTCGCCCTCGCCGAGCAGGTACAGGCGCTTGACGGCGATCAGGATGCCCTCCGCGACGATGTCGCGGAACGCCGGGTCACCCAGCTTGCGGGCGTCGTCCGGGTTCGTCAGGTAGCCGATCTCGATCCGGACGGCCGGGCAGCGGGTGCGGGTGAAGATGTCCCACGACTTGTAGTGCGTGCGGTTGTCCTGCAGGCCCGTGCGGGCCGCGACCTCGCGCTGGATGAAGCCGGCCAGCAGCTCACCCACGGTCGACGTCGTGCCGTTGCCGTTGCCGAAGTGGAAGCTCGCGACGCCCTGCGCGCGCGGCGACGAGTTCTTGTCGCTGTGCAGCGAGAGGAACAGGTCCGCGCCCGCGTCGTTGGCGAACTTGGCCCGCTCCAGCTCGGTGGGGCTGTGGTTCGGGCCGCGGGAGATCAGCGCCTCCATGCCGGTGGCCTTCATCCGGCCCTCCAGGCGGCGCGCGAGGTCCCACGCGATGTCGGCCTCGCGCAGCCCGCCGGCGACCACGCCGAGGTCGTCGCCGCCGTGGCCGGGGTCGATCACGATGCGCTTGCCGCGCAGCCGCGGGCCGGCCTGGCGCACCTGCTCCTGCTCGCGCAGGAAGACCGGGCGGCCGCCACGGGCGCGCGGCGAGGACAGGCGGTGCAGCTCGCGGATGGTCGCCGGGCCGCACATGCCGTCCGGCGTCAGGCGCATGTCGCGCTGGAACGTCTTGAGCGCGCGCTCGGTCGCCGGCCCGAAGTACCCGTCGGGGCGGCCGGCGTCGAAGCCGAGCTCGGTGAGCCGCTCCTGCAGCGTGAAGACGTCGTCGCCGTGCACCGGGGACGCGATCATGTACGACAGCGGGCGGCTGCCCAGGTGGTAGCTGGCGCCCTTGAGCGCCTGGAACGTCGCCGGACCCACGATGCCGTCGGTCATCAGCCCACGGCGCTGCTGGAAGGCACGGACGGCGCCCTCGACGGCGACGTCGAACGTGCCGTACTCCTCGTCGGTCCCGGTGACCGGCGGGAGCAGGTCCATCCCGGCCAGGATGGACCTGATCTCGGCGACGTCCGGACCGGCGTCACCGCGGCGGAGTACCCGCATGCACTCCTCGCTCTTCCTCGGGCACCGGTTTCGGGGACTCGGTGCGGGGCAGGACTTCGGAAAACCTTCGCTGGGACGAGCCCAGGTCCTCTATTGTGCCTTGCCAACTCTGGGTGACAGCGCAGGCCCGGTAGGTCCGTCAAGAACCCGTTAGTGGAGTACCCGAGGTGGCCGCGGTCACGCAGGATTCACCCAAGTCCGGCAGATTACCCCGAACGGCGACGAACCCGGGGCCGCAGGAGGGATTCCCGCAGGCCCCGGGTTCGCCGGAGTGGTTCGATTCAGAGGACGTCGGCGAGGTCCGACAGCAGCGCGGCCTTCGGCTTGGCGCCCACGATCTGCTTCACCGGCTTGCCGCCCTGGAACAGGATCAGCGTCGGGATGGACATCACCTGGTAGTCACGCGGCGTGTTCGGGTTCTCGTCGATGTCGATCTTGGCGATGGTCAGCTTCTCGCCGTTCTCGGCCGCGATCTCCTCGAGCACCGGGGCGACCATCTTGCACGGACCGCACCAGGTGGCCCAGAAGTCGACGAGGACCGGCTTCTCGCTGGTCAGGACCTCGTCGACGAACGTCGCGTCGGTCACCTTCACGGTGTTGGCCATGGTTTCTCCTTCAGGGGTGAGTGAACGCCGGAAAGTCAGTGGGTGCCCGCGCCGTAGCCGCCGCCGACGAGCTCGGCCGCCTCGTGCGCGTCCGGTTCGCCGTGCTCCGCGAGCCATCGTTCCGCGTCGATCGCGGCGCTGCACCCGGAACCGGCGGCGGTGATCGCCTGCCGGTAGGTGCGGTCCACCAGGTCGCCGGCCGCGAAGACGCCTTCGAGGTTGGTGAAGGACGTCTTGCCCTTCGTGACGACGTAGCCGTCCTCGTCCAGGTCGACCTGCCCCTTGACCAGCTGGCTGCGGGGGTCGTGCCCGATCGCGACGAAGAAGCCCGACACGTCCAGCGTCGACTCCGAGCCGTCCTTGGTGTCCTTGAGCCGCAGACCCTCGACCTTGCCGTCCCCGAGCACCCCGGTGATCTGCGAGTTCAGCTGCCACTTGATCTTCTCGTTCGCGCGGGCGCGCTCGAGCATGATCTTGGACGCGCGGAACTCGTCGCGCCGGTGGACGACGGTGACGGACTTCGCGAACTTCGTCAGGAAGGTCGCCTCCTCCATCGCCGAGTCGCCACCGCCGGCGACCACGATGTCGTGGTCGCGGAAGAAGAACCCGTCACAGGTCGCACAGGCCGAGACACCGCGCCCGAGCAGCTCCTGCTCGCCCGGCACGTTCAGGTACCGCGCCGCGGCACCCATCGCGAGGATGACCGCGCGGGCGGCGTAGCGCTTGCCGTTCGCGACGACGTACTTGACGTCCCCGGTCAGCTCCAGCGACTCGACGTCCTCCGCGCGCAGCTCGGCGCCGAAGCGCTCGGCCTGCTTGCGCATCTCCTCCATCAGGTCCGGGCCCATGATGCCGTCGCGGAACCCGGGGAAGTTCTCGACCTCGGTCGTCGTCATCAGCGCGCCGCCGAACTGCGTGCCCTCGAACACCAGCGGTTCGAGCTGGGCCCGCGCCGCGTAAACGGCAGCGGTGTATCCGGCAGGACCCGACCCGACGACGATCAGGTTCCTGATTTCCTCGGCAGCCACCCGTTGACCTCCGCTCGTAGTGACCTGTACCAGGCTCAACACGATCGTAGGTGGCCATGTTCCCAGCCGTGACAGCCGCTACTTCTCCCCGACGACCTTGTCGAACAACACAGCCGGGTTTCCGGGGCCGCAGTCCGCGCCGAAGGCCACCAGGCGGAACTGGGCGAGCTTGCCGGTGGTCAGGATGATCATCACCCCGGCCTTGCCCCCGACGTTCACCGGGCGGATGCCCTCGGGCCGCACCTTCGGGTCGAGCCCGGCGGCCGCGATGCACGCGTCGAGCCGGTCCTCGTTCTGCAGCGGGCCGAAGTCGCGGACGCCGACCGCCTTGCCGATCAGGGCCTGCGCGCCGGCGCCGTCGTTGCCCACCGAAGGCCCGGCCGGGGCGGCGACGTTCGGGGTGCCGGTCGGCTGCGACGTGTTCGGGAGGGCGACCGTCACGGCGACGACCGCCGCCGCGGCCGCGGTCAGGACGCCGGCGGCCCAGCCGAGCCGCTTGTTCCGCTTCCGCCGGGCCGCCGCGAGGTCCACCACCGGGGCGTTCTGCGGTGCCGGAGCTGCCGGCCGGGAAGCCTCTGCTGAGCCAGGAAAGCGGGCGGCTGCTTCGGCGGCCAGCGCCGCGTCCAGCCGGGCGGCGAACTCCGCGGGCATCCGCGGGGCGGGTGCGTGGGCGAGCGAGGCCAGGTCGGCCTGCGTGGCGTCGAGGGCGTCCAGGATCTCCCGGGCCTCCGGGTCGGCGTTGACCAGCGGCCACAGCCGCGTGGCCTCCGCACCGTCCAGGACGCCGGCGTGGAGATCGGCGAGCACGTCGACAGACCAGGGCGGACCGACGGTCCCCCCGATCCCCCGGCTTTCGTCCGTCATCGTCCCTCCCCGCTACCCGGCTGACGCCCGGCCCGTTTGCTTTCGTGAGTTGGGACGTTCGCAATCGCATCGGGGTTCCGCAGGTGCCCGAGAACCTTCGCGAGTTTTCCCCGGCCCCGCGCGCACCGGCTCTTCACCGTGCCTTCGGCGATGCCGAGCAGCTTGGCCGTCTCGGCGACGGAGTATCCCTCGACGTCGACCAACACGATCGGGGCACGCTGCTCTTCGGGCAGCTGGTCGAGCGCCTCCCGCACCAGCAGGCTGGTTTCACGCTCGGCCATCGAGTCGCGCGGGGTGGCCGGCTCGTTGAAGCCGGTCTCCGGCAGCGGCACGGTCGGGCGCGCCTGGCGGCGGCGGATCCGGTCGAGGCAGGCGTTCACCACGATCCGGTGCAGCCACGTCGTGACCTGCGACTCCGCCCGGAACTTGTCGGCGGCCCGGAACGCCGAGATGAACGCGTCCTGCAACGCGTCGGCGGCCTCTTCCGGATCGCGGACCGTGCGCAGGGCGACGGCCCACATCCGGTCGCGGTGCCGCTGGACGAGTTCGCTGAACGCATGGGGGTCCCCCGCGGCGTGAGCCGCTATCAGATCCGCATCCGTGGGAGCTGCAGCTGTCACCCGGCAGAGCCTACTGACCCTGTCGGGTGCGTCACCCCGCAGGCAGGAAGCTCAGCTCACCGATCTGGGACAGGTGCGCGCCGTCGTCGCCGCCCAGCTGGGTGATCCAGACGATGAAGTACTCACCCTGGGTGGGCTGCGCCAGCTGGATCGTCGTGTCGCCGTCCTGGAGGTCGCCGTTGCCGACCACCTTCGTGTCGGCCAGGTCGGGGTTCTTCTCGGTCGCCGAGCGGATCTCGACCTTCGTGCCCGCGGTCCCGCCGCTGACCTTGACCTGGCTCAGGTTGATCGGGTCCTGGAAGGTGGCGACCAGCCCGACGCCCGGCTTGATGGTCGGGAACTGCTGCTTGTACTGCTCGGTCTTCCACACCGTGCCGGGGTCGCCGTCGATCACGTTCTTCGCGCGGCCGGGGTTGTCGCCCTTGCCCTCGGGATTGTAGACCGCGATCGCCTTCGGCGGCACCGGCGCGCCCACCTTCGGGGCCGGCGGCGGGGCGGGCGCGGACGACGACGCGGGCGGCGCCGCGGCCGACTGGCTCGACGCCGGCGGCGCGGCGACGTTGATCGACGGGCCGCTCGCCTTCGAATCGCCCTGGAAGACGTTGATCAGCATCAGGCCGCCCCAGGCGAGGATGACGACCGTCGCGACGACCAGCACGGTGACGCCGAGGGCGAGCTTGCGCCGCCGGGCGACGTCCTTGACCGGCTTCTTCGTCGTCCAGATCGTGCCGTCGGCCTCCGCCGGGTCCCCGCCGACGGCCTTGATCAGCTGGGTGCGCTCCTCTTCCTCGGCCACCTGGTCGAGGACGCGCAGGATGGCCGCGCTGGTGCGGATGCCACCGTTGCCGCCGTCCTCGATCGTGCGGACGGCCAGCGACGACAGGTCGGCCGGGACCGTCGGCACCAGCTGGCGCGGCGGGACGATCCGGCCCTGCGGCGTCATCGGCGCCGCCGGGATCGCGGGCGGGCCGCCGGGCAGCGCCCAGCGGCCGGTCAGCAGCAGGTACAGGACCGCGCCGAGCGCCTTGACGTCGTCGCGCAGCGTCGCCTCCGGCAGCGGGCCGGGGAACGCGAGCTTGAGCGCGCCGTTCGGCGTCAGCCGCAGCCGCTGGGGGTGGTCGAGGCCCAGGACGAGCCCGTTCTGGTGCGCCTGTTCGACGGCTTCGGCCAGCGCCTGCACCATCCGCGCGGCCGCGGCGGGCGCCACCGGCCGCTGCGCGACGAGGTCGACCAGGTCGCTGCCCTTGGTCCACTCCGCGACGACGACCCCGAGCAGCCCTTCGCTCGACGTGACGCCGCTGCCGAGGGCGAGCACGTCCAGCACGCGGGCGACGCCGCCGTGCCCGAACTTCGACGCGTGCGTCGCGCGCTCCAGCGTCCGCCGGGCCAGCCGGGCGGCTTCGGGATCCGCCGGGTCACCGACCAGCAGGGTCAGCGCCACGTCCCGCTTCAGCTGCCCGTCCCGCGCGCGCCAAAGGTGCGCGTCGCCCCGCTCGTCCACGCCGAACTGCGCGAGGAGGCGGTAGCGGCCGTCGCCGACCACACGCCCGGGGGCCAGCGATCCGACCTGGGCCTTGCCCACGTGGTTCGCACCCCCCGCCTGTTCGCTCCGCCTCGTGTCCACCCGCACTCTCCCGCTAGCTCCCCGCTCCAAGGTTACCCAGAATACGACGCGGGAGTGGTCGCCTTCCGTACCGCAATCGTTACCCGCGCTTGATCAACCGGGTGAACCTCGTAGTGGCCGGTCTCAGCTCCTCGACCTTGAGCGCCATGAGCACCCCGAACGAGACCACGATCCCCACGATGCTCTGCAGGAACAGCTTCGCCCACGCCCCCAGTTTCGGGCCGAAGGCGTCCGGCACGATCTGGCCGGCCACCCACGCGGCACCGACGCCGAGCGCGCTCGCCACGACCGTGAACAGGATCACGCCGATCACCCGCTTGCTGCGCAAGTTGCCCAGGGTCACCCACAGCCAAACCTGGCCGAGGATCGCCCCGACCACGAACGTCAGCGCGTTGACCATCATCACGCCGAGCACGACGTTGTCCGGCGACAGCAGCACCGGGCACAGGTACAGCAGCGGCACCTTGACCAGCGTCATCACGATCATGATCAGCGTCGGCGTGCGCGCGTCCTTCATCGCGTAGAACACCCGCATCTGCAGCATCACCAGCGCGTACGGCAGCAGCGCGAACGCCGAGATGGCGAGCGCGTCGCCGAGCCGCTCGGCGGTGTCGACCGTGCCCTTGCCGAAGGTGAACAGCGCGATGCCGATCGAGCCGCCGACCACGGTCATCACCGCGGAGATCGGGACGAGCATCACCGTCGAGATCCGGGACGCGTACGACAGGTCGCCGATCAGCTTCTTGTGGTCGCCGTCGGCGGCCGCGCGGCTCATCCGCGGCATGATCGCGGTCAGCAGCGAGACGCCGATGACGCCGTACGGCAGCTGGAACAGCAGCCAGGCGTTGCTGTAGGCCGTCACACCACCGGGTGAACCGCTGGTCAGCACGCGCGTGTTGATCGTGTACCCGATCTGGCTGACCGCGACGTACCCGAGGATCCACAGCGCGAGGCCGCCGAACTCCTTCATCTGCTTGTCGATGCCCCAGCGCCACTTGAACCGGAAGCCGGACCGCAGCAGCGGCGGGACCAGCAGCAGCGCCTGGGCGACGATGCCGCCGGTGACGCCGATGCCCAGCGTCAGCACCTTGGGGTCGGTGATCGAGGCGTGCCCGGTGTCGATGTCGCCCGGCATGATCCAGACGACCAGGATCGTGAAGATGACGACCAGGTTGTTGATCACCGGCGCCCACGCCGTCGGCCCGAAGATCTGCTTGGCGTTCAGCACGGCCGAGAGCAGCGCGAACACGCCGTAGAAGAAGATCTCCGGCAGCAGCAGGTAGGCGAAGGCCGTGGTCAGGTCCGCGCTCGCCCGGCCGGACGAGTCGACGTAGAGGCTGGTGAACGCCGGCGCGGCGATCACCGCCACCACCGTGCCGACCAGCAGCAGCGAGAACGCCACCGTGATGAGCCGCTGCGTGTAGGCCGCGCCACCGTCGGGGTCGTCCTGCGAGCGCACCAGCAGCGGCACCACCACGCTGGCGAGCACGCCACCCATCAGCAGCTCGAAGATGATGTTCGGCATCGTGTTGGCGACGTTGAACGAGTCGTTCGCGACACCCTGCCCGATCGCCGCGACCAGCAGCAGCTTCCACAGGAAGCCGGTGATCCGGCTGATCAGCGACGCGATGGCCATCCGCCCGGACGCCTTCGCCAGCGACGGCGCCTTGGCCGGGGCTTCTTCCGGCGCCTCCCCGTCCGGCCGGGGCTTGACCAGCGGCCCCTTGAGCGCCGGCATGACCTGCGTCGCCAGCGCGTCGTAGGGCCGCATGACGTCGGGGTCGGCGACCGGCCAGCGCGAGTTCATCGGGACGCCGGCGGTGCGCGGGATGAACCGCGTCGCCTCCGGGTCGGGCGGGCGCTGGACCTGGGTGGCCTCCTCCTGCCACGGCCGGACCGGCGCCGGGCGGCGCGAGCCGCGGCCGCGCGAGGGCACCGGCGTGCCCGGCGGCG
Organism: Amycolatopsis sp. NPDC004625; assembly: GCF_040609695.1. Taxonomy (NCBI): domain Bacteria; kingdom Bacillati; phylum Actinomycetota; class Actinomycetes; order Pseudonocardiales; family Pseudonocardiaceae; genus Amycolatopsis; species Amycolatopsis sp. NPDC004625. The sequence continues at coordinate 77,272 of NZ_JBEXKX010000006.1, forward strand.
GGGTGCCGAGCGCCGGGTTGCCGGGCGGCGGGGTCGTGGGCGGGTTCGGCTGCGGGAGCCGTCCCTGGTGACCGGCCGGGCCCGGCTGCGCGCCGCCCTGCGGCGGCGGGCCGGCCGGCGGCGCGACGGGCTGCGGACCGCTCGGCGGCGGGCCCGGCTGCGCGTTGCCCGGCGATATCACCGGCTGCGCGCCGCTCAGCGGCATGTTCGGCGGCGGCACGGCCGGCTGAGGACCGCCCTGCGGCGGCGGGCCCGGCTGAGGACCGCCCGGCGGCACCGGCTGGACCCGCGTGGGCGCCGGGCCGGCGTTGCGCGGCGGCTGGCCACCCCGCGGCGGGCCCTGCTGTGGCGGACCCTGTTGCGGCGGACCTTGCTGAGGCGGGCCCTGCTGCGGGCCCTGCTGTGGTGGGCCCTGTTGTGGCGGACCTTGCTGTGGCGGCGGGCCCGGCGGCGGGACCCGGCGCTGCGGCCGGTCCTCGCGGAGGGCGCGGTCGTCGTACGGGGGGCGGTCGTCCCGCGGCCAGTCGTCGCGGGGCGGTTCGCCGTGGGGGCCGCGCTCCTCGCGCCCGGGGACGTCCTCCGGCACCGGCCGGTCGCCGCGGGGACCGCGGTTGTCGCGGGCGGGGAAGTCGTCCGGGGCCGGCCGGTCGCCGCGGGAGCCTCGGTTGTCTCGGTTGTCTCGGGCCGGCCGCCCGCCGGGGGCGCGCTCGCCCCGGACCGGCCGGTCGTCGCCGGGAGGCCGGTCGCCTCGGGGTGGCTGGCCGTCACGGCGGGGCTGGCCGTCGCGGGCCGGGCGGCGGGCCGGGGCGTCGTCGCGGGCCGGGCGCTGGTCGCGGGCCGGGGCGTCGTCCGGGGGCGGCAGCTGACGGGTGTGGCCGTTGCGGGGCGGCTGGCGACGGCCGCGCTCCGGCGGGGCCGGCGGCGGCTGCTGCGGCGGCTGGCGGCGGCCCGGCTGGGACGCGCGCGGCGGCCCGTCCCCTCGTTGCGGGGGCGGCGGGCCTTCGCGCCGAGGACGACCCGCACGCTCGGGTGGTAAGCCCGGCTCTCTCTCCAACGCGTGCCCAATCCTCGGTGCTCGTCTCCGGTGCCGCGGCCGGGTGCCGCGCACGTGCGGACCAAGGGTAATCGCGAACGGCCCGGAACACTCAAAGGCCGAGCGATCAGGCGGTGGCGTCCCGGCCCGCGCGGGCGTCCTTGACCCGTCGGTAGATGCGCCGGGACGCGAGCAGAAGCAGGGCCACACCTGCGGCGACGGTCGCGATGATGGTGATCGCGCCGTACTCGGTGGACGTCAGCTCGAACCGCGCGGATGACCCGAGCGGGGTACCGGTTGGCGTGCTCAACGACACATCGACGCTGAACCGGCCGGCCCGCAGCGCCTCGACCGGCAGGAAGTAGTTCTTGCCGCCGCTGGCCGGGAAGTACCAGTCCTTGGCGTCCTCCGGGCGCAGGCCGGTGTTGTTGTTCAGGGTGAACCGGGCGTTGATGCCGACCGGCAGGTCGTTGCTCACGTACACCGGCAGCGGCGAGTTCCCGGACGCCAGCGCGATGGTCTGCTTCGGCTGCGAGACGGTCACCCGCCCGCTGATCGCCGCGAGCTCGGCCTGGGCGTTCGCGGTCGCCGCGTCCGCGGGCAGGCCCCGCCACGCCGTCGACGCGCCGCGCAGCTCGGCCAGCCGGACCGGCTCGACGACGTCGTCGGGTTTCACCCGTTTGGTCGGGTCGACCTGCATCGCCGACGCCAGCCCGGTGGCCTGGACGTCGAGGGCCGAGAGCGTCGAGACGACACCGGCGTCGATGCCGGCCGGGTCCTGGCCGCCGTCGCCGACCGCGCCGGAGGCCGCCGGGTCGGTGGCCAGCAGCGCCGGGAGCCCGGTCGCGGTGACCAGGCCCGCGGTCAGGAAGTCGCCGACCTGCCGCAGGTAGGTGGTGAACTCCTCGGCCGGGGCGTCCCAGCGCCGCGGCGGCGCGACCAGCAGGTGGTTCGGCCGCTGCTGCCCGGCGGGCTGGCCCAGCCCGGCGCGGAAGGCGAGCGCGCCGAGACCGTTCTGGCTCGCGATCGCCCGCTCGGTCGTGGCCGGCACGGTGACCGAGTCCGGCACCGCCGGGACGCCGGTCAGCGCGGCGGAGATCAGCGAGTCGGTCGGCTGGACGCGGACGGTGCTGCCCTGCACGGTGACCCCGCCGCCGGCCGCCGCGGGGGCGAGCTTGCCCGCGTCGGCGAGCACGGTCCGCACGCCGGCGTCGCTGAGCGCGGAGAGCACCGACGCGCCGGGCGTGCCGTCCGGCCAGAGCACGCCGGACTGCGGGGTGGCGCCGGTCAGCTGCTGGATGGTCGCCGCGCCGGCGGCCGCGCGGGTGACCAGCCCCGTGTCGCCGGGGTGGACGCGGGTGAGCGCGTCGAGGTCGGCGTCGGCGAACGGCAGCGCCACCACGCAGCGGCCGCCGACCAGCGACCGGACGTCGGACAGCCAGGCCTTCGCGGCGTCGGCGCCCTTGCCGTCGACGGTGCCCGAGTCCGTGTGGACGAGGTAGCCGCGGCTCATCGCGTCGACGGTGGCGAGCAGGTCCGGGTCGAGCGCGAAGCACATCGACTTCGCCAGGTCCGAGTTGCCGCGCACGGCCGTCACGGCCGCGGAGACCAGCGCGTTCAGCCGTCCGTCGCCGCTGATCTCGCCGGCCATCCGGTCGTCGGCCAGCACCGGCTGGCTGCCGTACGGCGAGGCGTAGAGGTGCGGGACGTTGCTGGTCAGCGGCCAGAGCAGGGTCATGCTCGGCGCACCGGACCGGCCGGTGGACTGCTTGCCCGGACCGGACAGCACCGGCATCAGCATGCTGACCGCGCCGAGCCGGGCGGGGCCGCCGAACTCGGGCGTGCCGTTGACGTTGACCAGCAGCGGGTAGACGCCGGGACGGCTGAACCGCTCCGCCCGCGTCCCGGTGAGCGGCACGGTGATGTTCAGCGGGGCGCTCTGCCCCGGCTCCAGCACCTCGGCCACCGACGTGAACTCGGTCAGCGGGGTGTCCTTGATGACCGCGCCCGACAGCACGTCGCCGACCCCGCGTTCGGTCGTCGCCCGGTCGCCGACCTGCAGCCGCACCTGCGGCCGGGTGACCTTCCGGTCGCCGGTGTTGGTCACCGTGCCGGTGATGGTCAGCGTCGTCGTCGACGTCGTGATCACGCGCGGGGCGAGCCCGGCCAGGTCGACGCGCAGGCGGGCACCCTCCTCCGCCTGGGCCACCGAGGCGCCGGCCAAGGCGGGGACGGCCAGGAAGAGGACGGAAAGGAAGGCTGCGGCGAACCGCTTCACTCGGGGGCTCCCTCAGGGGCGTGCTCGTCTCGTCCTGGGACGTCTGGGCGCGCGAAAAGTTCTGTGAGTATCTGACTGGCCTTCCGGACGAGTTTGCGCTCGTCGGAGTAGGCGAGTTTGGCTTCCAGCTCGGCCAGCGGGACCCAGGCCACCTCGGTGACCTCGACGTCTTCGTCGGACAGCTCGCCGCCGAGCGCTTCGAGCAGGAAGTGGTGCACGGTCTTGTGGATGCGCCGCTTCTCGGCCACGAACCAGTAGTCGATGGTGCCCAGTGGCCGCAGGACGCGCGCGGAGATGCCGGTTTCCTCCTTCACCTCGCGCACGGCTGTCTGTTCCACCGTCTCACCGTCCTCGATGTGGCCCTTGGGCAGCGACCACAGCAGTCTGCCGTGCCGGTCGAGCCGGCCGATCAGCACCGCCTGTTCACGGTCGGCGTCCACCACGAGACCACCGGCCGACGTCTCGTCGACCGTGGTCAGGCGCCTGCCGCGCTGGCGCCTGCGCCGCCTTCGCGGCTTGGAGGCGCCGGGGCGGCCGGCTGATCCGGACATGCTGCGATGCTAGAGCAAACGGTTGCCCCGGTAGGCTGGCTCTCCGTGTCCGTGTCCGGCGGTGCCTGCAGCTATCGCACCTGGAACGTAGTGGGATTTTCGTGAACGACGTGGTCGACAAGCAGGTGGTGGAGCTGATGGAGGTCTCCCCACTGGCCGAGGAGCTGGCGGAACGGTTCGCCAGGGCGGGGCACCGCCTCTACCTCGTGGGTGGCAGCGTGCGCGACGCGCTGCTCGGCCGGCAGTCCGGCGACCTCGACTTCACCACCGACGCCCGGCCGGACCGGGTGCTGAAGATCGTCAGCGGCTGGGGCGACGCGGTGTGGGACGTCGGGATCGCCTTCGGCACGGTCGGTGTGACGAAGAAGGGCATGCAGCTCGAGATCACGACGTTCCGCGCCGACAGCTACGACCGCGTCGGCCGCAACCCCGAGGTCACCTTCGGCGACAGCATCGAGGGCGACCTGCTGCGCCGCGACTTCACGGTCAACGCGATGGCCGTCGAGCTGGCGTCGAAGACGTTCATCGACCCGCACGACGGGCTGAGCGCCCTGCGGGAGCGCGTCCTGGACACCCCGGCGACGCCGCAGGAGTCCTTCGCCGACGACCCGCTGCGGATGCTGCGGGCCGCCCGCTTCGCCGCGCAGCTCGACTTCACCGCGGCCCCGCGGGTGGTCGACGCGATGACGTCGATGGCCGAGGAGATCGACCGGATCACCGCCGAGCGGGTGCAGGCCGAGCTGTCGAAGCTGCTGCTGGCGGCCGACCCGCGGCCCGGCCTGGAGCTGCTGGTCGAGACCGGGCTGGCCGACCGGGTGCTGCCCGAGGTGCCCGGGATGCGGCTGGCGATCGACGAGCACCACCAGCACAAGGACGTCTACCAGCACTCCCTCACCGTGCTGGCCCAGGCGATCGAGCTGGAGAAGACGCACGAGCCGACGTCGGAGCCGGACCTGATCCTCCGGCTGGCGGCGCTGCTGCACGACGCCGGCAAGCCGGCCACGCGGGAGTTCCAGCCGGGCGGCGGGGTGAGCTTCCACCACCACGAGGTGGTCGGCGCGCGGATGGCCCGCAAACGTTTGCGGGCGCTGAAGTTCTCGAAGGAGATCGTCGACGACGTCTCCCAGCTCGTGTTCCTCCACCTGCGGTTCCACGGCTACGGCAAGGGCGAGTGGACGGACTCGGCGGTCCGCCGGTACGTCACCGACGCCGGCCACCTGCTGACCCGGCTGCACAAGCTGGTCCGCGCCGACTGCACCACCCGCAACCGCCGGAAGGCGGCCGCGCTGCAGGCGACCTACGACGACCTCGAAGCCCGGATCGCCGCGCTCAAGGCCAAGGAGGACCTCGACCGCGTGCGGCCGGACCTCAACGGCGAGCAGATCATGGAGCTGCTCGGCCTCAGGCCGGGGCCGGACGTCGGGAAGGCGTGGAAGTTCCTCAAGGAGCTGCGCCTGGACCGCGGCCCGCTGGAGCACGACGAAGCGGTCGCCGAGCTGAAGAAGTGGGCCGCGGAAAACGGCGTCGGGGGCGCGTGAGCCGTGGCGGGCGGGGGCAGCTTCCTGGTGGCGCTGCTGAGGCGCGGCGCCCCCGCGATCGCCACCGCCACGAGTGAGCTGCCCGACGAGATCGCCGACCCGGCGCCGATGCACGCGCTGCGGCGCATCTCGCGGATGTCCGGCCCGATCGACCCGACCGAGCGCGACGGCCTGCTGCTGCGCGCCACCCGGTACGTCGTGCTCATCCCGCTGGCCTACCGGCTGCTCGCGGTGCCGGGCCAGTTCGGCGTATACGTCCTCCAGCACGGCGCGACCGGGCTGCTGCCGGTCGGGGTGTTCACGCTGCTGTCGGTGGCGCTGAACGTCGTCGGCCTCCGCTGGATGTTCCGCTCGGCGCCGTTCCGCGGCCGGGACGCCGGGAAGCTGCTGGCCGTCGACCTGGCCTTCACCGTGCTTTCGCCGCTGCTCATCGCGCTGACCGTGCCGACGACGGCGTACTTCGACGCGCTTTCGGTCACCAGCGTCCACCTCTACGGCGAGGCCGGGCTGCTGACGCTCGCCCTCGGCCTCCCGAGCGGCGTGGTGTTCGGGCTGCTCGGCTTCCCGCTGCGGATGCTGGCGAACTGGCTGAACACCGGCGGGTTCCGCGTGGGGGCCGCGTTCTCGACCTACTCCGTCCTGCTCGCGGAGCTGTTCCTGGCCACCGCCGCGCTGGTGCTGACCGGCCTCGGCACGCGGCTGGCCCTGGCCTACGGCACCCGCAACGGCCGCCTCGCCGAACGCGCCCAGCAGCACCGGCGGCTGCACGACACCGTGCTGCAGACGCTGGAGGCGATGGCGCTCTCCAGCCCCGGCGAGCCCGAAGAGCGGCTGGTGGAGATCCAGCGGCTGGCGCGGGCCCAGGCGATGGAGATCCGGCACACGATCGAGTCGGCGGCGTCCGAGCGGGCCGAGGCCGGCGCGCGGCCGCTGGGCGAGAAGCTCGCCGCGCTCGCCGCCGAGATGGCCCGCGACGGCCTGCGCGCCCAGCTCGTGGTGGCCGAACTGGACGACGACACGCTCTCGGAGGTCCGCCAGATCGCCATCCGCGACGCCGTCCGCGAGGCGATGCGGAACACCATGAAGCACTCCGGCACCGACCGGGTCGTGGTCCGCGTCGAGGAGCGCGACGGCGGGATCGCGGTGATCACGCGCGACCACGGGAGCGGTTTCATCGCGGCCGACCACCCCGCCGGGTTCGGCATCAGCGAGTCGATCACCGCGCGGCTGGCCGAAGTCGGCGGGACGTCGCTGGTCGAGTCGGGACTCGCCGGGGGCGGCACGCGAGTGACGTTGTGGGTCCCGTTCTGATATCTCCTGACCATGACCTCGATCGAGCCGCTCGCCGACGCCCTCGCCGCCTACCGGTCCGGTGACCGCGACCAGGCCGCCGAACTCGCCGCCCAGGCCGGGCGCGCCGGCTCCACCCTCGCCGACGAACTGCGCACCTACCTGGCCGGCGACGGCTCGGCGCCGGTGTACGACCAGCCGAGCGCGTTCACGGCGTTCATCCGCGGCGGCGGCAACGTCGAGCTGTACCGGGCGCTGAGCGCCGAGCTGGCCGCCCGGTACGACGCCGGGAAGCCGGAATCGCTGCTCGACCTGGGCTGTGGTGACGGCCTCGCCGTGGTGCCCGCGCTGGAACAGGCGTCGCACCTGCCCGCCCGGATCGACCTGGTCGAGCCGTCGGCCGCGCTGCTCGACGGCGTCCACGAGCGGGTGCCGTCGGCCCAGTGCTGGCAGTCGACCGCCCAGGACTTCCTGGCCCGCGACGACCTCGGCTGGGACTTCGTGCAGTCGACGTTCGCGCTGCAGTCCATCGAGCCGGAGCAGCGCGCCGAGGTGCTGCGCGCGCTGCAGCCGCGCACCGCGACGCTGGTGCTGGCCGAGTTCGACGTCCCCGAGTTCGACGAAGGCTCGCCCGAGCACCTGCGCTCGCTCGTCGAGCGGTACGAGCGCGGGGTGGCCGAGTACGGCGAAGACGCGACCCTGGTCGCGCAGGGCTTCCTGCTGCCGGTGCTGCTCGGGATCGTCTCCGGGCAGCAGCGGACGAACTGGGAGCACCCGGCCGCGGTCTGGGCCGAGCAGCTGAAGACGGCTGGCTTCACCGAGGTCGACGTCACCCCGCTCGCCGACTACTGGTGGTCGCCCGCCGTCCTGATCACTGCCTGCTGAGCGAGCCCGTCTCCAGGTGCTGGGCGAGCGGCCGCGGCAGCAGGTAGGCGACCGCGCCGCCCGGCAGGCCACCCCACGGCGCCGCCACGCCGGTCAGCACCCGGACCGCGCGCTGCACGCGGTAGAGCCGCTTCTCGCGTTCGCGTTCGAACGCCAGGGCCGTCTCGACGAACCGCGTGCCCTCGGCGTGCACCAGGTTGCCGGTCTCGTTGCCGAACCGGACGACCGTGCTGCCCGGGGCGAGGGTGATCAGGCGCTTGCCGCGGTAGAAGTTCAACGGCGGTTCGCCGCGCATCGGCAGGATCGGCCAGTCGGCGGGCTGGTCGGACTCCTCCGCCGGCCGCGGCGGCAGCATCAGCAGCACGCCGAGGAGGAACCGGGCGGCGTCGCCGAGCGAGCCGAACGCCACCGGCTCGTCCGACGGCGGCCGCGAGACCTCCCAGCCGTTCTCGGCCCGCCGCAGCGTCCAGACGCCTTCGGCGGGCATCTCGTTGGCGCCGATCCGGTAGGCCGCGGCCGGCACGCCGTGCTCGGTGAGCCGCTGCTGGAGCAGCTCCAGCGTCTCCGCGCCGCGCAGGTTCCGCACCTGCTCGCCGCGGGAGACGCGGGTGAGCGCGCGTTCGTCCGGCAGGTCGGCGTCCGTCTGCGCCGGCCGCGGCTGGCCGAGGACCTCCGCCTCCGCCGTCGCCCGCACGAGCTCGCCGACGAACGGCGGCCGGAACCCGGCGGCGCGGATGTGCTCGACCAGCTCCGGTTCCGGCGGCACGCCGTACTTGCGCAGGTAGTGCGGCACGGCGGCGGGCCAGATCCAGGTGCCGTCGGTGTGGAAGGCGTTCGGCACGTCGGGCTTCGCGCCCGGCCCGCCGAAGATGTCCGGCAGCGGCGCCGGCCGGTGCAGCGCGACCGGCGCCCGGAACAGGTAGTCGAGCAGGCCGCGGACCTGGTCGGGCGGCACCGGCGGCCGGTTGACCGCCGGGCGCTCGCCCTCGGCGTGCGAGTCGGCGATCCGCGCGTGCCGGAACACCGTGTCCAGCGGCAGCCCCGCCTTCGCGGTCAGCCACGCCGGCACGTGCTTCGACGTCCGCGGGAAGTTCGCCAGCTCCAGCTCGTAGGCGGCGGTCGACGGGCGGCCGCCGTCGTTGGGCGGCACCCGCCAGTCCGGCTCGCGGTCGGCGTCGAAGTCGAAGTCGAACTGCGACTCGGCGTCGAGGGTGAACGTGCCCTGGAACCACGTGCCGGTCTCGGGCTGGCACATCGCGGCCCGCAGCCGCGCGAACAGCCCGCCGAGCCGGGGCGCCGCGGGCAGCGAGACCGACACCGGGCCGTCCTCGTCGCCGACCGCGCGGACCTCGATCTCGGCGTAGTCGCCGACCTGCCGGAACTGCGCGCCGACCCGCGTCCAGCCGCCGGGCACGGTGTGCAGCAGCGTCCGGCCGATGGCGCGCAGCAGCGCGTTCTGGTCGCCGGTGCCCGGCTGCGGCCGCGCTTCCGGCGCCTCGGTGAAGTCGAGCCGCGTCTGCCACAGCGCCGTGACCTGCTTCGCCGGCACGGTGACCGAGAAGTCGGTCAGGCCCAGCTGCGCGGCTCGGACGGCGTCGTCGCGGACCCAGCGCAGGGTCAGCTCGGGCCGCGCGTCCGGCGCGACCTCGAAGACCTCGCCGTCGTACTCGGCGAAGGTCCGCAGCGTGAACGTCAACGGCACCTCGCTCGCCGGGACGACCTTCGCCGGCCGGTCCTCGAACTCCTTGTCGAAGCCCTCCGGCGCCTCTTCCTCCGGCAGCACCGACAGCAGCACGGTGCCGTCCGTGGTCGACCGTTGCGCGCGGAAGGTCCCCTCACCCCACGTCGCATACAGGCCGTCCGGGCGTTCGGCCACCTCTACCCGGTAACGCACGTTTCGTCCTCCCCGTCCCCAGTGATCCCCGAAAACCTAGTCGACCGGGTACCGAGCGAACCACCGGTCGTCGCCCGGCGCATCCGGGCCGAACTCGGCGAGCGCGTCGTCCGCGAGCCCGACGATGACATCGCGGAGTTCCAGCTGGTCGAGCCAGCTTTTCCGCAGTGCTTCCGCGCCGTACATCGCGCCGGCGAGATTGCCGCAGACCGAGCCGGTCGAGTCGCTGTCGCCGCTGTGGTTGACCGCTGCGAGCAACGCCGAATCGGCGTCGGTGGTGGTCAGGGCGACGTACACCGACATCGACAACGCCGTCTCGCCGACGTTGCCCTGCCCGAGCGTCTCGAGCTTCTCCGGTGTCGGCGGGCCCTCGAGCGCCAGGGCCGCGTCGAGCGCCTCGCTCTGTTCTTCGTGTCCCGGGTGCTTCACGAGCTCGGCCCGCGCGGTCGCGACCGCGTCGAGCAGCGGTTTCCCGTGCAGCAGCTCGTGGACGAGCACCGCGAAGCAGCCCGACGACAAGTACCCGCTCGGGTGACCGTGGGTCAGCGCCGCGCTCTCGGCCCCGAGCCGGAACACCTCGGCGAGGTCGTCGGACCACAGCGCGATCGGCGCCGCGCGCATCACGCCGCCGCAGCCCTTCGAGTTGTTCACCGGCCGCTCGATGGTGCCCCGGACGCCCGAGCGGCCGTACGCCTCCAGCTCGCCGAAGCAGGTCAAACCCGGCGCGCGCCGGCTGAACAGCTCCTGGTGGGTGATCAGCCAGCCGTCGGGCGCCTCGACGGCCGACTGCGGCCCGCGCGCCCGGTCCCAGGTGACGCCCTGGGTGTGCAGCCAGCGCTGGTAGGCCAGCTGCAGCGAGTGCACGACGTCGGCCGAGCCGGTCCGCCGCCGCTGGGCGTGCGCCCGGATCAGCGCTTCCAGCGTGAAGAGCGTCATCTGCGTGTCGTCGGTGATCCGGCCGACGCCGCCGTACGCGGGGATGAAGTCGGTGATGCCGGCCGGTCCGGCGATTTCGCGGATCCGGTCGATCGAGTCGAACTCCGTCTTCGCGCCCAGCGCGTCGCCGATCGCCCCGGCCAGCAGGCTGCCGCGCAGTCGCGATCGCAAGTCGGGTCCCTTCGGTTGCAGGGTGAACCGGCCACTCGGGTACCGGCGCTCCCAGCGAGCGTGTTCCGCGGTCTCCGTCTGGAGGCCGTTGCGGTTGAAGTACCAGAAGACGTCGCTGGCGACGTCGTCGAGCAGGCCGAGGTCGGGCAGTGCGGCCACCCACGCGGCGGGCAGGCCGGGCACGCCGAGCCGGGCGCCCACCATGGCGCCGGCCAGCGCCCCGGCGACCGGGCCGGACCGCGCGGCGAGCGTGATCGCGGCCTCCGGGTCGTAGCCGCGCTTGGCCGCGGCGAACAGGGCGCGGCCCAGCACCGATCGCACGCTCCGGCCGTCGCCGATGCCCTCCTGCTGCGTGACGTCGTCGGCGTCGCGGTCCTCGCGCAGCGCCAACGTCGAGGTCGCCAGGTCGCCGCCGAGCTCCCGCAGCCGGACGTGCACCGGCAGTGCGAACGTGTCCCGCGTCAGCAGGGCCTGGAACAGCGAAACCAGCAGATCGACGCCTTCGGTGACCTCGGCGCCGGCCGCGCTGCCGGTCAGCTCCCGGGCGACGTCCTTCGCGTACTGCTCGCCGTCGACGTCGGCCAGGGCGACCGCGCCGGCCGGGGTCGCGGCCAGCGCCGTGGCCAGCAGCGCGGAGAACTCGGCGGGCGCCAGGCCCGCGTGCCGGGTCGCGACGGCGAGCCAGCCGGCCGGGTCCGGTTCGGGCAGCGTCGCCGGGACCTCGCCGGTCGGCACCGGCGGCAGGCCGCGCAGCAGCGCGTCGGTGTGGAACAGCAGGTGGCGCGTGAGACCGCCCATCGGCAGCGGGCCGGTGGCGCCACCACCCAGGGCGTCACCGATCGCGAAGCCGACGTACGCGCCGACGATCCGGTGCCACGCGAAGCGCCCGGCGAGCGTCCCGAAGGCGGAGAACTTCCCGAACGTCCACGGCACCGGCCGCGGCCGCGCGTCCTCGTCCACGTGCGCGATCAGGCCGTTCGCGGCCAGGTCGGCGGGCCATTCGGGGTCCTGCCCGGCCCGGCGCCGGACGCCGTTGCGGTACTGCCAGGCGAACCCGCGCAGGTACCGGAGGCACTCGGCGGGCGTCAGCTCGAAGTGGTGGTCACGGGCGTGGTCCACGGCGTATCGCAGGTGCCGTTCCAGCAGATCGGGCGGCTCGACACCGAACTCGGCGACCAGCGCGGGCAGCGCCTCGGCGACCTCGGGCCCGGCCTCCGGCGCGGGCTCTTCGACCCGGGCGCGCAGCTCGGGCGCGCCACCGCGGGCCTCGGTCAGCTCGCCCGCGGTCAGGCTGCGGACCTGCCCGGTGCCGGGGTCGAGGGTCAGTCCGGACGACGGCAGCTCCCGGACGGCCACCCGCCACCGCCGCGGGTACCGCCCGGGCACCTTCGCCGACGAGCTGTAGGCGATGACCTCCCGCCCGCCGGTGCCGGGCACCGGCCGCAGCAGCGGCTCGCCGTCCAGCAGGGGGACGTACACCTCGCAGTCGAGCAGCGCCCGGGCGAAATCGGCGCGGCTGATCCAGTTCACGCTGAGGTAGTTCAGCAGCTTTTCGGCGTCGGTGGCAGGCACCGGGAACCCGCGCCAGACCGGGCCGGGCGTGTACTGCTCGTTGCCCCGGCGCGGGCCGGTCGGCTCCCCGAACAGCGTGTACTGCGTCCAGCCGCGGATGGCGCGCACCGGGATGCCGAGGCCGGGAAACGCCTTTTCGTCGAACTCCGGGTCGACGTCGGGACGCCACTCGACGAAACCGCCGTCTTCTGCCATTCTCCCCATCCTCGCGCTAGTGCCGCGGGTACCGCTCGATCCACTGGTCGCCGAGGGCGCTCAGCGCCGAGTGCCGGTCGAAGTGCCAGTAGGCGTCCGAAGCGACGTTCTCCACCAGGTACCGCAGCTCCAGCTGGTCGACCCACTTCTGCGGCAGTCCGGGGATCCCGGTCCGCGCGCCGAGCAGGGCACCGGCGATCGCGCCGGTGAGCGCGCTGCGGCCGGAGTGGTTGACCGCGCGAAGCAGCGCCTGCTCCGGGTAGTTCTCGAAGCCGGACAACGCGGCGAACGCGCGTCCGAGCACCGACAGCGTCGTCTTGCCGTCGCCGATCAGCTCGGGCATCCGCAGGTCGGGCAGCCCGTGCTCGCCGAAGAACGGCACCGACTCGGCGACCATCTCCGCGATCGCCGTCCACTCCGGGCCCTGCTGGTACTCGCTGTCCGGGTTGAGCACCTCGCGGCTGGTGTTCCAGATCGGGAAGCTGAACGCCTCCTTGGTCAGCGCGTGCTCGAACAGCCAGGTCAGATAGGTCGCGGCGGCCAGGTCGGGCTCGGTCGGGTGGGTGACGCCGGCCAGCTCGCGCGCGGCCTGCCGCGCGCCGCCCCCGAACCCGCTGCCGGGCCCGGCCATGGTCAGCGCGGCGGGCAGCGCCGGGATCAGCGCGGCCGGGCCGGTCATCGGCTGCGCACCCGCGCCGCCGGTCGCGAGCTGGTGGTAGGCGTTGAGCTCGGCGTCGTCGGCGTCGCGGCGGGCGTGCAGGTCCGGGACCTGCACGAGCCAGCCGTCCACGGCGTCCATCGGCGCGCCCTGGGTGCGCAGCCAGCGCTGCAGCGCCCCGCGGACGACGTCCGGGAAGAGCTGTTCGGCCTCGCGCGACTCGGGCTGCTCGCGGTGCGGGCTGCGGATCGCGGCCTCGGTGTAGAACAGCAGCCGCTGCGTCAGCGAACCGATCCGCCCGGGCTGGTCGAACGCCGGGACCAGGTCGGTGACGCCCTCGATGCCGTACTTCGCGTGGATGTCGTGCAGCATCATCCGGTCGACGGCCGCGCCGAGGGCCTCCCCGAGCGCGAAGCCGACGTACGCGCCCGTGACGCGCTGCCAGCCGTAGCGGAACCCGTCGAGGTCCCGCTCGAAGTACTTGCCGAACGTGTCGAGCCGCGGCACCGCGCGGCCGGTGTTGTCGTACGCCGGGGCCAGGCCGTTCGCGCGCAGGTCGTTGGGCTTGCTGCGCGGCGGCTCCGGCATGGCGAGCCGCTTCAGCCAGGACTCGCCGAGCACGGTCTTCGCGCACTCCTCGGCGGTCAGCTCGAAGCCGCGGCGCCGGGCCTTCTCGGCCGCCACGAGCGGCGGCTTCACCGGATCCGGCAGTCCCATCCGGGACGCGGTTTCGGTGGCGACCCGGATCAGGTCCTCCTCCGCCTCCGGGCAGCGGCCGTGCACGTCGATGCGGGGCTCGTGCCGCGGGAACCGCTTGACGATCTCGGCGAGCTCGCCGCTGGAGACGTCCTCGATGGTCGTCGGGCCGCCGTTGATCACCAGGTTCGGCGGGTGCTCGAACTCGGCCAGCGTGGCGACGTCGACCTTCCACCAGCCGTGCTCGCGCGAGGGCAGGTGCCGGGTCGAGCTGAACACCTTGAGCTCGTTGCGCTCCTCGGCGAAGTAGAACCGGTCGGTCTTGCCGGTCTCCAGGTCGAGCGGGACGAACACCTCGCACCGGATCAGCCCGATGAGCAGCAGCTCCCGGGTCAGCCAGCCGACGCTGCCGAACGACAGCAGCGTCTCGATGGTGTTCTCCGGCTTCGGGTAGCCGCGGCGGATCGGGCCGGCCTTGTACTCGGGGTTCTCGCGCTCTTCACCGGTCTGGTTGCCCTCGGCGTCGACCTTCACCCAGCCCGCGACGGCCTGCAGCGGCACGCCCAGCTCCCCGAGCCCGGCCTTGACGTACTCGGGGTCGACGACCTCGCGCCAGTTCTCCTGGCCGGGGAACGCCACCGGCACCGACAGCCCGCCGGGGTGCGGGTGCGCCTGCCGCAGCTCGCCGTCCGGCTCCCGGACGACGACCGACGGCGGCGGGAAGATCTCCTTCTCCGGCCGGCCCTCGTCGAGGAACGCGATGGTGTTGTAGGGCACCGACCAGCCCTCGGGGATGCGCAGCACCTTCTCGGTGTCCACCCGCAAGCCCGCGGGACCGGAGACGTCCGGGCCGTGCACCGCGCGCAGCCACTGGCCGACCTTGGCAATCGCTTCCGCCGCTTCCACCTACTCGATCCTCTCCAGGCTTCCGTCGGACTCGTGCTCGGCGATCGTCTTCGGCAGCACGAAGGCCACCGCGCCACCCGGCAGGTTCGCCCACGGAACCGTGATGCCGGTGATCACGTGCAGCGGGCGTCTCAGCCGGTAGCTCCGCCGTTCCCGCTCACGTTCCAGCGGCAGCGACGTCGTGGCGAACCGTACCTCGCCGTGGTGAACGAGATTGCCGGGTTCCTCGCCGAAGCGCAGGACGACCGTACCCGCCACCAGCCTGGTGATGCGCTTGTTGCGGAGCAGGGTGAGGGGAGGCTCACCCGGCGCCGGGTGCACCGGCCAGTCGTCGAGTTCCTTCGCCGTTTCCAGCGGGGTTTCGTGCCCGGCGGTCATCCGGGCGGGGTGCAGCAGCAACGCACCGAACAGCTGCTGGGCGGCGTCTTCGAGGCGGCCGAAGTACATCGGCTCGCGGGGCTTGCCGCCGGCGTACGCGGCGACCTCCCAGCCGTCGGGGGTGTAGTTGAGGCACCACGCGCCGTCCGCGCGCTCGCCGACGCGGTACGCCTCGGGCCAGACGCCGTGCTCGCCGAGCCGCTGGACCAGCACGATCAGCAGCTCTTCGTCCCCGAGCTTCGGGTCCGGCGTGGTCTCCAGCTCGGCGGCGACGTCCCCGGCGGTCTTCTTGACGTCGGCGCGGCCCGGCTTCGGCCGCGGCTTGCCCAGCAGGTCCGCCTCCGCGGTCCGGCGGACCAGCGGCTCGACGTACGGCGGCTGGAAGTGGTGCCGCCGGATGTGCGCGACCAGGTCCGGCTCGGGCGGCACGCCGTGCTTCGCGAGCAGGAGCGGGACGGCTTCGGACCAGATCCACGTGCCGTCGGTGTGGAACCGCTCGTCGCCGGCTTCGTGGACGACGGCTTCGCGCTCGAGGTACTGCAACACGAGCGGCACCTCGGTGTCGGTGAGCGGCGGCCGCTCGACGTCCGGGCCGCCGACGTCGGCGTGCCGGAAGACCACACCCAGCGGGAGCTGCGCGCGCAGGCGCCACCAGTCCGGGATGTGCTCGTCGGCCCGCGGGAAGGCGGCGAGCTCCGCCGGGTAGGCGGCCGGCTCCGGGGCGTCCGTCCACACGGGATCGTCGTCCAGCGCGAAGTCGAAGTCGAAGGCGCCGTCGGGGGTGAGCGTGAAGCGCGCCTGCAGCCACGTGCCGCGGTCCTCGGTGTACATGCCGGCCCGCAGTTCGGCGAAGAGCCCGGTGAGCTCGTCCGGCGTCGCCGTGTTGTGGCCGACGGCTTCGGCGTTCGCGCCGACCTGCCGGAAGTCGACGACGGCGGGCTTGGCGGCGTCGGCCCGGTGCTCGCGGACGAGCTTTCCCAGGCGTACCAGGAGGGTCCGCTGCGCTTCGGGCGAAAGCCGATGTTCCACGTGAATCATTGCGGGATCACCGACGTGAAGGTGAAGGTCGGGGCCTCGCCGGCGGCGCGGCGGGCGAACTCGTCCTCCCACATCTTGAAGGTGCGCCGGTAGATCGAGTCGATCAGCGCGCGTTCTTCCTTGGTGATCTTGCGGTGCTCCTCTTCGGTCGCGGCCCAGATCGCGTCGATGGTCTGGTAGAGCGCGAAGATCGGCCCGTCACCGCGGAGGTAGTTGTGGCGCTCCTCCTCGGTCCGGCGCACGAACCGTTCGCGGTCGAGGCTGCGGATGTCCGGGCCGTGGTCGAAAAGCACGTCCGTGACGTGTTCCGGTTTTTCCTCGAAGTCCCCGGTCTTCCAATTCAGGATGCGACCGGTCAGGCCGCCGTCGGGCGTGCTCTCGACCACGTACGTGTGGTCGTAGTACTCGAAGTAGGACGGCGTCCGGACCATTTAGAGACTCCCCTGCAGCGCGTCCCAGAACAACGCCCGTTCGCGCTTGATCAGCCCGTCGATCAGGGCCTGTTCCTCGTCGGTGTGTGATCTGCCTTCGGCTTTCTTGAGCGCTTTGAGGTCACGCCGCACTTCGTACAGCGAGTGCTCGTACGCCGACACGTCGTCCAGCGACTTCAGGTGCAGGCGAAGCTCGGCGACGTGCCCGTCGATGCGCACGCTCATCTGCAGGTCGCGGTAGCCCGCCGGGGCGGGGTTCGCGAAACGGTCGTCGAAGGCGACGATCTCCAGGTCCGGGTGCTCCGCGATCCGCGCCAACGCGGCGTAGGCGTCCTGCACCCGTTCGAACTGGATCATCGCGCCCGCGAGGTCGACCAACCGCGACGCGTCGCCGTCGTAGTTCGTGTTGATCTTGTCCATCGCCCGGCCTTCGGACTTCGGCCCGGGACGGAACCCGGCGTGGCCGCCGGTCTCCTCGGCCAGCGGCGGCAGGATCTCCTTCAGCTTCAGGTCGACCCGGGCCGCGTCCCGGTAGCGCTCGGCCAGGTACTCCCGCGTGTAAGCCTCGTCCCCGAGGCGGCCCTGGTCGAACGGTGCCTGCTTGCGGTGCGCGTTGGGGTGGTCCTTCGCCTCGTCGAGCACTTCCTGTGCGGTTTCGGCCTGCTCCGGCGTGAGCGGTGTCGGATCCGGGTGCGGCGCCACCGGTTCGGCGTCCGGGTCCGGGTGGTGCACCTCGTGCACGGCGTCGGCCAGGATCGGGATGGCCTCGTCGTGCACCAGCAGGCCGGCGATCGTCTCCGGCTTGCGCAGCAGCGACCGCGTCAGGAACTCGTTGGCCGGGTCGTGGAGCAGGTCGACCAGCTCGGGGTGCTCGGCCAGCCGCGTCCGGACGAACTCGCCGACCGGCCCGAGGTTCTGCGGGTTCCCCTCGTGGTCCTTGACGATGAGGTCGGTGGTCGCGCCGGCGAGCGCCTCGGCGACCCGCGGCTGGGCCAGGAGCTCGTCGAGCCGGGACTGCGGGGCGTGGCCGTAGCCGCCGTGTGCCTCGGCCTGGGGGTGCTCGGGCTGGACGTGCACCTCCTCCGGCGTGCCGACGTGCATCAGCTTGATGCCCTTCGGCGGCTGCGGCAGGTGCATGAGGTCGCCGGACTGCGGGTCGATGAACGCGACGCCGTCGCGGGTGTGCACGACCATGGCGACGTGCCCGTAGACGACGCCGTTCGGGCCTTCGTACTTCACCGCGACCACGGCGTGGTGGTCGAGCGGCCGGTCGCGCATCTCGCGGATGACGTCGTCGTAACTGCCGCGCTCGGAGAACGTCTCGCCGAACCGGCCTTCGAGGTGCTCGAGCGTGCCGCGCGCGCCCATCTCGTGGAACAGGATCGGCTCGGCCGTCATGTCCCCGCCGCGCAGGCGGTCCAGGTACGCCTCGGGCCCGCGGGTGCAGTTCGACATGAACCCGTTCTCCAGCGCGCCCGGCTGGTGGAAGCCCGGGTTGACCTCGCGCAGGTGCGGGTGCCGGTCCTGGACGTAGGCCGCGCGCTCGGCCGGCGTCGCCGTGTCGGCGTGGATGGCCGCTTCCGACGGCGGGTTCGTCGCGCGAGCCAGCGTCGAGTAGTCCGGCAGTGCTTCGTGGAGGCGCGGTGGCTCGGCGGTGCCGTCGAGGACGTCACTGACCGAGTGGTGGTCCGGCTGGTGCCCGGGCCCGGGGTCGCCGAAGCCGCCGAGGCGTTCCATCAGGGCGGCCTGGCGGCGCCGTTCGAACTCGGCCGCGTTGTGCTCGTTCTCGGCGCGCCGCTCGGCCATCTTGTGCTGCGCGGCCTCGGGGTCGAGGTAGCGCGGGTGGCCGGGGCCGATCTCCTCGGCCTCGATGACCCACTTGCGGCGGCCCTCGGGGGTGATCTCCAGCCGCCGCTCGTGCACCAGCAGCTGCGTGCCGGGCGGCGAGAGCGTCTCGCGCTCGGACGGGTTCTCGGCGAGCTTCGAGATGTCGCGGAGGTTGTCCGACCGGACGTGCAGCTCGACGTCGTCGCCGAACTTGCTCGTGGCGAACTCGCCGGTCTTGATGGACGCGCTGGAGAACGCGGGCTCGACGACGACCGCGCCCGGCTCGTACGGCCCGGCGACGAGCTCGGCCAGCCGCGGGTCCCCGCCGACGTCGAAGGCCCGGATGCTCTCGCCGGACGTGCGCGGGACCTGGTGGAGGCCGTCGACGATGGCGCGCGCGTTCGCCTGCGCGAGGTCGAAACCGGGGTGCCCGGGGCCGCGGCGCAGAGCCTCGTTGACGTCGTAGGCGTACTCGCCGCGGGTGTAGCCGTGCACCGCGACGGCGGCTTCGTCGGTGAGCGGCAGCCCGGCGGCGTCCCGACGGGCCAGCGCGCGGTCGTGGATCTGCTGGTAGACGTCCTCGTTGCCGACCGCGCGGCGGATGCTTTCGTGGTCGGCGGGGGTGCCGCGGTGCTCGCCGTCGAAGAGGTAATCCTCGTCGTGCGGCGGCCGTTCGGGCACCGGGCCCAGCCGGTCGGCGATCGTCTCGTGCGGTGCTCCGAGCGGCAGCTCACGGATCCCGGCGGCGTCGTGCGGCAGCTCGGCCAGCCGCCCGCTGACGGGATCGGCGAAGAGGACGCCGTGCTCGGTGTGCACGGCGGCGACCAGCCGTTCGGCCCCACCGTGTTCGAAGGCGACGGCGGACCGCGCACCGACGGGCCGTTCGCCGAGGTCGTGGGCGACGTCGTCAAAGCTGCCCCGGCTGCTCCACGGCCCGTCGAGACGTGCTCCACGGGCGGGCCCCGCGACGACGTCCTCACCGTTCATCCGCCGGTCGAAGGCGGTCATCGATTCGGCGGCGTTGGTCCGGAAGCCGTGTTCGCCCGGGCCGTAGTGGTTGCGGGTGTTGACCGCGGCGAGCTCGGGAACGGCGTCCCGCACGAGGCGGGCGTGCTGCTGCGGCGTCTCGACGGACCCGGCGTGCAACACGGGCGTCCCACCCGCCCGCAGCGGCTCGGCGAGCCGCGCCCAGCCACCCTCGGGAGCGCCGGTGGCCGGCGGCCGCCGAACGGGAGGAGGCGGCGCACTGGGGTCGTCGAAGGCGGTGAGCTTCGACATGTCACCGCTGGGCCGCAGGTGCGGGTGCTCGGCGTAGAACTGCTCGAGCTCGGCATCGGCCTCACGCTGGAACCGGTCCTCGTCGGCGCGTTCGTCGGCCCGCCGCCGTTCGACGGCCTGGCGAGCCTCGGCGTCCCCGAGGTACCGCGAATCCCCGGCGGCGACCTCTTCGGCGTGCACGATCCACTGCGCCTCACCGGGCCGCCGGTTCGGGTTGTCCGGGTGGCCGGGGCCCTTCTCGACGCCGGTGATCTCGAACTGCGCACCGGCCTTGAAGAGGACTTCGCGTTCGTGCCCGATGCTGGCCATGGCCTCGACGTCACGGCCGGTCTTGGACTGGATCCGCATCTCGACCTCGCCGGGGAAGGAGCTGCGCGGGTGGTCCGCATCGACCTTCGACGAGCTGAGGAACGAGGGTTCGGTGATGTGCGCGCCTTCGTGGAACCGTCCGAGGAAGGCTTGAAGGCGCGCCGGATCCCCTTGGAAGTCGACCCGCCGCGACACGGTCCCGACGTGCGGCGGAAGTTCGTTCAGCCCGGAGACAAGCGCCCCGGCCTGCGGCGCGAGTTCGACGAGCTCAGGCCCGCCCATCCGCAGAGCCCGGTTGAGCGGCCCGACCATTTCGTACCGCGTGTAGGCATGAACGGCGAGCGCCCCGGCATCGGAGACCCCGGGGTGGAACTGGTCCCGCTTGGCGAGAGCTTCGCGGCGCACCTGTTCGTGCCGCCACTCACCGGACTCGGAGCTGTGCCGCCCGGAGTCCATGAAGGTGTCCTCGATCCGCCGGATCCCGGCGGGGTCCGCGGTGTGAAACCGCTGATCGGTGAGATAGGGCTCGGCAGGCGTTTCGGCGGCGTGTTCGCCAACGGCCGGTTGTTCATGGCTCTGGCCGCTGGGTTGTTCGTGGACAGGGGCGTGCTCGGCGCCGGGCGGCTGCTCGTGGCCGGGCGCTGACTGGCCGCTGGGTTGTTCATGAGCCGCCGCACGCTCGGCGGCGGGTGCCTGCTCCTGGGCATGGGCGACAGGTTGCTCCGCCTGCGGCCCATCGTGGACGGGCGCGGGTTCGGGAGCAGGCGCGTGTTCGCCAACGGGCGTGGACTGCCCGGCCGGCTGCTCACGCATCGGCGATTCGGCGACAGGCACGGAAGCCTCGTGCGCGGTCGGCCGCTCGAACGCCCGCGGCGGCTCCTGAGGCACCCGCGGATCCCCCACCCGCGGCGGCTCCAAAGGCCCCCGACCAGGCTGCTCCGGAAGCGCCCCGAACCGCGACGGCGGAACAGCAGGCGGCCCCAGCCGCGGATCATGCGGCGGAACAGCCGGCCGCCCACCGGGCGGAGGCGGCATCGGCGGCCGCCCGCCGGGGCCCTGCGGACCCCGCGGCTGAGCCGGATACCCACCCGGGCGCTGCCCCCCACCGGGCCGTCGCGGATCCTGCGGATGTGCCCCCTGACCAGGCCCACCCCCCGGCTGGTGTCCACCGGACCGAGCATTGAAAGGCCCGCCCGGGTGCGGTTGCGCGCCGGGCTGCCCCGGCGGCCGCTCGCCAGGATGAGCAGGCGGTTGCCCACCGTGAACCGGCTGCACCGGCGGCTGCACGTCCGGGTGGGCCTGTCCGCTGGGGTGAGCTGGTGGCTGCCCGCCATGAACCGGTTGCGCACCCGCCTGCGCCGGCGGCTGCCCGCCTGTGTGGGTCTGCCCGTCGGGATGAGCTGGCGGCTGCCCGCCCGGGTGAGCCTGCCCGCCTGGCTGAGCAGGCGGTTGCCCACCTTGGAGCGATTGCGCACCGGGATGAACCGGCGGCTGCCCGCCTTGGAAAGCCTGTGCAACGGGGTGGACTGGTTGCCGACCTGGCTGGGTAGGCGGTTGCCCGCCTTGGAATGGTTGCGCGCTGGGATGGATCGGCGGCTGCGCGCCTGGGTGAACAAGCGGCTGTCCGCCTGGCTGGATAGGCAGCTGTCCGCCTTGGAGCGGTTGCGCCCCGGGGTGGACCGGCGGTTGCCCGCCTTGGAACGGCTGTGCGCCGGAGTGGATCGGCGGCTGTCCGCCCTGGAACGGTTGGGTGCCGAGACCGGCCGGTGGCTGTCCGCCCTGGTGGGGCTGCCCGTTCAGCTGAGCCGGCTGCCCACCCTGGAACGGCTGCCCACTAAGACCGACCGGTGGCTGCCCGGCCGGGTGGGGTTGGGCGCCGTGGTGGAACTGTGGTCCCGGCGTGGTTGGCGGCTGCCCGCCCGAGTGGGGCTGCCCGCCCTGGAATGGGTGCCCGCCGTGCTGGGGCGCCGGTCCTCCGGGCCGAGCCGGCGCGGGGCCGCTCTGGGGTGGCCGAACCGATGGCTGCACCATCCGCCGGGGATCCTGCGACGGAACTCGTTGCGGCTGCTCCGGCGGCACCTGCCCGCCACCCCGCGGCGGCATCGCCCCACCGCCACGTCCGGCGGTCGCCGTCCCGCCCGGCGGCATCGCCCCACCTCCGGCGTTTGCCATCCCGCCCGGCGGCGGCGTGAACCCACCCCCAGCTGGCGGCGAAACCTGCTGAGGCGACGGACCGTTCTGCACCGCTCCCGCATCCGCCGCGAACGGCTGGCTCGCACCTCCGGTGAACCCCGCCGCGCCGACGTTGTCGTGCGGACGTCCGCTCTGCCCTCCGAACCCTGGCTGCGGGGCCATGCCGTAGCCGCCCGGTGAAATCGCCGCCTGCTGTGGCGTTTCCACCGCGCGGGGCTGCTGGACCTGGTCGCCGCTCGACCGTGGCGGCTCAGCCTCCCGGCGGACCTCCGGCTCCGCCCGCGCTTCCGACGAAGACGCTCCCTCGCCACGCGACTGGGGCGCAGCGGGAGCCTCGCTCCGCGACTGGACTTCGGAAGACGGCTCGTGCTGAGCAGCCTCGCTGCTCGGCGCCGCCGCGGGTCCTGGCTCTCCCCCGCGCGACTGGGGCGCGGCGGGAGCCTCGTTCCGCGGCGCCACCGCAGGTCCCGGCTCCTCCCCACGCGACTGAGGTGCGGAGGAAGGCTCGCGCGGCTCGTCGCCCCGCGACTGGACTTCGGCGGGTGCCTCGTGCCGCTGCTCCTCCTGCTGAGGCGCCTCACCCCGACCTCGCGCCTCTTCACTCCGCGACTGAGACTCGGAAGCCCCATCTCCCCGCGTCTCAGGCTCCGCCGAACCCTCCCGCCGCGGCTCCGAAGACGGCTCAGCCGCACCCGCCTCCCGCGGGATGTTCGCCTCGTGGACCGCGTGCAGCTGCTCCTTGGCGCCCCCGACCGCGCCCCCGACAGCCCCGCTCGACGCCCCCATCAACAACTGCTCCGGCGTCAATGACCCCAAATCGCCGGTCACCGCCGCCTGGCCGACCGTCTGGGCGACGCCCTCGACCGCCCCACGTGCCCCGGCCCTCAGGGCCGCGTCCGCGACCTGGCCACCCGCAGAATGCGACAGCCCCTCCGTCGCCCCGCGCCCTATCGATCCCGATGCCGCTCCGACCACTCCGCCGACCGCGCCGGAAACTGCCGCGTCCGAGGTTTTCGACCAGTCCCACTCCTGGCGATCGCCCTTGGCCATCTGCAGGCCCTGGATGCCCGCGTCCATGCCCAGGTTGATCGCTTCGTTCTTGAGGACCTCCATGCCGATCTTCTTGAGGCCCTGCTTGAGCAGCTTCTCCAGCAGCTCCTTCGCGACCTGCTTGAACCCCTGCTGCGCCAGCTTCTCGAGCAGCTGCCTGAACAGCATCTGCACGGTCATCCGGGTCGCGATCTGAGCCGGCGCGATGCCCGCCGTCGAGCCGCCGAACGTCACTGCGGCCGCCGCGATCATCGCCGCTATCTGGGCTGCCAGGATGATCAGGGAAATGATGATCATGTACTTCGTGTACTCGACGTCCAGCGCCGTCTGATCACACGAATCGCCCAGGGCCTTGGCCGCGTCCGCCAGCTGCTTGAAGTACGCCTCGTCGCCCTCGACGAACTTCTTCCACTGCTCCGCGAACGCGTCGGCGCCGTCGCCCGTCCAGTTGTCGCGGACGCCGGACGCCGCCTGGGTGCCCGTCTCCGACACCGGGCCGATCGCCGACGACGCCGTGTGCCACGCGTCCCGCAGGGCGCGCAGCTTCGTCTCGTCGCCCTCGGGCCAGCTCTCGCCGACGACGATCGGCAGCAGCCACTTGACCGCGTCGGGCATCTCCATCCCCACGCGTCAATGCCCCTTGCTCAGCTGCGATGTCACGTCTTCGTCGGCGCCCGAGAGGGCCTTCATCGACTTGGCGACGTTCTGCTGCATCCCCCGCAACCCCTGCACGAGGTTCGTGAACCCTTCGACGGCGCCCTGCGCGCCCTGCACGTAGTCCTTGGCGAACTCCTTGCCGGAGTCGTCGCCGCCCCAGCACTCGCCCTGGGCGGCGAGCGCCGACGAAAGGGCCTTCGCCGCGTTGTCGAGGGCATCGGCCGCCGTCACCAGGCCGTTCGACGCGCGCAGCACCGCGTCCGGCTCCGCCGTGAAGCCGGAACCCCCGTCCGGCATCAGTCGCCCCTCGTCATCCAGGACGACGGCGGCTCCTCGTCCTCGTCACGCGGCGGGCGGACGCGCTTGGGGGTGGGCTTGGGCGCGGGGACCGGCGGCGCCTGCTCGTTGCGCAGGATCGAACCGCCGTCCTCGAACGACTCGGGCCGCGGCGCCGGAGTCTCCTCGACGACGTCGTCGAACGCCGGGATCGGCGGCACCAGCCCGGCCAGCGACGGTGCGCCTTCGACCAGGTCGGCCAGGTCCGGCAGGCCCTCGGTGATCGGCGCCATCAGGTTCGCGATTTTCTGCTTGACCTGCAGCGATCCCTGACGCACCAGCGTCTGGACGGTGTTCGCGAGCTGCGCGGGCGTGGTGCGCTCGAACGTGTTCGGCGCGAATTCGAGCTTGGCGAGGCTGCCGCCGGCGTCGATGGTGGCGCGGACGAGGCCGTCGGGGGAACTCACCTGGGCGGTGGTCTCGGCCGCCGCCGCCTGGGCGTCGCGCAGCTGCGCCGTCTGCCGTTCGAAGTTCTCCAGGAGGGTGTCCATCTGGTCCTTCATCGCGGCATTCCGTGCTTCGAGCCGTGCACGGTCGTCGCCCGCGGTGGTCACAGGTGCCCCCGGTGTCCCTCGAACCTACTAATGACTTGCCGTCACCCTAATGCCAATGGAGCAGTCCCCGTGACCGGTTCGAGTGTTTGCGTCAGCGAATCGCACGTCGGCGGGCCACCAGGTAGCCGGCCCCGCCGACCAGGTAGCAGACCGTCGCGGCGACGAGCAGGCCCGGCGAACGGCCGTCATCCGGCACGACGAGCGCGCCCAGCGAAACCGCCGCCACCTGCGTGATGTTGAACAGCGTGTCGTACAGCGCGAACACCCGGCCGCGGGCCTCGTCGGCGACGTCGAGCTGGATCGACGAGTCGACGCAGAGCTTGAGCACCTGCCCGGCCCCGGTGATCACGAACGACGCGACCAGCGCGAGCGGCAGCAGCATCGGCAGGCCCAGCGCGGACTGCGCGATCGCCGCCAGCAGCAACGCGCCGAGGACCGCGCGCAGCCGGCCGAAGCCGCGGATGATGCGCGCGGTCAGCAGCCCGGCGAGCAGCAGCCCGGCGCCGGCGAGCACCGCCATCTGCCCCAGCCCGGGCAGGCCGGCGCGGAAGATGCCGTGGTCGGTGAAGTAGTTGCGCATCAGCAGGACGGTGACCAGCAGCGACACCCCGAACGACGCCCGGTGCGCGAACAGCGCGACGAACCCTGCGGTGACGCTGGGCGCGCGCCACGCGTGCCGCGCACCGTCCGCCAGCCCGCGCGCGACGGCGAGCACCGGGTTCGTCGGCTCGTCGACCACCGTCGGCCCGAGCACGCCCCGGGCGAAACCGCGCGCGATCAACGCCGAGACCAGGGTGCCGAGCACCGCGAACGCCGTGGTTTCCGCCGATCCGACGTCGTTGCTGCCGAACAGCGCGCGCAAGCCGATCGCGCAGCCGCCGCCGATGACGGCGACCACCGAGCCGAGCGTGGTCGCGAACGCGTTCGCGGTCACGACGCTCTCTTCTTCCACCACGTGCGGCAGGGACGCCGAGAGCCCCGACCCGATGAACCGGGAGATGCCTTCCGCGGCCAGGGCCAGCGAAAACAGGCCGAATCCGCCGAACCCGAACCCGACCGCGGCGGACGCGCTCACGATCGCGAGCCCGCGCAGGAGGTTCGCGAAGATCAGGACTTTCCGGCGGTCCCAGCGGTCCAGCAGCGCACCGGCGAACGGGCCGACGACGGAGTACGGCAGCAGGAGCGCGGCGAACCCGCCCGCGATGGCCAGCGGATCGGCGGCGCGTTCGGGGTTGAACAGGACCGCGCCCGCCAGGCCGGCGCGGAAGACGCCGTCACCCCAGCTGGCGGCGAAGCGCGTGAAGAGGAGACGGCGGAAGTCCGGGTCTTTGAGCAGCTCCCTAGGGCCTCTTCGTGCTGTCGTCGACTGGGAGCTGATCGTCACGAAGTCAGGGTAGAGGGTGGCCGACGCACTGAGGTCGCCTCTCGGCGGCTATGCGCAGTGTGGCTCCAGCCGGACGGTATTCCACAAAGGCGGTTCTTCAGTGAGCCCGGGGGACACGGAGTGCGCCGACCACATGTTTCAAACGGGGCTCGTGGGGCGATTGTTCCCGAGCCGAAGTAATTCGCCGGGCCAGAGGTGAGATCATGGGTCCGTGCCAGCGGACGCCGAGGTTGAGCCGGGAACGCTCCTGGTCGCCGCCCCCACGATGGTCGACCCCAACTTCCGCCGGACCGTGGTGTTCGTCATCGATCACCGCGACGAGGGCACGCTGGGCGTGGTCCTGAACCGGCCGAGCGACGTCGCCGTGCACGACGTGCTGCCCAACTGGGGCGGGCACGTCGCCGAGCCGCAGGCCGTGTTCGTCGGCGGCCCGGTCGAGAAGAAGACCGCGTTGTGCCTGGCCGCGCTGCGCACCGGGGAGACGGCGGCGAGCGTGCCGGGGGTGATCGCGGTCCGCGGGCCGGTCGCGCTGGTCGACCTGGACACCGATCCCGAGGCGCTGGTGCCGAAGGTCCGCGGCGTGCGCGTCTTCGCCGGGTACGCGGGCTGGGACTCGGGGCAGCTGGCCGGCGAGATCGAGCGCGACGACTGGGTCATCGTGCCCGCCTTGCCGAGCGACATCCTGGCCTCGCCGGACGGTGACCTGTGGAGCCAGGTGCTACGCCGTCAGGGCATCCCGCTGGCGCTGCTGGCCACCCATCCGGGCGACCTCCAGCGGAATTAGGACTCTTCCTTCTTGAAGACGCCGCAGCCGCCCGCGCCGCACGCGCAGCCGCTGCAACCGGCCGGCGCCGCCGGAGCCGGGGCAGGCACGGTCAGCGCGGCCCGGTTGCCGAGCACACCGCCGCCCATGACCAGCAGCACCATGGCGAGCACCCCGGCGAGCGCGGCCGAGACGAGACCACCGGTCGTCGGCATGGCGAGCCCGGCCAGCCCGGTGAGCACGGCGATCGCGCCCCCGGCCATGGTCGGCAGCGCCGCGACGCGGTTGGCCAGCTTGAAGGCTTCTTCGCTGCGCAACGCCGCTTCCGTGCGCACCCCGGTGCCGCCCTCGCGCGTCAAGCGCTCGCGGAACCCGAGGAACCCACCAAAACCGACGAGCAGACCCAGCACGACCGGAACCAGCGCGATAGCGAACACGGGTCAAGGATAAGCGTGACGTCCCGGCAACCTGCCGGATACCCTGATCGACTGTGCTACAGGCCATGTCACCGCGTGTACTGCCCACCGTCCTGACCGCTGCCCTGATCGGGGGAATCCTCGCCGCCACGCCGGCGAGCGCCACCGAGAGTCACCAGCGGCCCATCCGGCTGCTCGGCGAAAAGATCGTCCCGAACTCCCTGCAGTTCCAGGGCACGACGGTCGGCGGCCTGTCCAGCATCGACTACGACCCGCGGACCGGCGGCTACGCGCTGATCTGCGACGACCGGTCGGCGATCAACCCGGCCCGGTTCTACACCGCGACCTTCCCGGTGTCCGCGAAGGGCGTCGGCGACGTCACCTTCACCGGCACGAAGCCGTTCCTGCGTCCCGACGGCACGCCGTACCCGCCGCTCGCGCAGAACGACCCCTCGAAGCCGCAGAACGAGCAGACGATCGACCCCGAAGAGTTGCGCGTCGACCCGTGGACCGGCGACTACTACTGGTCGCAGGAGGGTGAGCGGACGGCGACGACGTTGATCGACCCCTCGGTCCGCGAGGCGCGCCGGGACGGAAAATACGTCCGTGACCTGCCGATTCCCGCCAACGAGAAGATGACGCCGACGGCCGGCCCGCGGCAGAACCTGGTCCTCGAGGGCCTCACGTTCACCGGCTTCGGCTCGCTGATCGCCAGCGACGTCGAAGGCCCGCTGCTGCAGGACGGCCCCGAGTCGACCACCACGACCGGTGGCGTTTCGCGGATCACGCTGCAGGGCCGCTACGGCCCGGTGCTGGCGCAGTACGCCTACCCGCAGGAGCCGATTTTCGCGTCACCGGTGCCCGCCGGCGCGTTCGCCACCACCGGCGTCTCCTCGATGCTGGCCGTCGACCAGGCCGACCCGACGAAGTTCCTGATGATGGAACGCTCGTTCGTCACCGGCGTCGGCAACAAGGTGCGCGTCTACGAGATCGACACGAGCGGCGCGACGAACGTCCTGAAAGTGAAGTCCCTGGCCGACGCGAAGCACGTCAAGCCGGTGAAGAAGCGGTTCCTCTTCGACGCGGCCGACCTCGGCCTGTCCACTGTGGACAACCTGGAGGGCATGACCTGGGGCCCGAAGCTGCCGAACGGCGAGCGCAGCTTGATCTTGGTCAGCGACAACAACTTCTCGCCGACGCAGGTCACGCAGTTCGTCGCACTGGCGGTCCCCTCCGAACGGCTTTGACCAGCAAGTTACGATGTGCACATGAACACGGCTCGGCTGCTCCCGTTCTTCAAGGGTCTTAGCCTGCCGCGCTGACCGGGCCCGGCCCGGCCGGCGCGGCGACCCCTCATGCCCTGGTGGCTGAGGGGTCGAGTTGTTTCTGGAGTAGCTCGAAACGCGAAGGAAGACGGCGATGACTGAGGCGACCGGGACCGACGTCCCCGCGCACCGCTACACGGCCGCGCTGGCGGGGCAGATCGAGCAGCGCTGGCAGGACCACTGGGCCGACCAGGGCACCTTCCACGCGCCCAACCCCGTCGGGCCGCTCGCCGTCGAGGGGCAGCCGGTGCCCAGCGACAAGCTGTTCGTCCAGGACATGTTCCCGTACCCGTCGGGCTCCGGCCTGCACGTCGGGCACCCGCTGGGCTTCATCAGCACCGACGTCTTCGCCCGGTACCACCGGATGATCGGGCGCAACGTGCTGCACACGATGGGCTTCGACGCGTTCGGCCTGCCGGCCGAGCAGTACGCGGTCCAGACCGGGCAGCACCCGCGCAAGACGACCGAGGAGAACATCCGGACCTACCTGCGCCAGATCCGGCGCCTGGGCCTGGGCCACGACGAACGCCGTCGCATCTCCACGATCGACCCCGAGTACTACCGCTGGACGCAGTGGATCTTCCTGCAGATCTTCAACAGCTGGTACGACACCGAGGCGGGCAAGGCGCGGCCGATCGCCGAGCTGGAGGCCGCCTTCGCGGACGGCTCCCGGCCGACGCCGGACGGCCGTGACTGGGCGTCGCTGAGCGCGGCCGAGCGCAAGACGGTCATCGACGACCACCGGCTGGTCTACATCTCCGAGGCGCCGGTCAACTGGTGTCCGGGCCTGGGCACGGTGCTGTCGAACGAAGAGGTCACCGCCGACGGCCGTAGCGAGCGCGGCAACTTCCCCGTCTTCCGCCGCAACCTGCGGCAGTGGATGATGCGGATCACCGCGTACGCCGACCGCCTGGTCGACGACCTGGACCTGCTGGACTGGCCGGAGAAGGTCAAGTCCATGCAGCGGAACTGGATCGGCCGCTCGCACGGCGCCCGCGTCACGTTCTCCTCCGGCGACGACGGCATCGAGGTCTTCACGACCCGGCCGGACACGCTGTTCGGCGCCACCTACATGGTGCTGGCGCCGGAGCACCCGCTGGTCGACAAGCTGACGACCGCGCAGTGGCCTTCGGAGGTGGACGAGCGCTGGACCGGCGGCGCGGCGACGCCCGCCGAGGCCATCAAGGAGTACCGCGTCGCCGCGTCGCGGAAGTCCGAGCTGGACCGGCAGGAGAACAAGGAGAAGACCGGCGTCTTCACCGGCGCGTACGCGACGAACCCGGTCAACGACAAGCAGATCCCGATCTTCGTCGCCGACTACGTCCTGATGGGCTACGGCACCGGCGCGATCATGGCCGTCCCCGGCCAGGACGTCCGCGACTGGGAGTTCGCCGAGAAGTTCGGGCTGGACATCGTCCGGACCGTGCAGCCCTCGGACGGCTTCGACGGCAAGGCGTTCACCGGTGACGGCCCGGCGATCAACTCGGGCTTCCTGGACGGCATGGACGTCGCCGAGGCCAAGAAGACGATCATCGACTGGCTGTCGGAGAAGGGCGCCGGCACCGGGACCGTGCAGTACAAGCTGCGCGACTGGCTGTTCTCGCGCCAGCGCTACTGGGGCGAGCCGTTCCCGGTGGTCTACGACGAGGCCGGGGAAGTGCACGCCGTCCCCGAGTCGATGCTGCCGATCGAGCTGCCCGAGGTCGCCGACTACTCGCCGGTGACGTTCGACCCCGAGGACCGCGACTCGATGCCGTCGTCGCCGCTGGCGCGCGCGACGGACTGGGTCGAGGTCGAACTGGACCTGGGCGACGGCCCCAAGACGTACCGCCGCGACATCAACACCATGCCGAACTGGGCGGGTTCCTGCTGGTACCAGCTGCGCTACCTGGACCCGACCAACGCCGAGACGTTCTGCGCACCGGAGAACGAGCAGTACTGGATGGGCCCGCGGCCGGGCGAGCACGGCGCGGACGACACCGGCGGTGTCGACCTGTACGTCGGCGGCGTCGAGCACGCGGTGCTGCACCTGCTGTACTCGCGGTTCTGGCACAAGGTGCTGTTCGACCTGGGCCACGTGACGTCCAAGGAGCCGTACCGGAAGCTGTTCAACCAGGGCTACATCGAGGCGTATGCGTACACCGACGCGCGCGGTGTCTACGTCCCGGCCGAGCAGGTCGAGGAGCGCGACGGGAAGTACTTCTTCGAGGGCGAAGAGGTCACCCAGGAGTACGGCAAGATGGGCAAGAGCCTGAAGAACGTCGTCACGCCGGACGAGATGGCCGAGAACTACGGCGCCGACACGTTCCGGTTCTACGAGATGGCGATGGGCCCCCTGGCCATGTCGCGCCCGTGGGCGACGAAGGACGTCGTCGGCGCGCACCGGTTCCTGCAGCGGCTGTGGCGCCTGGTCGTCGACGAGGCGACCGGCGAGCTGCGGGTGTCGGCCGGCGAGGCCACCGACGCCGACCGGAAGGTGCTGCACCGCACGGTCGCCGGCGTCCGCGAGGACTACGCGGAGATGCGGTTCAACACGGCCGGCGCGAAGCTGATCGAGCTGAACAACCACGTCACCAAGGTGTACGGCGCGGCCGCGTCGACACCGCGTGAGCTGGCCGAACCGCTGGTGCTGATGCTGGCGCCGCTGGCCCCGCACCTGGCCGAGGAGCTGTGGCACCGGCTGGGGCACGCGGACTCGCTGGTGCAGGGGCCGTTCCCGGTGGTCGACGAGAAGTACCTGGTCGAGGACTCGGTCGAGTACCCGATCCAGGTCAACGGCAAGGTCCGGTCCCGGGTGACAGTGCCGGCTTCGGCGTCTTCCGACGAGGTCCAGGCGGCGGCGCTGGCGGACGAGAAGGTCGCGGCGATGGTCGGCGACGGCTCGCCGCGCAAGGTGATCGTGGTGCCGGGACGGCTGGTCAACATCGTTCTCTAGCACGCTGTCCGAAAGCTGCCGGTGATCTCCCGGTTCTCCGGATTTGATTGAACGGTCAAGGAAATCCGTTCGATCGAAGGAGAACCGGGGATGACCCTCGACGGCAAGGTGGCGCTGGTGACGGGCGGCAGCCGGGGCATCGGCGCGGCCACCGCCCTGCGGCTGGCCGAGGACGGCGCGGACGTCGCGCTGACGTACCAGCACAACGGCGCGCTGGCGGCCGAGGTGGTCGACAAGATCAAGAGCCTCGGCCGTCGCGCGCTGGCGATCCAGGCGGACTCGGCGGACGCCGCGGCGGTTTCGGCCGCCGTCTCGGCTGCGGTGGCGGAGTTCGGCCGGCTGGACGTGCTGGTCAACAACGCGGGCGTCGGCTTCGTCGGCGCGTTCGCCGAGACCGCGTTGGAAGACGTCGACCGCGTGCTGGCGGTGAACGTCCGCGGCGTCTTCGCGGCGACCCAGGCCGCGGCCGGCGTGCTGAGCGACGGCGGCCGCGTGATCACGATCGGCAGCTGCGTCACCGACCGCGTCCCCGGCCCCGGCATGGCGCTGTACGCGACGAGCAAGGCGGCGATGGTCGGCCTGACCAAGGCATTGGCACGTGAGCTGGGCGCACGCGGCATCACGGTCAACCTGGTCCACCCGGGCCCGACGGACACGGACATGAACCCGGCCGACGGACCCTACGCGGCCGACCAGCGCGCCCTGACGGCGTTCGACCGCTACGGCAAGCCGGCCGAGGTGGCCGCGGCGGTGTCCTACCTGGCTTCACCCGGCGCCGAGTACGTGACGGCGACGGTGCTGTCGGTGGACGGCGGCCACGCGGCCTAGCCGGAGTAGAGCCCGATCTCCCGGGCGAGGTCGATGAGCATGGACTCGAACAGGACGTCCGGCTTCGACATGGGAATCGGGTAGTTGCCGAAGACCTCGAGCGTGACGTGCCCGTAGAGCCGGGCCCAGAACTGGATCATCAGGTACGTCACGCCGAGGTCGATCTTTTCGACGGGCACGCCCTGATCGGACTCGGCGAGCACGGCGACCAGCGACTCCTGGAAGGTCTGCAGGTCGTCCCGCAGCTCGTCCGGAACCCCGCTGGCCGACGGCAGCACGATGTCGTGCCGCGCGAGCACCCGCCCGGCGGCGGCGAGGAAGATCCGCCCGAACGGCTCGTCGACCCGGCTCAGCGCACTCCCGGCCGTCGACCCCACGCCGCCGGTGGGCGACGCGAAGACGAGTGTGAATTCCTTCGTGTGGGTGAGCGCCCACCGCCGGAACCCCTTGCAGATGGCGAACAGCTGCAGCACGCCGTCGTCCGGCAGCTCGGCGATCTCCTCGGCGAGCTCGTCGGCCAGGTCGGCGCAGACGTCCAGCCGCAGGTTCTCGACGAGGTCGTCCCGCGATTCGTAGTACCGGTACAGCGCGGGCGCGGTGATCCCCAGCTCCCGGGCGATGGCACGCAGCGTGACCGCCTCCGGCCCCTGCTCGACGAGCAGTTTCCGGGCGGTCCGCCGGATGTCCTGTTCGGTAGCCGCACGCGCGCGACCCCTCCGCGTGGGGTGGCTCATCCGAACAGTCTAGGGGCCTAGTACGACAAATCTTGCATTAACGCGATCCGCGCCGTAACGAAAAGGTGCAGCTCAGGCGCGCTACGAACCGCTGATGACCGGAGCCGTCCCGAAACTGTCGGTCCGGTGTGCCACACTCGGTCGCCGTACGGTTACCGACGTGAACAGGGGAGGTTCGCGTGTCGAACCCTGAGCAACTGCTGGCGAGTTTCGACGCCAGGATCGCCGAGGCCAAGCAGCGGGGCGACCGGATGCAAGCCGAGATGGCGGCGGTCTCCGTGTCCGAACGCAGCCAGGACGGCCAGATCGCGGTCCGGGTCAACCACCTCGGCAACCTCGTCGGCCTCGAGATCGGGCACGCCGTGCGCGAGAAGGCGAACCTCGCCGACGAGATCCTGCGGACCGTCCGGCACGCGCAGAGCAAGCTGGCCGGTGCCGTGCCGGCCGGGATGCCGTCGATCGCGGGTACCGAAACCATGAACGAGCTGGTCCAGCAGCTGCACCGCCAGTTCCCGGAGCCGGAACCGCAGGGCTTCGTCGAAGGCGGCCACGCGGCGCCCGCGACCGACGGCGCGCGCTTCATCGCCGAGGAAGAACCGTCGCCACTGCCGAAGCCGCCGCGCCGCGCGCCCGAACCCGGCAGCGACGACGACTACTTCAGCGACGGCGACTACCTGCGCTGACCAGGGCAACGAGGGGAACACGGTGAACAACCCGCAACCGGACATCCGGATCCAGCCCGAGCAGTTGCTGTCCCACGCGAAGAAGCTCGAACCGTTCGTCGACCGGTTCGCGAAGACGCTGGACGCGGCGGCCCAGGTCGTCGACCCGATGGCGTTCGGCCTCATCGGCCAGGCCTGCGGCCTGGGCGCGCTGTGCGGCGTCGCCCAGACCCTGGGGAGCGACTCGATCGGCCACGCGAAGAACGTGGCGCAGGAGCAGATCGACCGCGTACGCACCTGGTCCCAGCACGTCGACTGGCGCGAGCAGGACGTCAAGGCGAGCTTGGAAGGAATCCACCTTGACTGAGAACGCGCTGGTGACGGCGGCGGAGAAGAAGGTCGAGGAAGGGTCCTCGGCGCTCGAAGGCGCCGGGATGGCGCAGGACTTCTGGGACGCGGCGACGAAGGCGGCCGACGGCGACTGGACCGAGGGCCTGCTCAACCTCGGTTTCGGGGCCGCCGGGGTGGCGGAGTTCCTGCAGGACCCGATCGCGGGCCTGGCGAGCATGGGGCTCGGCTGGCTGATCGAGCACGTCGAGTTCCTGCGTGCCCCGCTCGACTGGGTCACCGGGAACCAGGAACAGCTCGACGTCATGCAGGAGACCTGGAGCGGCATCAGCGACGAGATCGACGCCGTCGCCAAGGACCTCCTGGACACGGTGAAAGCCGACAGCGCGGAGTGGCAGGGGCAGGGTGCGGACGCCTATCGCGCGTTCACGGCCGAACTCGGCGACATGTACTCCGGTGTCGCCGGCGGGGCGAAGGCCGTCTCCGTCCTGATCGACGTCTGCAAGAGCATCCTGAACGTCGTGCGCAGCGTGCTGCGCGACCTGCTCACCGAATGCATCGGCAAGCTGATCAGCATCCTCATGCGGTACCCGGGCCCCGCCGCGCCGGCGGGCCTGGCCGGCGAGGGCACGGCCGAGATCGTCAAGTGCGGATCGCGGATGTCGGAGTGGCTGCAGAAGCTCCTGCGGGCCTTCCGGAAGGGCATCAGCCAGTTCAACCACCTCAGCGGGCTGTTCCGGACCGTCGGCCAGAAGCTGCTCGCCGCCCTGCGGGACGCGGCACACGCGGCGCCCGGCGTCTTCAAGGACGGCCTGAAGGAGCTGCCGAAAGCACTCGGCGAAGAAGCCGGCAAGGAAGCGGGCAAAAAGACCGCGGGCGCCTACGACGAAGCCGACAAGAACTACCGCGAGAACCACTACAACGAGAAGAAACCCGCGGCCGCCGAACCGGTGTTCCAGCAGCAGGGTGGTCAACGCATCTCCGGGTCGATCTGACGCCGTGGTGCCGACGACTCCCGGCGAGCCGGAAACCGCCGTGGTGCCGGTCCGGCTGCCGATCCACAACCCGCCGTCCGAGCTGAGGACGGCCGTCGGGTGCATGGCCGTCCTCGGGCTCGTGCTCGCGGTCGCCGCGGGCCTGCTGGCGTGGGTGCGCCGCGGAGATCCGGTCATGCACCTGGTCTCGCCCGCGCTCGGCGTGCTGGCCGTGCTGTGCTTCTGCGTCAAGCCGATCCTGGGGCGCTACCTCCGCCGGCACGGCGGAATGGTGACGGCTCGGGTCGAGTTCGGCCCCGACGGGTTCCGGCAGCCGCTCGAGGACAGGACGACGCTCGTCCTGCCCTGGGACGACGTCCGGCGGTTCGTCTTCCGCGAAGGCGGGCCGGGCGGCCGGATCGCGCTCGCCGTTTCGCTGGTGGACGAGGACGCGATCCGGAACCTCAACCCCGACTGCCGGCACAAGTCCGAAGACGGCTACATACTGTCGTCGGCGCTGGCCCGCGAAGAGGCCGAAAAGGCGGCGGCCGCGATCGAGCGGTACCGCCCCGGACTCGGCCGGTGGACCTCCAAGAACGTCCGGCGCGGCGGCTTCGGCGTGCCGGACCCGGTCAGGCGCCTGGTCAGACGCTGGAGCGCGGACTCGGCACGCACGCTCGTCCGCGCCGAGCAGGCTTCGGCCGGCCGGTTGTTCGTGCTGTGGACGGCGTGGCTGGCCGTCATCGCCGACTTCGTGGCGCCGGCCTTCTACGACATCCCGCCCGGCATCCCGCTGCCGGTCGCCGTGACGATCTGGATGCTGCTCTACCTGACGCGCTACCGGGGCGAATCCGGCGAATTCGCCCTGACCGCCGACGCGATCACCTGGCGTCCCGAGGAGGGCGAGCCGGTCCGGGTGCGGCGCGCCGACCTCGGCCGGCTGGCGGCTGAGCCTTCGGGGAAGCAGGCCACGCGTCACTACGTCTCGGTCCGCGCGGTTCTCCGTCGCGGCGAGGAACGGCCGCTGGCGGCGAAAGTTTCGCCGGGCGCGGCCAGGAACGTGCTGCGGCTGGCGCAAGGGGCGCCGCCGACGCCGATCACTCGGGGGGCTACGTGATCGGCGCCGGCGACCCGATGCCCTGCCCGGCTGGTGCCGGTTGGGGCAACGTCACCACGTCCGACGTGGTGACGCACCAGGAGAGCGGGACCGGACCACGTAGTGACGGCCGGGGGACGGTCATCCCCCGATCGAGTGACGGGCTTCCGCTGCTCGCATGATTGTCGCACTCAGCCCCGGATAAGTTACAAAAACCTTCACTTTCCCTTCCTTGCCCGTGCTGACCTGGAGCGGACGGCTTTCGTGGCACAGTGCGGGGCATGAACTCTGACGTGCTCGTTGTGGGATCCGCCAACGCCGACCTGGTCGTCGCGGTGGACCGGCGGCCGGGTGGCGGAGAGACCGTGCTGGGCGGGGACACCGTGCTCTCGCCGGGCGGCAAGGGCGCCAACACGGCGGTCGCCGCCGGGCGGCTCGGTGCGGACGTCGCGCTGCTCGGCGCGGTCGGCGACGACTCCTACGGCCGGCTGCTGCTCGACTCGCTGCGTGCCGCCGGTGTCGACACCGGCCTCGTGCGGACCAGCGACCGGCCGACCGGCATCGCCTACATCACCGTCACGCCGGACGGCGAGAACTCGATCCTGGTCTCCCCCGGCGCCAACTCCAGCCTGGCGCCCGCCGACGTCGACGCCGTGTTCGACGGGGTCGAGGTCATGGTCGTCTCGCTGGAGGTGCCGCTGCCGACCGTCGAGCACGCTGTCGCGCGCGCGGCCGAGAGGGGCGTAAAGGTGCTTCTCAACCTTTCGCCGGCCGCGAAGCTTTCGCCGGAGACGCTGGCCAGGCTCGACGTCCTGCTCGTCAACGAGCACGAGGCCGCGTGGCTGACCGGGCCCGGCGCCGACTTCCGGAAGCTGCTCGACCTCGGCCCGCGGGCGGCCGTCGTGACGCTCGGTGCGGCCGGGGCCGTGGTCGTCGAAGCCGGTTCGGTGCGCCGGGTCGAGTCGCCGGCGGTCGAGGCCGTGGACACCACCGGGGCCGGGGACGCCTTCGCGGGCGCCCTCGCCGCGTCGCTCGCCGACGGCGCCGACCTCGTGTCGGCGGCGAAGCGAGCGGTGCGGGTCGCCGCGGTCAGCGTCACGCGGCACGGCGCGCAGCCGTCCTACCCCACCGCCGCCGACCTCGGGGAATGATCACCCGGCCTGCCGTGTTGCCGATCACATGGGCGATTCGTTCGGCTCGGCCTGGCGGCGCGGCTACCTCGCGCAGCTGCGGGCGATCGCCGACGCACGCCGGCCGGACCACCTCGCGATCATGCCGCTCGACGAGACCCTCAAGGCGCTCGGCAAACAGACCGAGGTCGACGAAGGCGTCCACGAGGTGCCGCTGGAGGGCGTCGTCGGCACCGTGGCCCGCGCCGGGGACTTCGACCGCGAGTTCCGGCCGCGCAACCGGGCGCTGCGCGACCGTTGGGAACACCTGACCCGGACCTCCGCGGACCTCCCGCCGGTGCGGCTGGTCCGGCTCTCCGACATGTTCTTCGTCGAGGACGGCCACCACCGCGTCGCGATCGCCCGCGCTCGCGGGGCCCGGACGATCCGCGCCCGGGTCCGCTGGATCAGCACGGTCGCCTGCGCGCTGCGCTGCCTGACGCTGGCCGACCTGCCGTCGAAGACCGCCGAGCGGATGTTCCTCGAGCGCGTGCCGCTGCCGGACGACGTCCGGCTCGGGCTGTGGCTCGACGACCCGGGAGACTGGTTCCGGCTCGCCGACTCGGCCGAGGCCTGGGGTTTCCGCCGTATGCTGGCCGGACGGCCGGTGCGCAGCCGCGAAGAACTGGCCGACGCCTGGTGGCACGAGGAGGTCCGGCCGGTGCTCGAACAGGTGCGTGAACGCGGTTTGTGCCCGCCACCACGAGATATCCAGACGTATCTGAGCTATGGTCTAGACCATGTCTGAGCTTCTCTCCGGGGTCGCCGTCAGCCCCGGCCGCGCGAGTGGTCCCGTCGTCCGTGTCGCGGAGCCGCTCGGCGAGCCCGCAGCCACCCCGGCCCCGGCCGATCCGGCCGCCGAAGCCGCCCGGATCGCCCCCGCGGCCGCAACCGTCGCCGGCCGGCTGGAGAAGCAGGCCGAAGGCGCGTCCGGCGAAGCGGCGACCATCCTGATCACGACGGCCGCGATGGCCGCCGACCCGGCGCTCGCGGCCCAGGCCGAAACGCTGGTCAAGACCCAGGGGCTGCCGGCCGCGCGAGCCGTCTACCAGGCCGCGGAAGGCTTCGCCGAAGCGCTGGCCGCGGCCGGCGGGTACATGGCGGAACGCGTCCGCGACGTCCGTGACGTGCGCGACCGGCTGATCGCCGAGCTGCTCGGCATCGCGCCGCCGGGGGTGCCCGAGCTGGCGTCCCCGAGCGTCCTGGTCGCGCGCGACCTCGCCCCGGCCGACACCGCGGGCCTCGACCCGGCGAAGGTCCTCGCCCTGGTCACCGAGGAGGGCGGCCCGACGAGCCACACGGCGATCCTGGCGCGCGCCCTCGGCATCCCGGCCGTCGTCGCGGTGCGCGGCCTGCTGAACCTGGACGCGCAAGCGCTTGCGGTCGACGGCGACACGGGCACGGTCGAGGTCGCGGACCCGTCGGCCCCGGTCGTCGCGGCGACGGTGGCCGAGCTGGCCGAGTGGAACGGCACCGGCGCGACGGCCGACGGCCACCGCGTGAAGGTCTACGGCAACGTCGGCTCCCCGGCCGACGCGCAGGCCGCGGCGGACGCGGGCGCCGAAGGTGTCGGCCTGTTCCGCACCGAGTTCTGCTACCTGGACGCCTCGGACGAGCCGTCGGTGGCCGACCAGCGCGCCGCGTACACGGCGGTGCTCGCGCCGTTCGCGGGCAAGCCGGTGATCGTGCGGACCCTGGACGCGGGCGCCGACAAGCCGCTGGCCTTCCTGTCACCGGACGCCGAGCCGAACCCGGCGCTCGGCGTCCGCGGGCTGCGCGTGGCGTTCGACCGGCCCGAGGTGCTGGACCGCCAGCTCGAGGCCATCGCGGGCGCGGCAGCGGATTCGGGCGCCGAGGTCTCGGTGATGGCCCCGATGGTCGCGACGGTCGAGGAGGCCGCCTGGTTCGCCGGCCGCGTCCGCGCGGCGGGCATCGCCCGGGCGGGCGTGATGATCGAAATCCCGGCGGCGGCGCTGAGCGCCCGCGAGATCCTCGACGCGGTGGACTTCGTCTCGGTCGGCACGAACGACCTGGCCCAGTACACGTTCGCGGCGGACCGCCAGCTCGGCGCGGTGGCCAAGCTCAACGACCCGTGGCAGCCGGGCCTCCTGCGCCTGCTGAAGCTGATCGGCGACGCGGCCAAGGCCACGGGCAAACCAGCCGGCGTCTGCGGCGAAGCGGCCGCGGACCCGCGGCTGGCGCTGGTCCTGACGGGCTTGGGCCTGACGAGCCTGTCGATGAACGCCCCGGCGATCCGCACGGTGGGAGCCAGCCTGGCGGCGGCGACCCTCGCGGAGTGCGAAGCCCTGGCCGAGGCGGCCCTGGCCACATCGGACCCGGCAGCCGCCCGCGCGGCGGCCCGCCCCTGACCCGGACGGGATAGCGGCAGCCGGCTCCCGGTGAGTGGGCCGCCCCCCACTTTCAGTCTATCGGTCATCACCGACAGTGCCGCTCTGTGCCAACCTGGACGGGCGCAGTTGTCCACATTGATCGAGGGGTGTGAACAACTCGCCCGAAGTCCGTGAAGGTCATCACCGCAACCCGGAGGTGGCCTTCGCGGACTTTCTCCGGAAAAAACTTCCGGCCGGTTGTCGATTCCGCGCTTCTCCGCTCGACGCAGGGGTGAACGCGAACGATCGAGCCGAGAGGACCCTCACCATGACCGCCACCATCGCCGCCCCGGCTGATGCCGTTCGGGCCGGACGTCGGGAGTGGATCGGGCTGGCCGTGCTGGCGCTGCCGACCCTGCTCGTCTCGCTCGATGTCTTCGTGCTCGTGCTCGCCCTGCCGAAACTGGCCGTCAGCCTGCACGCCGACGGGACCGAACAACTCTGGATCATGGACACCTACGGCTTCATGGTCGCCGGGTTCATGGTCACCATGGGGACCCTCGGGGACCGGATCGGGCGGCGGAAGCTGCTGCTCATCGGGGCCGCCGCCTTCGGGGTCGCCTCCGTCGCCGCCGCCTTCTCCACCACTGCCGGCATGCTGATCGCCGCCCGGGCCGTGCTCGGGATCGCCGGGGCGACCCTCGCGCCCTCCACCCTCTCGCTCATCGGGACGCTGTTCGAGAACCCGCGGCAGCGGGCCGAAGCCATCGGGATCTGGGCCGGCTGCTTCTCCGTCGGCGCGATCGTCGGGCCGATGGTCGGCGGTTTCCTGCTCGAGCACTTCTGGTGGGGTTCGGTCTTCCTGCTCGGCGTGCCCGCCATGGTCGTGCTGCTGATCGTCGGGCCGAAGCTGCTGCCCGAGTACCGGGACGAGACCGCCGGGCGGCTCGACCTGCCGAGTGTCGCCCTCTCGCTCGGTGCGATCCTGCCCGCCGTCTACGGCGTCAAGGAACTCGCCCGTGACGGCTTCCGGACCGTTCCCGTCCTCGCCCTCGTGATCGGCGTCGTCGTCGGCTACGTCTTCGTCAAGCGGCAGCGCACGCTCGACGACCCGCTGATCGACTTCAGCCTGTTCGCCGCGAAGGCGTTCCGGACCACGCTCGGCGGGATGCTGCTGTTCAGCATGCTCGGCGGCACGACCATGCTCTTCGTCGCGCAGTTCTTCCAGCTCGCCCAGCACCTGTCGCCGGTCGGGGCCGCGCTGGGGCTGCTGCCCGGGATGGCCGGCTCGACCGTCAGCTTCCTCGCCGCGCCCGTGCTCGCCCGCCGCGTGCGGCCCGGCGCCCTCATCGCCGGTGGCGTCGCCCTCGCCGCGTCCGGGATGGTGATCCTCGCGCTCGTCGACCCCGCCGCCGGGCCGGTGTGGCCCGCGCTCGGGTTCGCCGTGACGTCGCTGGGTGTGGGGCCGATGGTCGCCCTCGGCACCGACCTCGTCGTCGGGTCCGTTCCGGTGCGCAAGGCCGGGGCCGCCGCTTCGCTGGCCCAGACCGTCAACGAGTTCGGGTACGCCTTCGGCCTCGCGACCGTCGGCACGCTGGGCAACGCCGTCGTCCGTTCTCACGGCCTGCCCGACGGGCTGCACGTCGTCGCCGGGCTCGCCGCCGTCGCCTTCGCCGCGCTCGTCTGGTTCGTCGCCCGGCACCTGCGCGAGATCCGGCCGCTGGCCGCCTGACGACGGCGAAGGCCTCCCCACCCGATGCCTGGGTGGGGAGGCCTTCCTGACGCCGGGGGCAGAGGGGCCCCGGCTAGCCGAACAGCCCGCGCCGCGGGTGCCGGACGACCAGCGAACCGCCGTGGACCCGGCCGCTCAGCACGTACCGCGGGTTGCCCATCCGCCCGTTGCTGCGGGTCTTGTCCTCCATCGAGCCGAACTTGACGTCCCCGATCGAGTTGAGGTCCACCGCCGCGTGCTCCGGGATGATGATCTCGACCGAG
Organism: Amycolatopsis sp. NPDC004625; assembly: GCF_040609695.1. Taxonomy (NCBI): domain Bacteria; kingdom Bacillati; phylum Actinomycetota; class Actinomycetes; order Pseudonocardiales; family Pseudonocardiaceae; genus Amycolatopsis; species Amycolatopsis sp. NPDC004625. The sequence continues at coordinate 118,885 of NZ_JBEXKX010000006.1, forward strand.
CCCCACTTGGCGTCCAGCTCGATGTGCACCACCGGCGACTGCACCTGGGCCTCGGTGAAGTCCAGCTTCGTCGAGCCGTACTTGTTGCGCACGACCAGCTGGGACGGCACCACCCACGGCCCGCCGCGGTGCAGCGACGAGTACTTCGCGTTCAGCTCGACGCGCGGGCCGGGCGAGTAGCCGCCGTAACCCACCGGAGCCGAGTACGCCGGCGCGGCGGCGAGGGCCGCGGCCGGGTGGTAGAGGCCGGCCAGGTCGGCCAGCACGGCGTTCAGCTCGCCGCGGGTCCGCGACGCCAGCGCGCGGTCCGTGCGCTCGGTGAACTCGTCGAGGTCGATCATGCCGCGGCCGATCGCCTTCTGCAGCACGTTGACGACGTGCTCGCGTTCGTCGTCCGACACCCGGAGATCGCGCTCGCCCAACGGCTTGGTTTCGGTCACCGGTTCCGCTGCCGCGGTCTCTTCCTCGCCCATGTCGACGATGGTAGAACTGGATTCCACCAGGGAGATCGGGGGAAAACCCTGAACGGACCCGTAGTTCGCGCCGCCGCCTTCGCGGCCGTTGTCCTGGTGGCCGGGTGCACCGCCGAGGCCCCGCCGCCGCCACCCGCTCCGCTCACGGAGCTCTCCGGCATCCAGGCAACCGGCGGCATCGGCGTCACCGCGCTGCTGGCGACCACCGCACCCACCCTGTTCGACGCCGACCGCGGCGCCGCGGCCACCGCGCCCGGCTACCCCGGCGGTGACGTCCGGCCGGCCGTCGTGCGGGTCGGGAAGCACGTCGTCCTGACGGTCAGCCCGTTGTACTCCCGGGACGCCGAACCCGCCGAAATCCTCGAGTACACCGGGCCGTCGAGCCCGCCGCGGTCCCTCGGCCGCGCCTTTTCGGCGGGTCCGGACACCGGTGGCGAAGGCGTGTGGCTGATCCGGCAGGACGCGCCGGACACCTGCCGGCTCGAGCACGTTTCGCTCACCGCGGGCGCGCTCGGCCCCGGCCAGCCCGCCAGCTGCCGCACCCGGGTGCGGGCCGAGACCCCGCACGGCCTGCTGATCACCATCAACGCCGATTCCGCCGAGTCGACCGACGCCCTGGTCGAACCGGCGACCGGCCGCACGATCCGGCAGGCGCCGCGCATCCTCGGCGCCGCCGGCGACTGGCTGCTGCTCGACGGCCTGACCGACCTCACCCTGGTCGACCTGCGGGACAACAGCAGCAAGAAGCTCAGCCGGCCCTCGATCGGCGCCGCGCCCACCGTGGTGCCCTCGCGGGAAGGAGCCATCTGGGCGGTCGACTTCGCCAACGCCGCCTACCGCGGCACCAACACGCAGACCCAGGACATCTGGCTGCTGCGCCCGGACGGGCCGACCTGGGACCACGCACCCGGGATGCCGTTCATCACCGAGCACCTCGGCCGCGGCTTCGACTGGTCGGACGCCGGTGACCTGGTGCTCGCCGACCGCGTCCTCGCCGCCTGGCACCCCGGCGAACCGCAGTGGCGGCTCAGCCAGGCCGCCCTGCCCGCCGGCACCTGGTCGGGGTTCGCGGTCCTGCCCTGAGCGTCAGTCCTCGTCGAGGCCGTGCTCGATCGCGTACCGGGCCAGCTCGACGCGGTTGTGCAGCTGCAGCTTCCGCAGCGTCGACTGGACGTGGTTCTCCACCGTCCGGTGCGAGAGCACCAGCCGCTCGGCGATCTGCCGCGCGGTCAGCCCCTTCGCGACCAGGCGCAGGACGTCGGTTTCGCGCTCGGTCAGCCGCGGCGGCTCGGCGCCTTCGGCCGGGGCGTCGGCCATCCGCCTGTACTCGCCGAGCACCAGCCCGGCCAGGCCCGCGGTGAACACCGGGTCGCCGGCCGCGGTGCGGTGGACGGCGTCGACGAGCTCCGCCGCGGACGCCGACTTGACCAGGTAGCCGGACGCGCCGGCCTTCACCGCCTCCAGGACGTCCTTGTGCTCGCCGCTGGCCGAGAGCACCAGCACCTTCGTCGACGGCAGCGCCGCGGTGATCTCGCGGGTCGCGTCCACCCCCGAGCTGCTGCCCAGGTTCAGGTCCATCAGGACGACGTCCGGCTGCACGGTCCGCGCGATCCGCAGCGCCGCGCCGGCGTCCGGCGCGGTCGCCCGCACGTCGAAGCCGTGCTCGCTCAGGTCGCGGGCCACCCCGTCGCGCCAGATCGGGTGGTCGTCGACCACCATCACGGAGATCCGCGGCTCGTCGCTCATCTCGCACCCCTCGTGCTCGGCACCCTGACCTCCCACTCCGTGCCCCGGCCGGGCCCGGTGTCGAGGTTCGCGCTCCCGCCGAGGTCGCGGACCCGGCCCCGGATGGATTCCACCACGCCGAGGTGCCCTTCGGCGGCGGCTTGCTCGAGAACGCCGTCCGGTATGCCCGGTCCGTCGTCGCGGATGCTCACCACGACCTCGTCGCCGAGGTCCTCCAGCAGCACCCACGCGTGCGCGCCGGGGCCGGCGTGCTTCTCGACGTTCGCCAGCGCTTCGCGGGTCACGGCGACCAGTTCGCCGGTCACGTGCGCCGGCAGCTCGACGTCGTCGGCCGGGGCCGAGACCTGCACCGACGACGTGGCGAGCACCTGCAGCGCGGCGCGCAGGCTCGCCCGGCCGCTGTCGTTGCGCCCCACCGGCTCGGTGGTCACCAGCGACCGCAGCGCGATCTCCTGCTCGCCGGCCAGCCGGGCCAGCTCCGCCGCTTCGCCCCCGACCTCGTTGCCGCGCTTGCGGACCCGGGCGAGCACCTGCAGCACGCTGTCGTGGATGGACCGCGCCAGCCGCTCCCGCTCGGCTGTCGCCGCCTCCTTGCGCAGGGCCTGCTCCAGCCGCGCGGCGGACCGGCGGGCCATCGTCGCCGCCATGCCGACCAGCAGGCCGGCGGCGGCGAGCAGGACGCCGTCCCGGGCGACGTCGAGGTCGAACTTCTCCCGGGCCAGCGCGGTCGCCACCCCGACGACCAGCCCGGCGAGCACCCCGCCGACCGCGCCGAAGCGCGCGCCCGCGGCGACCGGGGCCACCGCCGCCCACACCGTCGTGATCAGGGGGACGTTGAGCGCGAACTGCGTGTCGCTGAGCACCCACGGCGAAGTCAGCAGCAGCCCGGTGCTCAGCACGAGGTCGAACACGACCAGCGCCGGCGGCCGCGTCCGCTCGCGCAGGTAGAGGAAGCTGCTCACGACCGACCACACGGCCATCACGCCGAGGATCGCCCACGCCAGCCACTCGCGCCGGTACTGGCCGCTCTGCACGATCACCGTGGCGCAGGCGAACGCCCAGGTGAGGACGCGGAACGCCAGCACCCCCCGCCACATGGGCGTGACCGGGTCGGGCGACCGCCGGACGGTCACGGCTTTTCGTCGCGCTTCGGCGGCTCCGCCGTGGAGGAGTCGGCTTCGGCTTCGCCGACCGTCGCGATCTCGGCCTTCGACGACCCGGGCTCGGCGTCGTTCGGCTGGGCCGCCTGGTCCTTCAGGACGTCCACCGCGGCCGGGTCGGGATCGGTTTCGTGCAGCAGCGACCGCACCCCGGCGTTGAGCACGGCCAGCAGCGGCACGGCCATCAGCGCGCCGGCGATCCCGCCCGCGACCAGACCGGCGGTGATGGCGAGCACCACGGCCAGCGGGTGCAGCTTCACCGCCCGGCCCAGCAGCAGCGGCTGCAGGACGTGGCTCTCCAGCTGCATCACGCCGATCACGATGGCCAGCACGATCACCGCGCCGATGAACCCGTTCGTCACCAGCGCGATCAGCACCGCGACGCCGCCGGTGATGACCGCGCCGATGATCGGGATGAACGCGCCGATGAACACCAGCGTCGCCAGCGGGATCACCAGCGGCACACCCATGATCCACAGGCCGATGCCGATGCCGACCGCGTCGACGACGGCCACCGCCGCCGTCGCCCGCACGTAGCTGACCAGCGACGCGAACCCGCGGCGCCCGGCGACGTCGACGCGGTTGCGGACCCGGTTCGGCACCGCGCGGACCAGGAACGTCCAGATCCCCTCGCCGCCGCTGAGGAAGAAGATCGTGATGAACAGCGTCAGCAGGAAGCCGGTGAGGATCTCGCCGACGGTGCTCGCCGTGGTCAGCGCGGTCGTGGTGATCGACGCCTGGTTGTTCTGGATGAACCCGATCGCCTGGTTGATGAAGTCCTGGATCTGTTCCTGGCGCAGGTGCGGCGGCCCGAACAGGAGCCAGTTCTTGATCTGGTCGAGGCTCGCGTTCACCTGCTGCTGCAGCTGGGGCAGGCCGGAGGAGAACTGCGTGACGACGAACGTCAGCAGCCCGCCCAGCACGGCGAGCCCGGCGATCAGCACGATCGCCGTCGCCAGCCCGCGCGGGAACCGCACCGCCACCAGCTTCTGGACCGCCGGCGCGAGCAGGGCCGAAACGAGCAGGGCGATGCCCAGCGGGATGACGACGACGGACAGGTAGCCGATCACCCACACCACCGCGTACAGGGCGGCGACCACCACGATGAACCGCCACGCCAGCGCCGCGCTGATGCGCAGGCCCCGGGGGATCAGCCCGGTGACGTCCTCGTGCTCCGGCAGGAACGGGTCTTCGCGTCGCGCGTGGCTCACCGGCCCACCGTAGCGGCTGGGCCGCCCGATTCGGCGCTTTCCGGCAGCCGCGTCCGACACGCTCGGCGGCCAGGCATGATCACCGATCGTCAAACCGGGTTACACGGTGTGTCTTTCACACGATGGGGGCATCAAGTCCGGTCGGAGGTGCGCGGCGCCGCGCCGGTTTGGTTAGGTCGCTTTCGCAACGGCATGTGGCCGGCTGATCACCCGATCCGAGGAGACCGATCCAGTGGCGAACACCGCGACGAACGAGGGGCAGGGCGCGAACCGCGTCGGCCGGCTCGTGTCGCGTGCGCTGCTGGTGCTCGGTGGTGCGGTGGCCGGCACGGCCGCCGCGTGGCTCGTCTCCGGCGCGGCCGCCTCCGCGGACACCGTCGAGGTCGGCACCGCCTCCGTCACCCCGGTCACGGACGCCACGGCGGGCAGCCTCGGCGACGTGAACCACGGCACCGCGCACTTCGCGGGCGGCATCGCCGGCGGGGTCGCCGAGACGGCCTGCCACCAGGACGCGACGACGTGGAGCGAGCCGCACCGCCCGTGCAGCCCCGCCGACGCCAGTGCCGTCGAGCGGGAAGCCTCCGAGCGCGTCAGTGGCTCGGTGGCGGACCTCGCCGACGACGCGGTGCTGAGCCCGGCGGAGCGCACCCTCGGCGCGTTCGAGCACATCGCCCGCAAGCCGGAGGACACCCGCCAGGTCATCGAGCAGACCATCGCTCCCGCGCCGGCCAAGGACTTCGGCCGCCAGGTGTGGCAGCTGCTCGACCCGGCGGGCCGGGAAACCCTGGTCCCGCTGCCCGGCCTTCCGGGTGGCAGCTCGGCCACCGAGCCGGTGACCTCGAGCGTCGGCGAAGCAGCCGGCACGCGCGAAGTCACCACCATCGAACTCCCCGCCGCGGTGCAGAACGCGATGCCGGCGGGTCTCCAGCACGACGACGTCACCGGTGTCGCGGGCCAGTCCCGCGACGAGCACCGTGACCTGCCGTCGCCGCTGTCCCCGGCGCAGCTTCCGGTTGCGCCGGCCGTCCCCACCGCCCCGGGTGGCAGCACTGCCCCCGGTGGACACCTCGACGGTTTCAACTTCGGCGTCCCCTCGTGGACGACCGAAGCCGTCGACACCGCCGTCGCGGCGATGACCCGCGCCGGCCTGCGCCACTCGCTGCGCACCCCGGGCGAACAGCCCGGCGTCACTCCTGACTGAACACCTCCCTTCACGGGTCGCTGACGCGCCCACGTCCGTCCTTCGCTGACGGCGTCGCGTCACTTCCATTCCCGTGAGCCGGCGGTGCGCCTTGGTGCGCCCGCACGAAGTCCATCACCCCCTCGGTGCGGCTCGGACTCATTTCGAATTCGACGAGCGCACCCTCACAAGCCCGCAAGGGAACCCGAAATAAAGGAGAAAAACCCCATGCAGACGTGGGCAAAGCGCGGACTCCAGACCGCACTTGTCACGGGTGGGTTGCTGATGCTGGGTACCGGCATCGCTTCGGCCGACGAGAACGTCAACCCCGACACCCCGGCCTCCCCGCTCGACCTGAACGTCACGGCTCCGATCCAGGAAGCCAACAACGCGGTCGGCACCCCCTTCGGCCAGCTGGACCTGCCCGCCGGGCAGACGGAGCTGAGCACGAAGCCGGTCACCAACGCGGCGAACAAGGCCGCGCAGCAGCTCGACGAAGACAGCCCGATCAGCCAGAGCACCCTCGGCGGTGTCAACAAGGCCGACGGCGCGGGCGTCTTCACCCCGAGCCACAACAACCTGAAGGGCAACAAGGTCACGGGCGACGTCGTCGTCCCGATCCAGATCGTCGACAACGCGATCGGCGTCGTGGGCGACGCCAACGTGCAGGGCGGCGACCACACGCAGAGCTGGTCGCACGACCAGGACATCAAGACGACCGGCCGCGACTCCAGCCTCGCGGGCAACGCCGTGGCCCTCGACTGGGCGCTCCCCGTCCAGATCGCCGGGAACGGCGGCGGTGTCGCCGGCGGCACCGGCCGCGTGACCGGCGGCTCGGCCAGCCAGAGCACGACCGAGACCGGCGACGTCGCCACCAACGGCAACGGCTCCGCGCTCTCCGGCAACGTGGTGGCGGGCCAGTTCGCCACCCCGGTCCAGGTGACCGGCAACGCCGCTTCGTACCTGCTCGGCAACGGGCAGAGCCACGGCTACTCGGCCGACACCGTCGCGGCCTCCGGCGGCTCGCTGCTGAGCGCCGGTGACAACGCCTCCGGCTCGGGCAACGTGGTCGGTGCGCCGATCGCCCTGCCGGTGAAGTTCAACTGCAACTCCGGTGCCGTGTGGGGCTCGCTGTCGAACTCCGACGGCTGCAACACCTCCGCGGACGCCAAGGCCGGCAGCACCCGCAAGGGCCGCCTCGCCATCCCGACCTACCTCGAGACCAGCGGCGACAACTCGTTCCTGTCGGGCAACGGCGGGGCCGCCTCGCTGTCCCCGATCGCGAACGTCGCGGGTGTCGCGGGCTCGTGGATCGGCAACGCCTCGGCCGGCATCCCCGCCCCCGGCAGTTCCTCCAGCACGGTCGACTCGGGCGGCTTCGTCAAGACGACCGGTGACGACTCGAGCGGGTCGGGCAACGTGCTCAACCCGTCGGTCGCGCTGCCGGTCGAGGCCTTCGGCATCGGCGGCACCTACATCGGCCAGGCCGACGCCGTCCACGACAACACGACCGACGCCAACGCCGGCAACGGCAGCTACACCAAGGGCAACGGCGCGTTCCTCGGCGGCAACATCGTCAACACCCAGGCCGCGGGCGCGCCCGAGGTCTTCGGCATCGGCGGCAGCCACATCGGCAACGCGACCGGCACGGCGACCGAGGACAAGACGGTCACCGCCGGGGCGTACGACGGCACGCAGGGCGCCAACTCGTCCGGCTCGGGCAACATCGTCCAGGTCCCGGTGGGCCTGCCCGCCGAGGTCTTCGGCATCGGCGGCTCGTTCATCGGCCAGGGCTCCGGCGCGGCCGACGAGACCAAGGTCGTCTCCGGCGGCGGCGGTGGCAGCACCGTGGACGACGGCGGCTTCCTGAGCTCCAACCTGGGCACGGTCCCGGCGTCGATCCCGGTGCAGGCGGCCAACATCGGTGGCGCCCTCATCGGCCAGGGCCACGGCAAGGGCTCGACCGACACGACGTCCAACGCGGGCGGTGCCGTCAAGGCCCACGGTCCCGGCGGGGCCGGCGCGGGCAACATCATCGAGGCCCCGATCGCGCTGCCGCTGCAGGCGATGGGCGTCGGCGGTGCCGTCGGCGGCATCGGCACCGGTGAGAACGACAACATCACCGACGCGACGGCGGGCGGCGACGCCGTGACCGACGGCCGCTTCGGCGCGCTGACCGGCAACATCGTGAAGGCCCCGATCGCGGGGGCCGGCTCGGTCTTCGGCGACGGGCTCGCCGGTGGCGCGCTCGGCACCGGCGTGGGCACCAACGACGTCTCGTCGATCGCGGGCGGCGACGCCACCACCAGTGGTGACGGCGGCAGCGTGGCCGGCAACATCGTCGGCGTGGACGCGCTGCCGGTGGCGCAGGTCTTCGGTGACGCCGTGAGCGTGGGCGGGGTCGCCAAGGGCGTCGGCGTCAACATGACCGACGTGACGAACTCGGGCAACGACACCACCTCCGGTGTCGAGGGCGCGATCTCCGGCAACATCCTCGACCTGCCGGTGACCGCGATCGCGCAGCTGTTCGGCGACTCGGCGACCGTGGGCGGCGTCGCGCACGCCGTCGGCGAGAACATGCTGACCACGAAGAACGGCGGCACCTCCGTCACCCAGGGCGACGAGTCCGCCCTGTCGGGCCTCGACCTGTACCACGCGTTCGCGCTGCCGGTGCAGATCTACGGCGTGCCCCTCGAGCTGCTCGGCGTCGCCACCGCGTACGCGACCAACGCGACGAGCATCGACGGCGAAGCCGCGGACACCGACCTGTTCCCGAAGGAGGGCTCGGAGCTGGCGGCCGACGAACTGCCGTCGCTGTCCGAGGTCCGCAGCACCCTGGCCAGCCGCAACGTGCCGTCGGTGGACGGGCTGACCGGCACCCTGCCGATCACCCAGCTGCTCGGCGGGCTGCCGTCGCTCGACGGGCTGACCAGCGCGCTGCCGGTCGCCGGCCTGCCCACCCAGGGCCTGCCCACCCAGGGCCTGCCCGCGCTGCCGGTCACCACGCCGCTGAACGAGCGTGCCGACCTGCCGTCGGTGGGCAACCCGCTGGCCGCGGCCACGAAGCTGGTGCAGCTGCCGGCCGCCGGTGTGCCGGCGCTGCCGAAGGCGGGCCTGCCCACCGTGGCCGGGCTGGCCTCGGTCGGCCAGACCCTGCCGGGCCAGGGCCACACCGAGCGTGCGGACCTGCCGGCCGCCGGCCTGCCGGTCGCGCTGCCCGCGCTGCCCGTCGTCGGTGGGCTGCTGCCGACCGCCGGCCTGCCGACCGCCGGCCTGCCGACCGCCGGCCTGCCGACCGCCGGCCTGCCGGCCGTGGGTGGCCTCCTGCCGACCGGTGGCCTGCCCGCCGTCGGTGGCCTCCTGCCGACCGCCGGGCTGCCCGCGGTGGGTGGGCTCGTGCCGGCGCACACCCAGCGTGCCGCCCTGCCGACCCCGGCCCTCCCGGCCGCCGGTCTGCCGGCGCTGCCCGCCCTGGGCAACGTCCTGCCGGGCCACACCGAGCGTGCGGACCTGCCGGCCGTCCCGGCCGTCCCGGCCCAGCTGCCGGTGAAGGCCAAGCTGCCGGTGCTCGACAGCGCCCCGCAGGTGCCGGCGATGTCGGGCCTGGACTCCACCGGCTTCCTCGCGAAGCTGCTGGGCCTGGTGAAGCGCAAGTAGTGCGGTGAAGCCGGCGGGTTCCCCGGAACCCGCCGGCCCACGAACCCCGCTGTCACGGCGGCCGGCTCTCCACCGCGCCGCGAGGGCAACCTCGCACGGAGTGCCGGTGACGTGACCGCGGATGCGGGTCCTCCCCCGCGAACACCGAATAGCTCTCCTTCCCTGGAGACGAAGAGCCCCAGGAGCCGAACCGGCTCCTGGGGCTCGCTCGCGTCCGCGGTCAGGAGAACTGGAGGGAACGCTTGGCCAGTCCGTGCCAGAAGCCGTCGATCACCGTGCGGCCGGACTTCTCGTCCGAGGTGGCGCCGAGGGAGACGAACAACGGCGCGAAGTGTTCGATCCGCGGGTGCGCGAGCGTGGCCGCGGGTGCCTTGTGCCGGAAGTCGAGCAGCGTGTCGACGTCACCGCTGCGCAGGACCTCGTCGCCCCAGTGGTCGAACTCGGCCGACCAGGCCGGCGGTGTCCCGTCGGTGGAACGGGCCATGCCGCTCAGGTTGTGGGTGAAGAAGCCGCTGCCGATGATCAGCACGCCTTCGTCGCGCAGGGGCGCGAGCTTGCGGCCGAGGTCGAACAGCTCCCGCGGGTCGAGCGAGGGCATCGAGATCTGCAGCACCGGGATTTCGGCGTCCGGGTACATCTCGACGAGCGGCACGTAGGCACCGTGGTCCAGGCCGCGCTCGGGCGCGTCGTGGACCGGCGTCTCAGCCGAGCGAAGCAGCTTGCGGACCTTCGCCGCCAGCTCCGGTGCACCGGGAGCCGCGTACTTCACCTGGTAGTAGCGCTCGGGAAAGCCCCAGAAGTCGTACACGAGCGGCACCGTCGTCGTCGCCCCGAGGGTCAGCGGCGCCTCCTCCCAGTGCGCCGACACGACCAGGATCGCGCGGGGCTTCGGCAGGCCGGCCGACCAGCCGGCGAGCTGCCGGGTCCAGGTGACGTCGTCGGCGAGCGGCGGGGCGCCGTGGCTGAGGTAGAGAACCGGGGTGCGGGTCATCGGTCGCTCCAGTGATTGAAAGTTCAACTACTAGAGTACCTGACGCCTGGCGGTCCCGGGTTATTCCTCAGGCGGGTTCGAGGTTCGCGGCGCAGCGCTCCAGCGTCCGGATCGTGGTGCGGTAGTCGTCGTCGCTGATGCCCTCGAAGCTCTTTGTGCGGAACGCTTTGATCCGGCCCTCCACGCGGGCGTGGGCTTCGCGGCCCTCGGCGGTCAGGGTGCCGTCTTCGGCGACCCAGCCACGGGCGCGCAGGTCGGCCACCTTCGGTGCCATCGGGCCTTCGCTGATGACGAACGGCGCCATCGCCGCGTCGACCTGCTCCGGCGTGCGGGCGCCGAGGGCGATCGTGTTGAGTACCTGCCAGTGCCGGCGGGTCAGCGATTCCGCCTCGAGCGTGTGGGCCATGGAGGATTCGAAGAGCTCGTGGAGGTGGCGAAGCCACCAGCCGAGGGGTTTCATGAGGACTCCGGATGTCGATGAACAACTACATGTAAAAGTACATGTAGTTCGGAGGTGGAGCAACCATGACGGACGCGGTGGCCGACGTCGAGCGCGCCATGATCGCGATCCGCCGCAGCCAGCAGCGGCGAGCCCTCAGTCGGATCGGGAAGGCGAGAGGCCGCGGCGCGCACGATCCCGTGCTCGAGCTGCTCGACGTCGTCGAGGAGCTCGCCGAACGCGGCGAAGCCGGCACGGTCACGGCGTTGAGCGCCGCGATGGGCGTCGACCAGCCGCGCGCCAGCCGGCTCGTGGCGCGCGCTGTCGAGCAAGGACTGCTCCGCCGCGAAGCCGACCAGCGCGACGGACGGCGTGCGGTGCTCGTGCCGACCGAAGCCGGCCAGGCGCACCTGGACGAGCTGCACGCCTTCCGCCGCGGGGTGTTCGCGGAGGTGATGGCGGACTGGCCGGACGAGGACCGCGAAAACTTCGGCCGGCTCCTCACCGCGTTCGTCCGCGGGTACGGCGCCCTCGGTTAGTCGTGCGAGAGGTCGACGAACCGGCTGTAGTGCAGCTGGTGGGCGACGGTGATCGTCGCCGTCGGCCCGGCGCGGTGCTTCGCGATGATCAGGTCCGCCTCGCCCGCGCGCGGGTCGTCCCGCTCCCAGGCGTCCGGGCGGTTGACCAGGATGACGAGGTCGGCGTCCTGCTCCAGTGAGCCGGACTCACGCAGGTCGGACAGCATCGGGCGCTTGTCCGTCCGCTGTTCCGGACCACGGTTCAGCTGGCTGATCGCGATCACCGGGACCTCGATCTCCTTGGCCAGCAGCTTCATCTGCCGCGAGAACTCCGAGACTTCCTGCTGCCGCGACTCGACGCGCTTGCCGGACGTCATCAGCTGGAGGTAGTCGAGGACGACGAGCTTGAGGTCGTTGCGCTGCTTCAGCCGCCGCGCCTTCGCCCGGATCTCCATCATCGTCATGTTCGGCGAGTCGTCGACGAACAGCGGTGCCTCGGACACCTCGCTCATCCGGCGGGCCAGCCGCGTCCAGTCGTCGTCGGACATCTTGCCACCGCGCATGTCGGCGAGGCGGATCTTCGCCTCGGCCGAGAGCATGCGCATGACGATCTCGGTGCGGCTCATTTCCAGCGAGAAGATGACGCTGGTCAGGCCGTGCCGGATCGACGCCGAGCGCGCGAAGTCCAGGCCGAGGGTCGACTTGCCGACACCGGGCCGGGCGGCGACGATGATCATCTGGCCGGGGTGCAGGCCGTTGGTCAGCTCGTCGAAGTCGGTGAAGCCGGTCGGGATGCCCTGGGACTGGCCGCCGCGGGACGCGATCGCGTCGATCTCGTCCATCGTCGGCTGCAGCAGCTCTTCCAGCGCGACGTAGTCCTCGCTGGTCCGCCGCTCGGTGACGTCGTAGATCGCGGCCTGCGCGCGGTCGACCACCTCGTCGATGTTCGCGCCGTCGGCCGCGGCCGCGCCGTAGCCGTACTGCACGATCCGGGTGCCCGCCTCGACCAGGCGGCGCAGCACGGCCTTCTCCGAGACGATCTCCGCGTAGTAGCCCGCGTTCGCCGCCGTCGGCACCGTCGCGATCAGCGTGTGCAGGTAGGGCGCGCCGCCGACGCGGCCCAGCTCCCCGCGCCGCTCGAGCTCCGCCGAGATGGTGATGGGGTCGGCCGGCTCGCCGCGGCCGTAGAGGTCGAGGATGCAGTCGTAGATCGCCTGGTGCGCGGGCTTGTAGAAGTCGTCGGGGCCGAGCGCCTCGATGACGTCGGCGACCGCGTCCTTGGACAGCAGCATGCCGCCGAGCACGGACTGCTCGGCCGCGATGTCCTGCGGCGGCTGGCGGTCGAAGCCACCACCGCCCGGACCGGGGTCGCTGGGACCCGGGTCGGACTCCGCGTACATCGGACTGCGGTCGTCGGTCAGCGCCACCGCCCCGGACACCTCCTCAGTTGTCGAACACCCGTTCGAGTATGCCGGATCTTCGCTCTCGAAGCACGCGGCTGGCGCCCGTGCTCTCGTCCCCCGGGCCCGCTCCCGATGATCGGCGACAACCTCGGTCAGCTGGTGCAGACACGCGGAACGCCACCGTGAGTACAGGCCCGAGCGGGCACGCTAGATCCCCCGGAAGGCCGATGGCAATTTGGGTTGGGGACCCTTCTGTGGACAACCTGGGGATGAATGGGGGTAACCAGTCACAGGTGCCGCGAGAGCTGTGGACAAGTTGGGGACAAACGTGATCGGCTTTGGTGAATGCGCAGGTCAAAGGCTGTGGACATGGTGTGGAGAACTCGCGGAAAACTCGTCCGGCGTGTCGCGCGAAGTCCGTTCTTCGGCGTGTCGTGGACCAGCTCGAACCCATTGACCCGCGGCGCCTGTGGATGAATATCACGGAGAGTGGAGGCGTGACCCGGAGGGCTGAACGGCGTCCGCGTCAGGCCGCGGTGAGCCGGCCCTGTGCGCTGCGTAACCGGTCGGCGAGAACGCGCTGGTCGGCCGGGGTGAAGGCGATCCGGTTCTCGCCACGTCCCGGAACCTCCTCGGTCAGCCACCGGCCTTCCGACGTATCGATGTAGTTCACCGGGCGTTCGATCCGGTGCCGCGCCCCGGTGCGGTTGCGGGCCGCGACGTAGAGGCTGCCACTCCCCATCCGGCGTAACGCGAGGATCCGGCGGAGCTCGTCGGCCTCCTGCGAACCCTCGGCCGGGCGGTCGCTGCGGAGCACTGCGAACCCGCCCTCGTCACCGCGGGCGGTCCCTTCGAGCCGGCTCTTCGGCACCGCGAGCGGCATCCCGCGGCCGGGCGCCAGCTTGGGGATCTGGCCGAGGAAGTCGTCGAGCAGCTCGTGCGGCTTCGTCGACTCCAGCACGACGGCGTCCAGCTCCTCGTGCTTGGCCAGCACGAACGCCTCGCCGCCCGCGGAGCCGGCGAGCAGCCGGTAGCTCACCGGCTTGCCCTGGAACCCGCCGTCGATCCAGCCGTAGTACTCCAGCTGCGGCCGGGCGATCGCCTCGACCGTCGCGACGAACCCCGGGTGCATGCCGCGCGGGCCGAACAACCCGGCCTTGGCCAGCTCGGCGTTGGTCCGCTCGTCCTCGGCGCGCTGGGCCTCGTCGCCGTACCAGGCCGGCTTCTCGGACAGCACCACGTGCGGCTCGCCGCCCCGGCGCCGGATCAGGTTGACCAGGGTGCCGGTCGTGATGGTGACCTGCCTGTCCAGCACCGCGCTTGCCCCCAGTGAAGAGTGAAAACCGTTGGTGAACCCGCAAGAGCCGGGCGCGCCCATCTTGGCACGCGCCTGACGCTCCCGCGTCCGCTACTCGCCGATGACCGGCGGCGCGGTCAGCTCGTCGGTGCCGAAGATGTCGTTCGGGTCGTCGCCGAGCAGGTACTTCGACGTGCGCTCCTCGTCGCCGCCGCCCTGGCCCTTGGCGCCGCCGGGGTGCATGCCGCCCATGCCACCCATCCCGGACGCCCCGGCCCGGCCCGCGCCCGCGCCCGCCCCGGCCGCACCACCCGCCGCGCCGGCGCCCGAGCCGCCGGGCCCGAAACCCGCACCGCCGGGCACGGCCGCGCCGGTCGAACCGCCGGGCCCGAAGCCCACGCCGCCCGGCCCGAAGCCCGCCGCCGGGTCGCCGATCCCGCCCGAACCACCGGGGCCGAAGCCGCCGCCGGGGATCGAGAAGTCACCCGCGCCGCCGCCCGAGCCACTGGGCCCGAAGCCGCCGGCGCCGGGGATCTTCGGCGGGGTGAAGCCCGACGAGTGCGTGCCGTCGTCGAAGCTCGGCGGGGTGAAGTTGCCACCCGGGATCTTCGAGGGGTCGAAGTTCCCGCCGGGGACCTTCGACGGGTCGAAGTTCGGCGGCTTGCCCGGGTCGAACCCGGGCACCTTGGACGGGTCGAAGCTGCCGCCCGGCGTGTTCGGCCCGCCGGGGAAGGACGGCACGCCGCCCGGACCCGGCATGTTCACGCCGCCGGGCACCGAACCGGTGCCGTTCGGGTTCCCGGTTCCGGTGGTGCCGTCGTCGCCGCCCGGCTTCTTCTTGCCGTCCTTGCCGCCGTCGACGTTGACGTTCTCCTGCTGGCCCTTGAGCGCGGAGTACGTCGGCATCTTCTGGCCGTTGTCGTTGCTCGCCTTGTAGTAGGTGTTGAAGGCGTCGACGTTGGCCTGGCCCTTGGTGTTGTAGTCGCGGATCGCGCGGTCGGTGTCGGTCGTCCACGGCGTGATCGCGTTGAGCAGGTTGTTCTTCGGCGGGTCCTTCGGCACCTGCTGCACCTGCGCGTGCACCGTGGTGAACGCGTTGTGCTGCTCGCCGAGGTACTTGTCGGAATCGGTGAGCTTGGTGCCGGAGTCCTCCATCCACACCCGCAGCGGGTGGGCGCCGGCCTGCTGCGCCGCCTCGGAGCCGCCGCCGGTCCAGGCCGCGTCCATCTCCTTGGCCAGGTCGTCGATCGTGCCGAGCCGCTCCTGGTAGGCGCCCTTCAGCCGGCTCGCGGCCGCCTGCCCGTTCTCGATCGAACCCGGGCCGGGACCGGTGGTGATCTTCTCCCAGATGTCGTAGCAGTCGATCTTGCGGTCGCCCTGCACCGACGTGTGGTCGTCCGAATGCGTGGTCGCCATGTTGTAGGCGGCGAAGCCGCCCAGCAGCACCAGTTCCAGCACCTCAGCCTCCCAGCGTGTGGATCATCGCCTCGCCGAACTTCATGGCGACCGGGCACGGGTCCGACGCCCCGGCGCCGTTGTCGTACTGCACCAGGATGTTGACCGCCAGCTGGTCGGTCACCGCGACGAACAGGCCGCACTTGCCGCTCTTGCGGTCGTCCACCGCGGCGGCGTAGACGCCCGGGTACCCGGCGGCCTGGGTTTCGCCCCAGTAGGCGTCGTTGGCCTTCGTGTCGTAGACGTCCTGGAGGCCGTTCTTGTTCGCCGTCACCGTGGTCACGTCGATCTGGTTGCCCGGGTCGGCGGCTTCCTGGAACGTGCAGCTCGGGCCGTTGCCGGTGGTGCGCGGGCGCCCTTCGCCGAGAGCGAGGCCGGAGCGCGCCGACGCCGACAGCGTCGCGCAGGCGTCCGAGGTGATCGAGCCGGTGTTCAGCGGGCTCGGCACGTGCGGGGCGGTGTCGGCGGTGGACCGGGTGGTGCTTTCGCTGCTCGTCTCGGACGCGGGCGCCGGGTTGGCGGTGCCCCGGGTCTGGCCCGCGCAGCCGGCGAGGGCGAGCACGGCGAAGGCCAGCGCGGGGACGGCGATCAGTCGTCGGTTCACGTGGCCTGGGTCCTCGTCTTCGAAAGGTCGGCCTGGGTGTCCGACTCCTTGGTGGTGATCTTCTGCTTGGCGGCGGTGAGCGCGTCGATGTAGTTCTTGACGTACTCCTGCATCTTCCGGTTCTGCTCGAGGAACGCCTTGCCGGACGGGTTGGCGAGCTTCTCCCAGTCGCTGCTGGCGAACTCCTTGCCGGGCGCCTTGACGTTCGCCATCAGGTTGGCGTCGTCGTAGTCGCGCTTCAGGTCGGCCTGCAGGTCCTGCCACTTCTTGATGACGCCGTCGATCTTGCCGGCGTCGAAGGTGAAGCCACCGCCCCCACCGGCCGGCGCGGACATGTTGACCTCGTTGCCCATCCCACTCAACCCCCTTCGCATCCGGCGCTCATTCTCCTCCGACGCCGCCGCCTTGTCCGGGGTTCCCCGGAAAGCGTGAAGGCGGGCCACCCACCAGGGGTGACCCGCCTTCACGACGACGTACTGCCTTACTGCGCGATGGCCTTGACCTCGAGCCGCACGTCGACCTTCACGTCCGGGTGCAGCCGGGCGCCGACCGAGTGCTTGCCGACGGTCTTGATGTGGTCGCGCAGCTCGATGACGCGCTTGTCGAGCAGCGGGCCACCGGCCGCCTTGATCGCGTCGACGATCTCGCCGGCGGTGATCGAACCGAAGAGCTTCTTCGAGCCCTCGGCCGCCTTGCCGGTGAGCTGGATGGCGCCGAGGCCCTCCAGCGTCGCCTTGATCTCCTTGGCGTGGTCGAGGTCGCGGATGCGACGGCTCTCCTGCGCGCGCTGGATCGTGCGCACGTTCTTCTCCGCGCCCTTGGAGGCCACGATCGCGTAGCCCCGCGGGAGCAGGTAGTTGCGCGCGTAGCCGTCCTTGACCTCGACGATGTCGCCGGGGCCGCCCAGGTTGGCCACGTCCGTGGTGAGAATGATCTTCGCCATGTCAGTGCCCTCCCTTAGCGCGCGGTCGAGGTGTAGGGCAGCAGCGCCATTTCGCGGGAGTTCTTGACCGCGATGGCGATGTCACGCTGGTGCTGGCTGCAGTTGCCGGTGACGCGACGGGCACGGATCTTGCCGCGGTCGGAGATGTACTTCCGCAGCAGGTTGGTGTCCTTGTAGTCGATCAGTTCCGGGCGGCCCTTCTTCTCGGCCTTGCAGAACACGCAGACCTTCTTCTTGGGCTTGCGGATGGGTGGCTTGGCCACTGTCTACTCCTGGTAATTCAAATCTTTGTGGATGTGTACGAGATCAGAAGGGGGGCTCGTCCGAGAAGCCGCCGCCACCGCTGCTCGCGGCGGGCGCGGAACCCCACGGGTCGTCGGCCGGCATGCCGCCGCCGCCACCGCCGCGGTTCCCACCGCCGCCACCGCCGCCGCCGAAGTCACCGCCGCCACCGCGGCTGACCTTGTTGACCTTGGCCGTGGCGTAGCGCAGCGAGGGGCCGATCTCGTCGACCTCGAGCTCGACGACGGTCCGCTTCTCGCCTTCCTTCGTCTCGAACGACCGCTGCTTGAGGCGGCCCTGCACGACGACGCGGGCGCCGCGGGTCAGGGACTCGGCGACGTTCTCCGCCGCCTGGCGCCAGATGTTGCAGCGCAGGAACAGCGCCTCGCCGTCCTTCCACTCGCCCGACTGCTTGTCGAGCGTGCGCGGGGTGGACGCGACCGTGAAGTTCGCGACCGCCGCACCGGAAGGGGTGAAGCGCAGCTCCGGGTCGGACGTGAGGTTGCCGATCACCGTGATGACGGTGTCTCCAGCCATCGGGAATACCCTTCGGCTCAGGCCTTGGCGGCGACGGGCTTGGCCGCGGCGCGCTTGATCTCGCGACGCATGACCTTGGTGCGGAGCACGGTCTCCTGCAGCGACAGCTGCCGGTCGAGCTCCTTGACCGCGTCGGCCGAGGAGTTCAGGTCGAGCAGCGCGTAGATGCCCTCGGCGTGCTTCTTGATCTCGTACGAAAGGCGGCGGCGGCCCCAGACGTCGACCTTCTCCACGGAACCGCCCGAAGTGCGGATCACGTTGAGGAAGTTGTCCAGCGTGGGGGCGACCGTGCGCTCGTCGAGCGTGGGGTCCAGGATGACCATTACCTCGTAATGGCGTGACACAACCACTCACCTCCTATGGGCTCGCGGCCACGGACTGTCCGTGGCAGGAGGGTTTGTCCAGGTAAGGCTACCTGGGGGTACCGGCAGGACCGGACGCCGGGGGGTCAGGCGGCCCGGCGCAGCACCCAGGTGCGCACCAGACCCGCGGTCACGCCGGCCAGCACGATCACCGCGATCAGCATGGGCAGCTGCACGTCGTTCGACGCGCCGTTCGAGGCCAGCGACTGCGCGTTGCCGGCGTCGCGGATGTCCGCGCCCTGGCCGCTCTGGTCGCCCACGCCCGCCTGCGGAGCCGACGCGTCACCGGGGAGCGTGCCGTTCGCCGGGTAGCGCACGCCGGGCGCGACGGCCGTGCCGGCGGTCGCCGTCGGGATGCCGCTGTAGTCGCGCATCGGGGCGCTGCCGCCCGTGCCGCCGGCGGCGCCCGGGTTCAGGTTCGAGAGGTTGCCCGACGCGCCGGGGACGGTCCCGGCATTGCCCTGCTGGCCGCCGGGGCCGCCCGTGCCCGGCTGGGCCGGGGTGCTCGGTGCCACGTAGTTGCTCGCGAGCAGCGTGAGGCCGCAGCCCTTGGCGACCGTGCTCTCCACGCTGTTCAGCGTCTTGTTCCAGTCGAGGCCGAGGCCCCACGTGCCGGAGGCGGCCAGCGCGGTGCGGACCGCCTTGCCGATCGCGGCGCCGGTCGCTTCGCCGCCCGCCGTGTTCGGCACCTGGCCCACCGGGATCGAGTGGTTCTTGGCGATGGAATCGCCCGCCCAGCTGCCGATCGCGAGGGTGCCGGCGTTGTTCGCGCCGTTGGTGACGAGGGTCTTGACCGAAGCCCCGTCGATCGAGACCTGGTCACCCATCTGCCCGGTGACCGAACCCGTGCAGCTGTTGCTGACGAGGGTCGTGGTGGCGGAGGCCGTGCCCGTGGAAAGGAACGCGCCGCCGACCAGGAACGCGGCCGCGGCGGTGACGGTCATGATCTTCCGCACGAGCATGTCCTCCAGGGGGATCACGGGGGCGTCGTTCAGAGCAACATCAGGATGAACGACCGAGATACGTGAAAGATACTCGGCAGTTGGATCAATTCGCAGCGGCCATTCGGCGGAGCACCCAGGTGCGGACGAGGCCCGCACTGACTCCGGAGAGTGCCAGAACCGCAATCAGCAGCGGAAGATTCGACCCGTTGGTGAAACCGTCCGGTGCGGAGGGTAGCGCTTCGGCCTGGCCCGCCGTCTGCACGCCGGAATTGCCGTCGGCCGCGCCGTCCGGACCGGTGAGGCCGTACTGCGGCGCGTAACCCGGG
The DNA here is from genome assembly GCF_040609695.1 of Amycolatopsis sp. NPDC004625. Taxonomy (NCBI): domain Bacteria; kingdom Bacillati; phylum Actinomycetota; class Actinomycetes; order Pseudonocardiales; family Pseudonocardiaceae; genus Amycolatopsis; species Amycolatopsis sp. NPDC004625. The sequence continues at coordinate 138,413 of NZ_JBEXKX010000006.1, forward strand.
ATCTGGCTGCCGTACCGGATCGCCGGCGACGGCGTGAAGAGCCCGGCCGTCGCGAACGGGATGCCGCTGTAGTCGCGCATCGGGGCGTAGCCCGTGCCGAGGGTGAACGGGAAGCCGCCGAACACCGGGCTGCTCGCGAAACCGGGCAGGAGCGGGCTGTTCGCGTCCGGGATCGGCGTGGTGCCCGCCGGGGTGCCGCCCTGCTGGGGCGAGCCACCGGTGCCGCCCTGGGCCGGCGGCTGCTGCGGGTTGCCGCCCGTGCCGCCGGGTTGCTGCGGGGCCGGCTGGCCGCCGCCGCTGAGCGTGCGGAGACCCTGCTGGGCACCGCCGGTCAGGCCCTGGACGCCCTGGTTGAGCGCGCTCGCCGCGGGTGCGCCGACCACCGGCACCGGCGAGACGACGGTGTTCACCACGTTCACGGTGACCTGGCAGAGCGTGCCGAGGATGGCGTTGATCGTGCCGGTCAGCACCTTCGTGCCCTCGGTGACCACGCCGAGGTTCAGGGGGAGGCCGAGCAGCGGTGTGGTGGCCTTGACCGTGTCGCCGGGCTTGGCGCTGATCGTGTCGCCGCACTTGGCCGTGACGGTGTCCGCGGAGGCGGTGCCGGGCAGCCCGAGCACGGCCGAACCCGCGAGGACGACCGCCGCCGCACCGACCGCTGTTGCCCTCCGTGTCCGATCCTGCATGCTCGCCGCCCCTGGTCTCGTCGCCTGCTTACCAGTACAACGACGCTAAGGCAGCCGGGTGACGCCCGCTCGTTCAAAAATGTCCGGCATTCGGGTGGAAGCGGACGTCACCGTGCGTCAGGCCGGGCTGCGGCGGATCCACGCGCGGACGAGGGCCGCCGCCACGATGGCCAGCGCCAGGACCGCGAGCAGCATCGGCAGCTTCGCCGGCGGGGTGACGCCGGGCAGCGCCTCCGCGGTGCCGGACCGCTGCTCGTCGACGGTCGGCGGGACCTGCTGACCGGGGATGATCTGGGCGATCACCGGCGCCTGCACCAGGCTGCCCGGCAGCAGGGCGGCGTTGGTGTAGATGCCCGAGATGGCGTCACCCGGCAGGCTCGCGTTGCCCGGACCGGTGACGATCGGGCCGGTGCTGCCGCCGGGCGGCGGGTTCGGCGCCGGCGGGTTCGGGCCCGGCGGGTTCGGGCCGGGCGGCGCGGGCTGGGGCGGGTTCGGGGCCGGCGGCAGGGGCAGCGGCGGCAGCTGGCCGGCCACGCCCTGGGTCAGGTTGCCGACCGCGTTGACCGTGCCCTGCGCGGCCGGGCAGACGCCCTTCGCCGTCGCGTCGCCGACCAGCGGCACCTGGCCGATTCCGAGCGCCTTCACGGTGTCGCCGAGGGGCAGGGTGAGCAGCGGCGCGGAGCCGTTCGTGTTCCGCGAACTCGAGTCGAGGCCGATGGTGAGCTGGTTCGGGGCGTTGAGCGGGGCGCCGGCGTCCAGCGTCAGGCCGGACGCGCTGCCCTGCTGCAGCGTGGCCTCGCAACTGCCGCCCAGCGTCGGGCTGGTGGCGGCGCTCGCCAAGCCCGGCGTCGCGAGCGCCGAGGCGGCGAGGGTGAATCCCAGTGCGGTGATCCGGGCGACGTGCTTCCCCATCGGTGCCCTCCGGCAGTCGGACCAAATCTGGATCACGGAACGCGCTCACGGTACTCCACCAGCGTCACCAACCGGGCCCACCGGCCGGAACCGGGCGCCGGAGTAGCGTGCTCGGCATGCTGATTGGCGCCCATGTCCGTGACGACGACCCGTTGACCGCGGTCGCCGAGCGCAAAGCCGACGTCGTCCAGTTCTTCCTCTCCGACCCGCAGGGCTGGAAGGCCCCGAAGCCGCATCCGCACGGCGAGGCCATCGCGGCCGACCCGGTCGAGGTGTTCGTCCACTCGCCGTACCTGATCAACGTGGCTTCGCTGAACAACCGGATCCGGATCCCGTCGCGCAAGAACGTCACGCAGCACGCGGACGGCGCCGCGGCGATCGGCGCCAAGGGCCTGATCGTGCACGGCGGGCACGTCGGCGACAACGACGACGTCGAGGCCGGCCTGGACAACTGGCGCAAGCTCTTCGAGCGCGAGCAGGAGAAGGGCGGCTTCAAGGTCCCGATCCTGATCGAGAACACCGCCGGCGGCGAGAACGCGATGACCCGCGACCTCGAGGTCATCGCCCGGCTGTGGGACAAGGTCGGCGAGTTCGGCGCCGGGTTCTGCCTGGACACCTGCCACGCGTTCGCCGCGGGCTGGGACCTGGCCACCGCCGTCGAAAAGGTCAGGGCCATCACCGGCCGGATCGACCTGGTGCACCTCAACAACTCCCGCGACGAGTTCGGCTCGACGCGCGACCGGCACGCGAACGTCGTCGAGGGCGAGGGCACGATCGACCCCGAGGTCCTCGTCGGCGTCGCCCGGGCGGCGGGTGCGCCGGTCGTCGTCGAGACGCCGGCCGACGGCCAGGCCGCCGACATCGCCTACCTGCGGGAACAGCTCGGTTAGCCGGCTGGGTTCAAACGCCTACGGTCTTCCGGCGGCGCCGGGTGGCGTTCGGGATGATCACGTCCCGGGCGCCGTCCAGGAAGCCGCCGGCCGGGTCGTCTTCGCCGTCCAGCCGGACCAGGTCGGTCGCCGGGCGCCAGACCTCCCGGACCACCAGCACGCACAGGCTCACGACGGCGAGGTCGCGGACCACGACCGTGCCGAGGAACCAGCCCTCGGGCAGGCCTTTGTGGTCGATGCCGAGGTAGTAGAACATCCGCGGCACCCAGACGACGGCGTCGAGCAGCATCCAGCCGAGCAGCAGCCGCCAGCGCGGGATGGCCAGCACGGCCAGCGGCACCAGCCACAGCGAGTACTGCGGGCTCCACACCTTGTTGGTGAGCAGGAACGCGGCCACCACGAGGAAGGCGAGCTGGCCGACGCGCGGCCGGCGCGGCGCGGCGAGCGCGAGGTAGGCGATCCCGGCGCAGCAGGCCAGGAACAGCACGGCCACCGTGATGTTCAGGTACGCCGGGGTCTGGTTCTTCTGCAGCACGCCGTCGAACCCGGCCCAGCCGGTGGTGTACGAGAAGACGTTGTACAGCGAGTCCGGGTCCATCGGCCGCAGCGCGCTCATCCGGAAGAACTCCCACCAGCCGCGGGTGGTGAACAGGATGAACGGCGCGTTCACCGCCAGCCACGTCACGACGGCGGCGATCGCGGTCTTCCAGAACGGCGTCAGCTTCCCCGCGCGCAGGCACAGCGCGAACAGCACGCCGAGCAGGAAGAGCGGGTACAGCTTCGCCGTCGCGCCGAGCCCCAGCAGCAGGCCGGCGAGCACCGGGCGGCGGCGGGCCCAGGCGAGCAGGCCGGTCGCGGTGAACGCGGTCGCGAGCGCGTCGAAGTTGGTGAAGGCGTGCACCAGGACCAGCGGTGAGACCGCCACCAGCACCATGTCCCACGGGCGGCGTCTCGTCGTCCGGCCGGTCGCCCACACGGTGACCAGCCACGCGGCCGCCAGGAAGAACGCGGTGATGTCGAAGTAGATCGCCACCGGCAGCGCGCCGGGCAGCCAGCCGGCCTCGGCGACGTTCAGCCAGCCCGCCGCCAGCTTGGCGTTCGCCCACTGGAAGAGCCCGGTGAGCACCGGGTACTCCATGTACCGGGTGTTGTCCTCGGCGGTCTGCGAGCTCTCCTTCCACGACGTCGCGTACGGGAAGGTGCCCGGCCGGTCGAGGCGCTCGGAGCCGTAGAGCGGCACGATGTCGGAGTAGCACATCGCGACGAACGGGCGGCCCGCCCGCCAGTCGAGCTGGGTGACGCCGTTGGCGTCCTGGTACTGCTGGATGCACGAGCCCTTGCCGAACCAGCACAGCATCAGCGCGAGCGTGGCCAGCAGCAGCCCGACGCGCTGGGGTGACCAGAACCAGTGCCTGCCGACCGCCGCGTGCTCGCCGAGCGGCCCGCCGAGGGGTCTGGTGACCGCCGCCGCGAGGGGGTCGGTCCAGCTCGGGACGACCCGTTCCGCCCGGGTCAGCGTCACGGGTCCGGGGTCAGCCTCCCGTGTGGTCTCCTCTGGCACGAGCCGGATCGTATCGGTGATCGGGGTGCGCGGCGGTGAAGCCGGTGATCATGCCGGATTCGCGTAGTACGAGGCCAGAACCTCGGCGGCCGCGCCGCGGGTGACGATCTCCTCGCCGGAGCCGTCTTCGACGACTTCGATCCGCTGCCAGTGCGGTGCCGGCAGCAGTTCCCCGAGCCGCGCCGAAACGGCTTCGCGGTGGACGCCCGGTTCGTCGCGGACCGCCCGGCCGGCCAGCACGATCTGCTCCAGGTCGAGCACCTGCACGAGGTCGGCCAGCCCGATGCCGAGGAACCCGGCGGCGGTCCGCGTGTCGGGGGCCTGCTTGGCCATGATCTCGACGCAGCCGCGGCGCCCGCAGCCGCAGCGCGGCCCGTCGTAGGCGATCGTGGTGTGCCCGAACTCGCCCGCGTTGGTCCGCGGGCCGCGGTAGAGCCGCCCGTCGATCAGCAGGCCGACGCCGATCCCGGTGCCGGCGAGGATGACCGCGGTCGCCGTCGGCTCGCCGTGCGGCCACAGGCGCGCGAACGCGGCGGCGTTCGTGTTCTTGTCCAGCGTCACCGGCAGCCCGGTGCGCTGCTCGAGGAGGTCACGCAGGGGGACGTCGTGCCAGCCGGGCATGTTCGTCGCGTCGCGGACCAGGCCGGCCCGGTGGTCCAGCGGGCCGACCGCCCCGACGCCGAGGCCGAGCACGTCGAAGCCGTCGGCGAGTTCGAGCGCGGTGGCACCGATGGCTTCGACGGCCTGGGCGGGCGTGAAGCCGGCCGGGAGCGGGCCGCCCGCCGCCTCCTCGATTTCGCCGAGGAGGTTGGCGCGGACCACGTGGAACTCGTCGCGGTCGAGCCGGGCGCCGAGCGCGTGCTTGGCGCCGGCCCGGATGCGCAGCTGCGTGCGGGGCTTGCCGACCGCGCCGGACGGCTGGCGCTGTTCGTCCAGGAGGCCGGTGTCGAGCAGTTCGGGCACGATCTTGGAGACGGCCTGCTGGGTGAGCCCGGTGCGTTCGGCGAGCTCGACCCGGCTGAGGCCGCCGGCGCGCAGGATGTGCGTGAGCAGCAGGGTGCGGTTGTGCGCGCGCACGTCGCGCAGGTTCACCCCGGTGTCCGCCATGGACGAGATCTTCGCACGTCTGGTCAATTAGGCAACGCTGTTGTTTAATGGCGGGCATGGCGGACGACTTGCGGGTGGGCATCCTGGGGTACGGCATCGGGGGACGCGTTTTCCACGCGCCCCTGGTGGCGGCCACGCCCGGGCTGACCCCGGCGGTGATCACGACGTCGGGCAACGCCGCCCAGGCGCGTACCGACCACCCGGGCGCGGAGATCGTGCCCGGCGCCGACGAGCTGTTCGAGCGCGCCGGCGACCTCGACCTGGTCGTCGTCAGCACGCCGAACCGCACGCACGTCCCGCTCGCGCTGCGGGCGATCGAAGCCGGCCTGCCGGTGGTCGTCGACAAGCCGTTCGCGCCCACCGCCGCCGAGGCCGAGCGGGTCGTCGCCGCGGCGAAGGCGGCGGGCGTCGGCCTCACGGTCTTCCAGAACCGGCGGCTCGACTCCGACTTCCTCACCGTGCGGAAGGTCCTCGATTCCGGGCGGCTCGGCGAGGTGTTCCGCTTCGAGTCCCGCTACGACCGCTGGGTGCCGAAGATCAAGGACAACTGGCGCGAGTTCGGCGACCCGGCCGAGGCCGGCGGCCTGCTCTACGACCTCGGCGCGCACATCGTCGACCAGGCGCTGCAGCTGTTCGGCCCGGTCACCCGCGTCTACGCGGAGGTGGACCGCCGCCGGGACGGCGTCCAGGTCGACGACGACGTCTTCGTCGCGCTGACGCACGCCAACGGGGTCCGCTCGCACCTGTGGTCCTCGGCGCTCGCGGGTACGCAGAACCCGCGCTTCCGGGTCCTCGGCGACCGCGCGACGTTCACCAAGTACGGCCTCGACGTGCAGGAACCGCAGATCAAGGCCGGGCTGCGGCCGGGTGACGCGGGCTGGGGCGAAGAGCCCGCGGCGGACGCCGGGAAGCTCGGCGTCGGCCCGGACGTCGAGACCGTGCCGACCGAAACCGGCCGCTACGAGCAGTTCTACGCCCAGGTCCGTGACGCGCTGCGCGGCGAAGGCGAGTTCCCGGTCGACCCGGAGTCGTCGGTCGCGGCCCTGCGCGTCATCGAGGCCGCCCACCGCTCCGGCGTCGACGGCACCGTGGTCGAACTCTGACCCCCTGACCGGCCGTGACCTCGGTGACCCCCAGCTCCGAGGTCACGGCCTCCTTTTCCGCAGCACCACGAGCAGCGCGCAGGCCGCGCCCAGCACCAGCACGCCGCCGGTCGCCCACAGCGCGATGACCCACCACGGCGTGCCCGTGTCCGGTTCCGCGGACAACGCGGCCACCGGGTCGATCAAGCCGTAGCCGTACTCGTTGTCCCGGCCCGGCACGCCGAGATCCTTCGCCGTCCGGGCCAGCTGGTCGGTGACCTGGGCCGCGGTCAGGTCCGGGTACCGCGACCGCACGAGCGCGACCACGCCGGACACGATCGCGGCGGCCTGGCTCGTCCCCGACGTCGGCGCCTTCTCGCCGGGACGGGATGTCGAGATGTCGACACCGGGCGCCGCGAAACTCACCTCCGGGCCGGACACGCTGACGTCGTCGCGGAACCTCCCGGTCCGGTCGACCGCCGTCACGGCCAGCACGCCCGGCCGGTCCGCGGGGCTGGTCACCCCGCGGTCCTCGCCCGCGTTCCCCGCCGCCGCGACGACGACCACGTCGTGGTCACGGGCGTAGTTCACGGCTTCGTCGTACTCCGTCGTCCGCCCGCCGCTGCCGATCGACAGGTTGACGACCTTCGCGCCCTGGTCCACGGCCCACCGGACGGCGGCGACCGCGTCGGACGGGCCACCGGTCAGCCGGGCCGGCAGGAGCTCCGCCTTCGGGGCGACCCCGCGGGTGCCCGCGGTGCCGCGGCCGGCGATCAGCAGGGCCATCGTCGTCCCGTGCCCGATGGCGTCCCCCGCGGGCGCGCCGAGGTCGGGGAAGTCCGCGCCGGGCCGCACCGCGCCGTCGAGGTCGGGGTCCGCGGCGACGCCGGTGTCGATCAGGCCGACCCGCACCCCGGCGCCCTCGGACAGCTCCCAGGCCGCGGGCAGCCCGAGCTCGTCGGCCCAGTACGGCGCGGCGGCGTCCGCGGTCGTCGTCAGGGCCAGCAGGACGGCGAGGGTGAGGGGAGCGAGTTTCCGCATGGCCTTCCCGACGGATGATCGCGGGACGGGCGTCCCGCGATCATCCTGGCAGACGCGGGAGGTCAGGGGCCGGAATTCGACTGCCCGGTGTCGTTCCCGTTGCCGCGCCCGGGACCCCGGCCGTCACGCCGGTCGCGGCCGCGGTTCTGTTGCTGCTGCTGTTGTTGCTGCTGGTCCTGGTTGCCGCGGCCGAAGGTGAAGTCCTGCTGCTGCTGTTGTTGCTGCTGCTGGAACTGCTGCTGCTGTTGTTCCTGCTGGAGCTGCAACTGGAACTGGTCGTCCTGCGGCGAAGTGATCGCCTGGACGCGGTTGAACCGCTCGCCCGGCTTCCCGGCCAGGTAGAGCTGCATGAACCGCTGCCACACCGGGCCGGCCACGACGGACGGGGTCAGCGGCTGGCCGGTCGGGCCGCGCAACGCCTTGTCGCCGTCGCCGCCCACCCACACCGCGGCCGAGACCGACGGTGTGTAGCCCACCATCCACGTCTGGGAGTTCGTGTTCGCCGCGGACGCCGGTTCGTCGTCGCCCGGGGTGTGCTGCTGGGTGCCGGTCTTGCCGGCGCACTCGTGCCCGGACGGGCAGGTCAGCCGCGAGAACGGGATCACCGGCGCCAGCGCGGCGGTGACGTTCCCGGCGATCTGCTGGCTCTTGCCACGGTCGTTGTCGGCGAACGCGTCCGTGGCGCGCGTGTCGGCCTCGTAAGCGGTCTCGCCCTGGGCGTTGGTCACCTTCTGCACGAAGTGGCGGCCGCGCTGGACCCCGCCGGAGGCGAAGGTCGCGTACGCCGCGGCCATGTCCGCCGGGGTGACGGCGGTCTGGCCGCCGCCGATGGAGATGTTGTTGTCCCCGGTGAACAGCACGCTGCGGCCGCCGGTGTCCTTCGTGCGGATACCCGCCTCCTGCGCGGCCTCGGCCACGCCCGACGGCTTGGTCACGTTGAGCACCATGTCGTAGAAGACGGTGTTGGTGGACCGCTGCATCGCCTCGGCCACCGTGCACGTCTCGGAGCAGCTGCTGGTGGTGCCGGCGTTGCGCACCGGCAGCGGCACGTCCGGGAACGACCGCGGCGAGCGGCCGTCGAAGACGGCGTTGAGACCGCGGCCGTCCTTGAGGAACGCGGTGAGGTCGAACGGCTTCATCGACGACCCGGGGTTGTGCGCTTCGTCCGCCCAGTCGCGCCCGGCCTGGTCCTCGCCGTTGGGGCCCTTCACGATCGGCGCCCCGCCGTAGTAGGCGAGCACGCCGCCCGAGCGCGGGTCGACGGCGACCAGCGCGTCGAGGATGCGGTCGTCGGTCTGCCCGGCCATGCCCTGCGCGACGGCCTGCTCGGCGGCGTTCTGCGCCTTCGAGTCGATCGTCGTGAACACCTGGAAGCCCCCCGCGTAGTACTTCTCCTCGGGGATGCCCGCGGCCGCCAGCTCCGCCTTGACCTGCTTCTTGATGAACGGGTTGAGCGTGGTCCCCTGCCGCGAATCGACGAGCGGGACCGGCGTCGGGAACTTCGCCGCCGCCCGGTTGGCCGCGGTGAGGTAGCCGTTGCGCTGCATGCGGTCCAGCGCGGTGCTCCACCGGTCGCGGGCCACCGTCGCGTTCTCCGACCGGCCCGGCTGCTGGATCAGGCCGGCGAGCAGCGCGGACTCGGAGAAGTTCAGCTGGGCGGCGTCCTTGCCGAAGTACGCCTGCGCGGCGGCCTGGATGCCGTACGCGCCGCGGCCGAAGTAGATGGTGTTGAGGTAGGCGGTGATGATGTCCGCCTTCTCGTAGGTCTGGTTCATCTTGAACGACTTCGCGAGCTCGACCCACTTGCGGGTCAGCGTCGGCGCGTCGTCGCCGGTGGCCTTCTTGATGTACTGCTGCGAGATCGTCGACCCGCCGCCGGACCCGCCGGTGGCCTGGTTGTAGGCGGCCCGCAGGATGCCGGAGACGTCGAACCCGGAGTTGGTCTCGAAGGACGCGTCCTCGGTGGCGATCACGGCCTTCTTGACGACGTCCGGGATCTGCGAGGGGGTCAGGATCTGCCGGTTCCCGCCGCTGGGGACGTCCTTGCCCATCTCGGTGCCGTCGGCGTAGAGGTAGGTGACCGCCTGGCCCTGCGACTGCGCGACCTTGTCCGGCGAAGGCACGTCGACGGCGAAGTAGGTCACCACGAAGGCGACCGCGGGCACCATGAAGAACAGCCCGGCCAGCACGTACACCACCCGGCGGACGGTCTTCCAGCGCCGACGGCGGCGCAGGGCCGCCGGTGGGACGGCGGCACCCGGCTCGTCCGGTTCGGGCAGTTCGTGCGGTTCGGTCAGGTCGTGCGGCAGCGGCGGGAGGGGCCGTCGTGGCTGGTAGCGACCACGCGGACCCGGCCGCCGGCCGGACCTCGAGCGATTTCGGTCGGTGTACACGGGCCGTCCTCGATGCGCGAAGTGGGCTGCGGGCGCAGACCCCTCGACACTCACACGTCCCGCGGGCGGCGGCGGTTCACGGAAAACGGGCCCGGCAGGCGGAGTGCCTGCCGGGCCCGGTCGATCATCCGCCGGTCAGGGTGCGGTGGCCATGTACTTGCCCCACCACTGCGTGTCGTCGAGGACGTGGTCCCCGTCGAGGTCGAGCGCCCGCTGGGTCATCGGCGCGCCCTCCGTCTTCGCCGAATCCTTGGGCCCGGCGTAGAGCCCGCTCTTCATGTTGTGCAGCCCCTCGGAGGTGAACGACTCGGTGTTCGTCAGGGTGCCGAAGCTCCACTGCTGAGCCGTGTCGTTCACGTCGCAGGCCGCCTCGACGATCGCCGCCCCGCTGGCCGTGCTGCCGCCGGCGACCGTGAGGCACAGGTGGCTGCCCCGGTCGACGACCTGCACGATGTGCGAAAGGGTGGTGCCGCTGCCCTCGGTGCGCAGCTCGTTGAGGTGCCAGTAGTTCGCGGTGAAGGCGTTGCACGCCCGCTGCTCCACGACCGCGCCGTTGGCCGGGGTGTTGCCTCGCAGCACCAGGCACATCTTCGAACCGTCGTTGTGGAAGCCCGGGTTGTAGTCGCCCTGCTCGTCCGTGCCGTACGCCGGTTCGAGCGCGGCCGCGTCCCAGGCGACCTTCTCCGTGCCGTCGCCGGTCTGGTCGATCGTGCCGAGGTGCACCTTCGGCACACCCTTGAACGGGAACACGCCGAGGTTCATCCAGCCGTTGCTGCTGGTCGACTGGGCCGCGCGGACCGGGACCGGGCCGTTGGCCGTGTCGATCGTGTAGGTCACCGTGCCGCCGTCGCTCATGTGCGCCGGGATGTGCACCTTGACCCTGGCCAGGCCGTCGATCGCGGTGAACGTCCAGGTGCCGGTGATCTGCGTCTTGCGGCCCTCGGCGTTGTCGGCGCGGGTGTGGCTGAACCAGAAGTGCGAGCCGTAGCCGCCGCCGAGCTGGTGCAGGTCGATCTTCGACGATTCGAAGCCGTTCGCGTCCTTGGCGAACGTGAAGTCGAAGCTGCCGAAGTTCTTGCCGATCCCGTTGCAGTTCGGGTTCTGGATCGGCTTGGTGGCGTCCGGCACGTCGTCGACGGTCAGCGCGTCACCGGACAGCCCGACCGTGTTGCAGGCGGGCGGGTAGCTCGTCCCGTTCGCCGGTTCCGCCGCGAAGTCCGGGTAGTCGTAGCGGATGAACTCGTGCCCGCACTCGTTGTCGCAGTCGGACTTGTAGTTGAGCGCGCTGTGCACCCAGCACTTGAGGTCGTACTGGCCCGCGCTGTTCGTGTGCGCGCACGGACCGGCGGGTTCGCCGGCGACCTCCGGCGCGTTCGGCGTGTGCGACGAACCCCAGTCGCACGCGTTGTCCCCGGTGCAGAACAGCTGCGGGGCCGGGACCGCCGCCGCCCGGTAACCCTCGGTGTTCCACCAGGCCGCGCGGAAGAACGGCACCTCGACGCCCGGAGCCTCGAACCCGCTCGGCGGGTAGGTGGCGAAGCCGAGCACCTTCTCCTCGTACGGCCACTGCTGCGGGTGCGCGAAGTCGTGCGGGTCGCTGCCGAACGGGTGGCGGGACGGGTTGTAGCGCGGGTTGGCCGGGTTGTTCAGCCAGCCGAGCCCGTACGCGCCGTTCGTGCCCGCTTCGCCCGGGTTGTGGTACCCCGAGTTGTACGCCCAGGTCGCATAGAACCAGTTTTCGATCTTCGCCGGGTCGTTGTTGTTGACCTTCATCCCGACGCTCTGCATCAGGTTCCACTTCGAGACGAGGATCCGCAGGCCGGCGGCGACGTTCGCGGCGTAGTCGGTACCCGCCGCGATCTGCTGGTTCGCCGGCAGCAGCGTCTCACCGGGCTTGGCGTGCCCGGCCAGCCGCATGCCGTCGGTGATCTGCGAGACGCCGTAACCGCAGTCGGCGTCGTCCCAGTGGATGTCCCAGTCGTTGCCCGCGTCGGCGTCGTAGATGTCGAGGCCGTAGTAGTTGCCGATCAGGGCGTTGCCGGTCTCGCCGGGCAGCGCGTACCGGCTGGCCTGCCACAGGTTCGACTCCTGGCCGAGGATGCCGAGCATGATCTGCGCGGGCACCTCGCCACCGGTCGACAGCGCGACCGGCGGGAACATGCCCTGCGGCGTGTAGGCGCTGAGGCCGTTGTTGTTCCAGTTCGCCGGCCGCGAAGCGAAGAGGTGACCCTTGACCGCCATGTCGGCCGCCCACTCCACCTGCTTCGGCTTGGGCTGGTACACCTGCACGCCGGTGTTGTTGCGCGGCACCGAACACGTCCGGGCCGGGTCGGTCGTGTCGCTCCAGCGCGGCTTCGGCGTCGAGCCCGGGTCGAAGCTGAACCCGAGCGGCTTGCCGGTCTTCGTGCTCTGGCTCTGGATGTGCACCTGCTCCGGCACGGCCGGGTCCGCGTTGGTGACCTGCGTCTGGGTGCGGGTCACCGCGGCCTCGCCGAGGGTGGAGACCTCGCTGGTCGCGGGCGTGTCCAGCTTCCGCACCGGCGCCGGCAGCGCGGCGAGCGTGTCCGCCTTGCCGGTGATGAACACCCGGCCGCCCGCTCCGCCGGCGACGTCGAGCGCGCCGAACTTGCCGCTGGCCAGCGCCGTGACACCGGCACCGGGCGCCACGCGGAAGACGCGGGCCTTGTCCTTGTCTCGGTCCATGAACACGACACCGCCCGCGGAGTCGGCGCGGACGCCGAACGGCACGCCGCCGGTGTCCTTGACCAGCCGGGTCCGGGTGCCGTTGTCGCCGACCTTCAGCAGGCCGAGCCGGTCCGCCACGACGAACCCGCCCGCGGTGGGCGTCGCCGAGGTGACCTGGCCGGCGAGTTCCGTGCGCGGGCTCAGCTTCCCGGTCGCGGCGTCGACGACGAGCACCCCGGTCTTGCCCAGGTCCTCGTCGGCTTCCTGGGTCAGCGCGGCGGTTTCCCCGGCGCCGCACCCCGGGTTGTAGTACGCGAGCGACGTGCGCACCGGCAGGTCGGTGACCGCGCCCGTGGCGAGGTCGACGACCGCGGTGAGACCGCCGCGGCCGGTCAGCGCTTCCTTGTTGGTGAACCGCCTGGGCGCGTAGACGACGACGGCCCGCTGGCCGGAACCGGTCACGCAGGCGTTGCCGATCCACTGGTCGACGTCCGCGTTCGGCTTGCCGAGGGTGGCGGCGGTCCGCCACGTGTAGCCGGTCTTGGCCTCGGCCACCAGGACGTGGAACCCGGAGGCGTCGCTGCTGGTGGTCCAGAGCCGGTCGCCGGAGCGCTGCCAGCCCTGGCCGAGCAGTTCGTCGCGCTTGCCGGGGTCGACCGTGGGCGGGTCGGCGGGTGGCGCCGGCGTGGTGTTGGCCTGCACCGCACCCGGCGGCAGCGTGGGGACCGCGTCGGGGTCGGCCGCGGCGGTCATCACCGGGGCCAGCGTGAGGAAGGCCAGTGCCGCCACCGCGGCTTTCGGCCAGCTTCGTCTCATTTCTTCCCTCTCTCGCACGCCGGGCGCGCCGAATTCACCGGTCGCCGGGGAAACCGGCATGCGAAATCCTTTGAAATACGCGACTGATGAATAAGGAAAGCGCTATCCGGCGGAGCGGGTGACGGCTCGACGCGGATCGGCGCACGAGAGCGGCGAAGGCAAGACAGTGAACACGGTTCTCCCCCGGGTACTGCTGCGACGCCGGCACCTCCCCGTGCCCCGGCGGTCGTGGCCAGGGCAAACACCCCAGCGCACTCGATCATCAAAGCTCTCCTGGTTCGGCTCGCGCCAGCCGCCATTCGGGTGCAATATCGGACAAAACACCCACGGCGTGTAGCGGCTTCACCCGCCTTTTGCGGTCGGCGGGGTACAAGGCGCAGGGCTCTCTGCTCCATTGGAAGCAATTCCTTTTTCCACCTTGATCACCGGGGGTCGGTCGGGCACTCTGCGAACTGACGGGGTTTCCCCGGCATTCATTTCCGAGAGGGGTAAAAATGGCTGGAACACGTCTTGCCGCCGTGCTCGCGGCAACGGTGCTGTCCTTGGTCGGCGGCGCGGTGTCGGCGGGAGCGGCGCAGACGCACCCGGACTTCCGCGCGGACGCCGTGGCGGCGGGCCTGACCGCCGACCAGGCCGCGGCCCTGCAGGCGAAGGCGGACAGCTACCTCGCCGCGGTCGGCGGCAAGCAGATCGCGCCGAACAAGATCGACCTGGACGGCAACGCCACGGTCGGGCTCACGGTGCCGGGCGAGTCGAAGGTGCGCAACCTGAAGACGACGAACACCGCGGCCGACCTGGACCCGTGCTTCTACGGCGAGCAGCACGCCAAGGACGGGCACTTCTGTGCCTACAGCGACACGTTCTTCGCGGGCGACTCGATCGACATGTACCACTGCGCCAGCTACTCGCTGCCGAACTGGACCGGCACGGGTTCGTGGATCAACCAGCAGTCGTCGGGCACCCGCGCCAGGTTCTACGGCAAGACCGGGAACCTGCTCTACACGACGCCGGTGCCCAACAGCTTCGAGCAGTCGTACTACTGGGGTCCGGTCTGGACCATCCGCAACTGCTGACGCCGTAGGGGAAAACGGGCCCTCCGCGCACTCGCGCGGAGGGCCCGTTCTTCGTCCGTCAGGGCAACGGGTTGCCCTGCGTGTACCCCTTCCAGTACTGCCACGGCTTGTTGCCGCCCTGGTCGCAGGTTTCCTGGACGACCGGGGTCGTCCCGTTCGGGTTCGCCGTGCCGAGGCTCATGCACTTCAGCGTCTTCACGTTGACCGCGAACTGCGGGGTCGGTCCGGCCGGCAGCGCCGGCGGTGGCGGTGGCACCGTCCACATCTGGTTCGTGTCGCCGGCCACGCAAGGTGCGAGCACCACCGGGGCACCGTCGTCGGTGCGCCCGTCGGCCACCTGCAGGCACAGCCCGGCCGTGCGGTCCTGGACGACGTACGCCTTCAGCTGCGTGGACCCGACGTTGACCACCACGTTGGTCCCGACCACGTTCCAGTACCCGTAGCCCCACGCCTTGTTGCAGCCTCGGAACTCGGCCGTCGACCCCGCCTTGGCCACGTTGCCCTTGAGCTGCAGGCATGCGTAGCCGCCGTCGGGCCCGGCGGAATCGTTGACGATCATCGGCGTGTACCCCGGCCCGTCCGGCACCTTGTCGATCGCCATGGCGTCGAACGCGAGCGCGTCCAGGCCGTTCGCCCCGGCCGTGATCGTGTTCAGGTGCACCTTCGGCTGACCGTAGAACGGGAACACCCCGAGGGTCACCCATTCGTCGTGGTGGTCGCGTTGCCGCACCGGCACGTTCAGCGGCCCGCTCGCCGTGTCGACCACGTACACCACGTCCGCGTCCGCGAGGTGGGACGGGATGTAGACCATCAGCTTGGCCAGCCCGTCGATGGACGGGAAGGTCCAGTTGCCGATCAGTTGCGTCTTGTGGCCTTCGTCGGTGTCGGAACGGGTGTGGCCGTACCAGTAGTGCGCGCCGTAGCCGCCGCCGACCTGGTGCAGGTCGATCTTGGACGACGCACTCGGGTAGCTGAACGAGAAGTCACTCCCCGCCAGGTTGGCGTGGATTCCCCGGCACGGCCGGACCGGCGGTGTCTGGGTGGTGACGTCGTCGACGACCCCGGCCGTGGCCACGATCCCGTTGTGGCTGGGGTTGCTGTCGTTGTTGTCGCACCGCGGCGGGTAGCTGGCGCCGTCGGCGGGCTTGCCGACGCCCGGGTCGTACCGGACGAACTCGAAGCCGCAGGTGGTACTGCAGTCCGGCTTCCAGGTCGCCGCGGTCTTGACCCAGCACCGCAGGTCGAGCTTGCCGGCCGCGTCCCGGTGGAGGCAGGGGCCGGGCGGCTCACCCGACACGTCGGGCGGGACCGCCGTGCCCCAGGAGCAGTTGTTGTCCGCGGTGCAGAAGGTCTGCGGTGCGGGCCGCGCGGTGCGGCGGTTGTAGTTCGCCGTCCCGGGCGTGGTGTCCGGTCCGCTCGCGCCGTTCCAGGTTGCCGGCCGGAAGAACGGCTCGGGCTGGTTGGGCCCCTCGTAGCCCGACGGCGGGCTAGTCGCGAAGCCGAGCACCTTCTCCGGGTACGGCCAGTTCTCCGGGTGGGCGAAGTCCGCCGGCTTGGCGCCGAAGTTCGCCCGGCCCACCGGGTAGCGCGGGTTCGCCGGGTTGTTGAGCCAGCCGAGGCCGACGACACCCGCGTCGTCCGGCTGGGTTCCGTCGTGCAGCCCCGAGTTGTACGCCCAGGTCGCGTAGAACCAGTTCTCGATGCGCATCGGGTCGTTGTTGTTCAGTGTCATGCCCCGCGCCTGGAGCTGCTGCCACTTGTCCAGCAGGATGTCCAGGCCGGAGTTGACGTTCGAGACGTACTGGGTGCCGATCGCGCGCTGCTCGCTCGGCAGCCGCGTCACGTCCGGGGTGCCCGGCTTCGGGTGCCCGGCGAGCCGCATGCCGTCGGTCGTCTGGGTGACGCCGTAGCCGCAGTCGGCCTTGTCCCAGCGGATGTCCCAGTCGTTGCTGGGGTTGTCGTCGTAGATGTCCAGGCCGTAGTAGTTGCCGACCAGTGGGTTGCCGTACTCGCCGGCCCAGATGTTGCGGGCGGCCTGCCACAGGTTCGACTCCTGGCCGAGCACGCCCAGCAGGATCTGCGCGGGGATCTTGTTGCCCACGCTGCGCGCACCGGTCACCGCGTTGTCCGCGGCCCACTCCACCTCGCGCGGGGTGGGCTGGTAGACCTGCGTACCCGGGTCGTTGCGGGGCACCGAGCAGACGCGGTCGGCGTCGACGGTGTCGTTCCAGCGCGGCTTGATGCTGTCGCCGGGGTCGACGCCGAAGCCGAACGCCTTGCCGGTGCGCAGGCTGCGGGTGGCGATGTGCACCGGACGCGGCCGGTGCGGATCGCTCGCCGCCTTCGTGCCCGGCTTCACCGGCGCGAGGGCCACGTCGGTGATCGCGGTCTGGCCCAGGGACGAGACCTCGGCGTCCGCCGGCACGTCGAGCCGGGCGACCGCACCGGGCAGAGCGGCCACCTTGGCCGGCGTACCCGTCACGAACACCTTGCCGCCGACGCCCGAAGCGACGCCGACCGAGCCGAGCGGGCCGCTGGCCAGCGTCGGCGCGTCCTGGCTGAGCTGCCGGGACGACGTCGCGCGCCGCACCCGGCTGTCGTTGCCCGCGAGGTCCATGAAGACCACGCCGCCCTGGGCGTCGGCCCGGACGTTGAACGGGACGCCGCCGGTGCCGGCGACCAGCCGCTGCCTGGTCCCGTCGGTGCCGATCTTGAGCAGGCCCGCGGCGTCGGCGACGACGAACCCGCCGTCGACCGGGGTGGCCGACGTCGTCTGCCCGGGGAGTTCGGTGCGGGCGCTGAGCTTGCCGGTCGTCGTGTCCACCGTGACGATGCCGGTCTTCGGGAGCCGGTCGCCGCCTTCCTGCGTCAGCGCGGCGGTTTCACCGGCACCGCAACCGGGGTTGTAGTACGACAGCGTCGTGCGGATCGGCAGCTTCGTCACCGCGCCGGTGACGAGGTCGACGACCGCGGTGAGGCCGCCGCGGGAGGTCAGGTCCTCCTTGTTGGTGAACGTGCGGGGTGCGTAGACGATCACCGCCCGCTGTCCCGAGCCGGTGACGCAGCCGTGGCCGATCCACTGGTCGGTGTCGACGCCGGTCACCGTCAGGTCGGCGATCGTGCGCCAGCTGTAGCCCGTCTTCGCTTCGGCCGTCAGGACGTGCAGGCCCTCCGCGTCGCCGGTGGTGGTCCAGAGCCGGTCGCCGGAGGCTTGCCAGCCCTGGCCGAGCAGCTCGTCCCGCTTGGCGTCCGCGACGACGGGGGGATCGTCGGCGGGAACCGCCCGGGTTTCCTGGGTCGTCTGCTCGGCGGCGGCCGGCGTGGCCGTCACCGCCGGCAGCAAGGTGAGGAAGGCCAGCGCGCCGAGCGCAGCCTTCCGCCAGCTGGATCTCATCTCTTCTCTTTCCTACGCGCAGGAATGGCCGAATGATTTCGGACACGGGGATTTCCGGCGCGCGAAATCGGGGTTTGCCGAAGTGCGGGGAAAAGGCGTACTACGCCAAAAGCGCTAGCGTGCGCGGAAAAGAAGACCCGTGGTGCGCAATAGGGAAAGTGGGCTGCCGACGAAAGACGACATGAGGAAACCTCACAGCCTGGTGGCGCCGATGCCTCCCCTTGCTCGGCCACGATCATCAGCGCGAACTCGTGGCAACCAACATCAAACTTCGCGTTACCGGCGCCGCCAAGCCGCCATTCGGGTGGAGTTCACCGAGAGCTGGGCCGCCTGGTGGAAGGCTTTCCTGCCGGATTCGCGGCTTTTGTCGCGTTGTTCGGGCCGGTGGACGCGGGGGCCCGGCCGGGGTCGGTGTCGCCCTCCGACCGTGATGGCCTATTGGTGAAACCGGGGTGTTCGTGGTTTGCTGCCGACGGGGAGGGTTATCGCGGCGCGTGCTGCGCTTTCTCCTCATTCACTGGTACTCAGGAATTGGGGATCGAATTGTCATCATTGCGAAAGCTGGGCGCGTGCGCGGCCGTGGTCGCGGCCTCCGCGTCCCTGTTGGTCGGCGTTTCCGGGGTGGCTTCGGCGTCGGCGGCCGACTGCGCGCACGGCGCCAACGGGTTCGTCGACATCCCGGACGACCTCGAGGGCACCGTCGTGGCCAACTCGCCGGGGCGCAGCCTCACCGTCGAGGTCGGCATCGTCCAGGGCGTCAAGCGCGGGTGGGCCCGGGCCCACGGCAGCGAAGCCGCGCTCGGGCCGGGCGACTCGGTCTGGATGGACTGGTCGCAGGACGGCGGCCGGACGTGGCTGCAGTGCGGCCCGTTCGGCACGTCGACCTACAAGTGGTCGCTCACCTCGGCCGCCAAGGCGACCAACCCGAGCCCGAACTGGCGCTTCCGCGGCGGCGCCTACTTCAACGGCGTCCTGACGCTCACGCCGTGGTACTGACGCACTCCCGGTAACGGCAAAGGCCCCGCACCGGGAGGTGCGGGGCCTTTGCGTCAGCCGGTTTCCGAGCCCGGTGGCCGGGCGAACCCGTCACCGCCGGGCAGTGGCGGGGTGGGCCCGCCGGTACCCGGGCCCGGCCGCGACCTGGTCGGCTTGCTCGGCGACGTCTCGGTCTCGGTGTTCTCCGTGCTCGGCGCGCTCGGCGTCGTCGTCGGCGTCTCGCTCGGCGTCGGCGTGTCGGACGGCTTGGAGGGCGTCGTCGTCACCTCGGCCGGGTCCTTGCCGATCGGCTGCACCTTGTCGAACTTCTCCGGTGCCTGGCCGGCGAGGTACAGCGACATGAACTCCTGCCAGATCGGCCCGGCCAGCGTCTTACCGCCGATCGGCTTGCCGCTCTTGTCCTTGAGCGCGTAGTCCTTGTCGCCACCGACCCACGCCGCCGCGGACACCGACGGGGTGTAGCCCACCATCCACGTCTGGGAGTTGTAGTTGCCCATCGCCGCGGGCTCGCCCTCGGCCACCGTGTGCTGCTGCGTTCCCGTCTTGCCGGCGCACTCGTGGCCCGGCGGGCACTTGAGGTCCGAGAAGTCGATCACCGGCTTGAGCGACTCGGTGACGTTGCCCGCGATCTGCTGGCTCTTCGTCTGGTCGTTGTCGAACGCCGGCCTGCCCTGCGCGGTGTTGTTCTCGTCGAACTCCACCTCGTCCTGGGCGTTGGTCAGCTTGGCGACGAAGTGCTGGTCGTGCCGGACGCCGCCCGAGGCGAAGGTCGCGTACGCCGCGGCCATGTCTTCGGGCGCGACCTCGGTCCGGCCACCGCCGATCGACTGCGAACCGTCGAGGCCCATCGAGTCGCGGGTGCCGTACTTCTCCGGGATCCCGGCCGAGTACGCCGCCTTGGCCGCGGCCTTCACGCCCGTCACGTTGACGACCATGTCGTAGAACACGGTGTTGATGGAGTGCTCCATCGCCTTCGCGACGGTGCAGTCCTTGCCGCAGCTGCTGTCGTTGCCCGCGTTGTTGATCGGCTTGTCGACACCCTTGAACTTGCGGCCGGACGTGCCGTCGAAGGTGTCGCCCAGTCCCTTGCCCATCTGCAGATAGGCGACCAGGTCCAGCGGCTTGATCGACGACCCCGGGTTACGCGGGGTCGACGCCCAGTCGGTGGCCAGCTGGTCCTTGCCGTCCACGTTCACGACCGTCGGGCCGCCGTAGTAGGCGATCACCCCGCCGGTCTTCGGGTCGACGGCGACGACCGCGTTCTTGATGCGGTCGTCCTTCTGGCCCTTCATCTTCTCCGTGACGGCCTGCTCGGCCGCCTGCTGCGCCTTCGGGTCGATCGTGGTGTAGATCTTGGCGCCGCTCGCGTGCAGCTTGTCCTTGTCGTACCCCTTGGCCGCCAGCTCCTGCTCGACCTGCTGCTGCACGAAGTAGTTGAGCGTGCCCTGCGACTCCTGGCGCGACTGGTCCTTGGGGATGGGGGTCGGGAACTGCGCGGCCGCGCGCTCGTCGGCCCGCAGCCACTTGTTGGCCACCATCTGGTCCATCACGTAGTTCCAGCGCCGCTGGGCGTACTCGGGGTTCTCCGAGCGGCTCGGGCCCTGGATCAGGCCGGCCAGCAGCGCGGCTTCGGACGCGCTGAGGTCCTTGGCGTCCTTGTTGAAGTAGGCCTTCGCCGCCGCCTGGGCGCCACTGGCGCCGCGTCCGAAGTAGACGATGTTCAGGTACGCGGTGATGATCTCTTCTTTGGACTGCTGGTTGTTCATCTTGAACGACTTCGCCAGCTCGGTCCACTTCCGGCTGAGGCTGGGGGCGTCGTTCTCGGTGGCCTTCTTGATGTACTGCTGGGAGATGGTCGAGCCACCGCCTTGGCCGCCGGTGGCCTGGTTGTACACCGCGCGCAGGATGCCGGTGACGTCGAAGCCGGAGTTCGTCTCGAACGTCGCGTCCTCGGCGGCGTACGCGGCGTGCTTCAGCACCTCCGGGACCTCGCCGACCTTGATCAGCTGCCGGTCGCCGCCCTTGGGCAGCTCGCGCCCCATCACCGTCTTGCCGTCGGCGTAGTAGTAGGTGATCGGCTGGCTCTGCAGCGCCGCGACGCTCTCCGGCGTCGGCACGTCGACCATGAAGTAGGTGATCACGAACGCGATCGCCGGCACGACGAAGAAGACGCCGACGCACGCGTACGCGACTCGCCGGATGATCTTCCAGCGGCGCTTCTTCCGCTGCGCCGGGGAGAGGACCGGCCGGCCCTTCTCGTCGAGCTCGCGCTGGGGCTCGACGTCGTCGGCGAACTCGTCGAACCGCCGGTCGTCGTCGTACGAGTCGTACGCGTCCTCGGTGCCGTTGTGCGCGTGGTGGGTGATGAGATCCGGCTCACGCTCGGTCTGCGGCTCGGGACGGCGGCCGCCCGGCGGGGGCTGCCGGAAGCCCTGCGGCGGCGAACCGGGGGGTGCGCCGGCGGGACGGCGGCCAGGCGGGGGCGTCTGACGGCGGGCGCCGCCGGGCGGCGTCTGCGGGCGCCGGGCCTGGTCGTTCGGCCACTGCGGGCCACCTTCGTCGCCGGCAGGCCAGGCGGGGCCGGACTGCCGCGCGCCACCGCGAGGCGGGGTGGCGCGCCGGGCGGATTCACCGGGCCACGCCGGTCCCGCGTCTTCGCCCGGCCACTGGGCACGGCGAGGTGCGTCTGGCTCCTGGTTCGGCCAGGAGCGGTTGTGGTCGTCGGTCACGGATGGGCCTCCCGGATCAGTACCCGCAGGGGCACTGACCTGCGCGTTGCGTTGGTCGTACGGTGGCTCACCGGCCTGCGGTCCTTCGCGGACCCGCCGGTTCCCCTGTGCCCAGGACGTATGACCGGACCAAGTGGTTCCAGTGGCAGGCCCGGCACACTTCGACGTCGTACACGGTGAACTCCGCGAACGAGCCCGCCATCCTGGCCAGCTCCTCCGGGGTCCTGGCCGAGCCCGCGACGTGCTTGAGCTCGTCACCGTAGACCCAGGACACCAGGGTCAAGGGCTCCTGGCGGCAGATCGGGCAGGGTTGGTCACCCGCCCGGCCGTGGAACTTCGCCGCCCGCAGCAGGTACGGGCTCGCGTCGCAGGCTTCGAAGCTGCCGACGCGCCCGGAGCGGACTTCGGCCAGCAGCGCACGGCGCTGCAGCGCGTAGTCCACGACCTGCCGCTGGTTAATCACGAGGACAGAGTACGGGCTCTTCCTGTGGCGTCCACGCCCCCTAGCGGCACCAGACCGCGGACCGGGCCGGACACGCCGGACGTTCGATAACTCTCCGGTGAATTTCCGACACTCCGGGGTGGTCGGTCCTGTTGGCTTCGCCACTTCGATGTATCGGCGCGATATAGTGGCTGAGTAGGTTGGATCGAGGCGCTCGTTCGGAGCAACGCGGGTCGTCTCGGTTTGTTCCCGAAGGGGGTGCGGTGTGCTGGAGTTCGCGATCCTCGGTCTTCTGCACGAAGCGCCCATGCACGGGTACGTGCTGCGCAAGCGGCTGCACGAGACGCTCGGCACGTTCCGGACGTTTTCGTACGGCTCGCTGTACCCGACCCTGCGGAAGCTGCTGCGGGCCGGGTACCTGGTCGAGGAGCTGGACGAGGCCGACGACCGGGCGTGGTCGCGGCGCGGACGGCGGGTCTACAAGCTCACCGCGGAGGGCAAGGAGCGCTTCGGTGAGCTGCTCGGCGACGCCGGGCCGCAGACCTGGGACGACGAAGGTTTCGGCGTCCACCTGGCCTTCTTCTCGCGGACCCCGGCCGACGTGCGGTTGCGGATCCTCGAGGGCCGCCGCCGTCGCGTCGAGGAACGCCGCGAGGGCATGCGGGCGGCGCTGGCCAGGGCCGAGGAGAAGATCGATCGTTACACCCGCGAGCTGCACCGGCTGGGGCTGGAGACCAGCGAGCGGGAGGTGCGCTGGCTCAACGAGCTGATCGCGCACGAACAAGCCGAACGGCAGGGTCCGGAAACCTGAGCCGGCCGGCCGGGCCGCAGCGTCGCGGCACCAGACCTACTGAACAGACGGATTGAAGGAGAAACCCCCATGGGCGAGAACCGCCGCGTACGGGTGGCCATCGTGGGCGTCGGCAACTGCGCGGCGTCGCTGGTCCAGGGTGTCCAGTACTACCGCGACGCGGATCCGGCCACCCGCGTCCCCGGTCTGATGCACGTCGACTTCGGCGGCTACCACGTCCGCGACATCGAGTTCGTCGCCGCGTTCGACGTGGACGCCAAGAAGGTCAGCCGCGACCTGTCCGAGGCGATCTTCGCCTCCGAGAACAACACCATCAAGATCGCCGACGTGCCGCCGCTCGGCGTCACCGTCCAGCGCGGTCACACCCACGACGGCCTCGGCCGCTTCTACCGCGAGACGATCGAGGAGTCCGACGAGACCCCGGTCGACATCGTCGCCGCGCTGCGCGAGGCGCAGGCCGACGTGCTCGTGTCGTACCTGCCGGTGGGCTCCGAGGTGGCGGACAAGTTCTACGCCCAGGCCGCGATCGACGCGGGGGTGGCGTTCGTCAACGCGCTGCCGGTGTTCATCGCCTCCGACCCCGAGTGGGCGAAGAAGTTCACCGACGCCGGCGTCCCGATCGTCGGCGACGACATCAAGTCCCAGGTCGGCGCGACCATCACGCACCGCGTGCTGGCGAAGCTGTTCGAGGACCGCGGCGTCCAGCTCGACCGGACGATGCAGCTCAACGTGGGCGGGAACATGGACTTCCTGAACATGAAGGAGCTCGAGCGCCTCGAGTCGAAGAAGATCTCGAAGACCCAGTCGGTCACCTCGCAGGTCGACCGCGAGCTCGGCAAGGGCAACGTCCACATCGGACCGTCCGACTACGTCCAGTGGCTCGACGACCGCAAGTGGGCCTACGTCCGGCTCGAGGGCCGCGCGTTCGGCGACGTCCCGCTGAACCTGGAGTACAAGCTCGAGGTCTGGGACTCCCCGAACTCGGCCGGCATCATCATCGACGCCGTGCGGGCGGCGAAGATCGCCCTCGACCGCGGCATCGGCGGCCCGATCCTGTCGGCGTCCTCCTACTTCATGAAGTCGCCGCCGGAGCAGTACGACGACGCCACCGCGCGTGACGCCGTGGAGAAGTTCATCCGCGGCGAGGTCGAGCGGTAAGACCGACTCACGAGGAAGGCCGTCACCTGGTGGTGGCGGCCTTCTTCGCGTGCTGCACTAAACACCGGCAGACCTGGGCGCGCCGACCTTCCACGCCCTGTTCCGCGAGTACTTCGGCCCGATGACGCGGCTGGCCCACCTCCTCGGCGCGGACGACGCGGAGAACGTCGCACAGGAGGCGTTCGTCAAGCTCCACCAGCGCTGGGACACCCTGGCGGACCACACGAGGGTGGCGGGCTACCTCCGCACGACCGTGGTGAACATGACCCGGTCGCGGACGCGGCACCTGCGGATGACCCGGTCTCCGGTCGGTCCCGCCCGCGAAAGCCGGCGAGCCGCTGGACCTGGCACAGGCCGTGTACTACCCGTTTGCCGAGTTGCACAACGTCGGTCCGCCCACGGCCCTCACCGACTTCGAAGACCTGACCGGGATCTGGACCTCCTACGCGTTCTTCGCCACGGTCGAGGGAGCGCCGCAGTTCTGTGTCGCCGGGGTGCCCAAGCAGCAGAGCATGCTCACGAAGCTGACGGCCGCGTTGCCGCAGTTCGGGGTCAAGTCGCCGTCGTGCGCTCCGCTGTCGGCGGGTGTCGTGCGCGCCGGATACGTCGGCGAGGCCGGTGGCCCGCTGCCTCCCCGCATCGCGGTCTACCTCGTCGATCCGGCGGTCCGCGAGCTGCGGTTGTTCGATGCCGGTGGCGGGATGTCCTTGGCCCGAGGCGACGCGAAACTGGAAATGGATCGGGTGTTCTTCGCCTCGGTGTCCCCCGGCTCGCCGCCGGTGCGCTTCCAGGTCAGCCGAGGCCCAGGGCCCCCGGCAGGTCGGTGATCTTCTCCACCACCGCCGTCGCCTGCCGCAGCACCGCCGGGTCCGGGGGGAAGTGCGGGTTCGGTACCGCGTACACCGCCATCCCCGCCGCCAGTGCCGACCGCAGGCCGTTCGTCGTGTCCTCCACCGCCGCGCACTCCGCCGGTGTCGCTCCCAGCAGCTCTGCCGCCCGCAGGTACACGTCCGGGGCCGGCTTGCCCGCGCCGACCTGCTCGGACGACACCGCCGCGCCCACCGGCAGGCCCGTCACGTCCAGGAAGCCCTTGATCAGGATCACCGGTGACGAGCTGGCGATCGCCACCGGCCACCGCGCCGACACCTGCCGGACGACCTCCACCGCGCCCGGGATCAACGGTGGTTCCGCCGCGTACCGCGCCGCCATGCGCTTGACGACCAGCGTCGCGATCTCCGGCGGCGACAGCTGCGCGCCCAGTTCCTCCACCAGGTAGCGGGCCCACTCCGGGGTGCTCATCCCCTGCTGCGCCCGGGTCGCCTCCTCGCGCCAGGTGCCGCCGTGCTCGGCGACGACCGCGCGCCGCACTTCGTCCCAGATCCGCTCGGAGTCCACCAGCACGCCGTCGAGGTCGAAGATCACCGCTTCCATGCGTCGAGCCTAGCCTGTGAGAGGAGTTACTTAGCTACCCTTACTAATTTTTGTTAGCCTGGCTAAGTGACTTCCGCGATCACCGATCTCGCCCACCGGCTGCGGCCGCTGGTCTTCCGGCTGTACCACCAGGTGCGCCGCCAGACGCCGCAGCTGTCGCTGACCCTCACCCAGGGGTCGGTGCTGAGCGAGCTGGTCAACGGCGGGCCGCGCCGGATGAGCGCGCTGGCCGAGTTCGAGCAGGTCAAGCTGCCGTCGATGACCGACGTCGTCGGCCGGCTCGAACGGCTCGGCCTCGCCACCCGCCGCCCGGACCCGGCCGACGGCCGGGCCGTGCTCGTGGACGTCACTGACGAAGGCCGTCGCTTCTACGCCGAGACGGTGGCCGCCCGCGAAGAGTTCCTTCGCGAACGGCTCATCGCCATGGACGACGCCGACCGCGCAGCGATCGAAGCCGCCCTCCCGGCCCTCGCCAAGTTGCTCGTAGCCACCACCAAGGAGGAACTGATCAGCGATGAACGCTGAGCACCACTACTCGAGCCTGCTGGACGCCGTCAAGGGCCAGCCCAAGCAGGTGTGGATCACCGCGTTCGCCGCGGTCATCGCCTTCATGGGGATCGGGCTGGTCGACCCGATCCTGCTGTCCATCGCCAAGGGCCTGGACGCGACGCCGTCCCAGGTCACCCTGCTCTTCTCGTCCTACCTCGGCGTCCAGGTCATCGCCATGCTGGTCACCGGCGCGGCGAGCGCGAAGTTCGGCGCCAAGCGGACCGTGCTGGTCGGGCTGACGCTGATCGTCGCGGCCACCGCGCTGTGTTCGGCCGCCGGCTCGATCGAGCAGCTCGTCGGGCTGCGCGCGGTCTGGGGCCTCGGCAACGCCTTCTTCATCGCGACCGCGCTTTCGGTGATCGTCGGCGCCGCCACCGGCGGCCAGTCCGGCGCGATCCTGCTCTACGAGGCCGCCCTCGGCGTCGGCCTGTCGGTCGGCCCGCTGCTGGGCGCGCTGCTCGGCAGCATCTCGTGGCGCGGCCCGTTCCTCGGCACCGCGATCCTGATGGCCGGCGCGCTCGTGCTGTGCGCGGTGTTCCTCAAGAGCGACAAGCACGAGCAGCGGGCCCCGATCAAGCTGCTCGACCCGATCCGCGCGCTGAAGCACACCGGCCTGCTGCGCACGTCCGTCGCCTCCGCGCTGTACACCGCCGCGTTCTTCGCCGTGCTCGCCTGGTCGCCGTTCGTCCTGGGCTGGAGCGCCATCGCCGTCGGGCTGGTGTTCTGCGGCTGGGGCCTGTGCGTCGCGGTCGCCGGGGTCGCCCTCGCGCCGCGGCTGGCCGCCAGGCTCGGCGAGCGGCACGCCGCCGCGGCCGCCGTCTTCGGGTACGCCGTGCTGATGCTGGTGCTCGCCGTGCCGAGCAAGCCGGTGCTGGTCGCCGGGATCATCGTCTCCGGGCTGGTGTCCGGCCTGCTGAACACGCTGTTCACCGGCACCGCGATGTCGATCAGCGACGCCCCGCGCCCGGTCGCCAGCGCGGGCTACAACTTCTGCCGCTGGCTCGGTGGCGCCGTCGCCGCGACGCTCGTCGGGCACGTCGCCGAGTGGTTCGGGTCGCCGCAGGCGCCGTTCATCGCCTCGGCCGTGCTGTGCGTCGTCGCGGGTGCGCTGCTCTCGCTGCGGGAGAAGAAGGCGGACCCGCACACCGTGCCGCGGGAAGCGGTGCTCGTCGGCGAGGAGTTCTAACCCGGCCGATACACCCGGAATTCACCTGAATGTCTGGAAAGGCTGGTTTTGGGAGCTTACGGTCGGGTCGTTCCCGAACTCCCACCATGGAGGCCTCGTGCCCGACCGTCTGCTCCCGCTCTTCCCCGCCCACCCGGGCGGGCGCTCCCCGGTGACCTGCGAATACCGCTGCGGCAACGCGTGCGCCCACCCCGAGGCCAACGAATCCGGCAACGAGTACTTCGGTGACGTCGTCAAGGACATCTCGCGCCGCCGCGTCTTCCAGGCCGGCGCCGTGATGGCCGCCGCCGCGGGCGGGTTCGCCGCGCTCTCCACGGGCACCGCCGCCGCCGCGCCGCTGCCGAAGCCGCGGCCGTCGCGGCCGGTGCCCGGCACCGACTTCGACCCGGTCCCGCCGAACAAGCTCGACCAGGTCAGCGTGCCCGGCGGCTACGCGCAGCGCGTCGTCGTCCGGTGGGGCGACCCGGTGGTCCCGGGGGCGCCGAAGTTCGACTTCACGAAGCAGACGGCGGCCGCGCAGGCCAAGCAGTTCGGCTACAACAACGACTTCGTCGGCCTGATCCCGCAGGACCCGCTGGGGTGGTCGAACCTGCTCGTGGTCAACCACGAGTACACGACCGAGGTCCACATGTTCCCGGCCGACCAGTACGACCCGGCGAACCCGACCGAGGAGCAGGTCAGGATCGCCTGGGCGGCGCACGGCCTGTCGGTGCTGCTGACCCGCCGCGACCCGGTCCGCGGCGGCCTCGAAGTGGTCCCGAGCCGGTACGGCCGCCGGATCACCCTCGACACGGTCTTCGAGGTCCGCGGCCCGGCCGCCGGGTCGAAGTTCCTCAGGACGTCGGCCGACCCCTCCGGGCGCAAGGTCCGCGGCACGCAGAACAACTGCTCCGGCGGCGTGACGCCGTGGGGCACGGTGCTCTCCGGCGAGGAGAACTTCGACCAGTACTTCGCGAACGCCGACAAGGTGACCGAGCCGGTCGCGGCGGCGCGGCTCAAGCGCTACACCGTCGGCACCGGCGCCAGCACCCGCAAGTGGGAGCGGTTCGACAAGCGCTGGGACGTCGCGCAGGAGCCGAACGAGCCGAACCGGTTCGGCTGGGTCGTCGAAATCGACCCCAACGACCCGAACTCGACGCCGGTCAAGCACACCGCGCTCGGCCGCTTCAAGCACGAAGCCGCGAACATCAAGATCACCGCCGACGGCCACGTCGCCGTCTACTCCGGTGACGACAGCCGGTTCGAGTACATCTACAAGTTCGTGTCGAAGGGCAAGTACAAGCCCGGCCGCAGCGCGCACGCCCGGCGGCACAACTCGGCCCTGCTCGACGAGGGCACGCTGTACGTCGCCCGCTTCACCGGCGACAGCCCGGCGCCGGAGGTCGACGGCACCGGCAAGCTCCCGGCCGACGGCCAGTTCGACGGCACCGGCGAGTGGATCCCGCTGGTCAGCGGCGACAAGTCGTTCGTCGACGGGTTCACCGCCGAAGAGGTCTACGTCTTCACCCGCCAGGCCGCGGACAAGGTGGCCGCCACGAAGATGGACCGGCCGGAGGACATCGAGCCGAACCCGGTCAACGGCCGGATCTACGCGGCCCTGACCAACAACACCGACCGCGGCGCCGCGGGCAAGGCCGGCGTCGACGAGGTCAACCCGCGCAACGGCAACAAGAACGGCCACGTCCTGGAGTGGGAGGAGGACCGCGGCGACGCGGCGTCGACCCGGTTCTCCTGGCGGCTGCTGCTGGTCTGCGGCGACCCCGAGGCCGCGGACACCTACTTCGGCGGCTTCCCGAAGGACCAGGTCAGCCCGATCTCCTGCCCGGACAACGTCGCCTTCGACCGGCACGGCAACCTCTGGGTCGCCACCGACGGCAACGCACTCGGCGCGAACGACGGCCTGTTCTCGGTGCCGGTCACCGGCCCGGAGCGCGGCCACGTCAAGCAGTTCCTGTCGGTGCCGGTCGGCGCCGAGACGTGCGGCCCGGTGGTGACCGACGACCTGGTGCTCGTCGCCGTCCAGCACCCGGGCGAGAACGCGGCGAGCTCGGCGAACCCGACGTCGCACTGGCCCGACGGCGGCACCGCCCAGCCGCGGCCGGCCATCGTTTCGGTGTGGAAGACGGGCCGCTTCGGGCGCCCCGGCCGCATCGGCGAACGCTGAGGCAGGCGGCCCGCACCCGCCGAGTTTCACTCTTAAGTGGACGGTTCTCGGCCGGTGCGGGCCGGTGCCACGCGCCATAGTCGAAGGCATGGTCCGTTCGGCGCGCGTGCTGGCAGTGGCGGTGGTGGCGCTCGGTGCGGCGGTCGTGCCCGCGTCCGCCGAGGAGCCGCCGCCGTCGTGCGGCGGGGTCGCGGCCAACCCGAGCGTCGAAGAGACGGCCCGCAACGGCGCACCCGACGGCTACCTCTTCACCCCCGCCGCGCCGGTCCCGCCCACGACCCCGGCGGCCAAGGCACCGCGGCTGCTGACCGAGCAGGCGTACGCCGTCGACGGGCAGCGGGCGGCGGTCATCCAGACCCCGGACGGCAAGACGAGCACCGCCTACCAGACCGAGCGGTTCGTCCCCGGCGGCGTCTACACGCTCAGCGTCTGGACCGCCTCGGCCGCGCCGCGCTACGAACCCGGCACCGGCCTGCGGTTCTTCGACGCGTCCGGCACGCAGGTGCAGGAGACCAAGCTGGTCGCCGGCCACTACGCCGGCGACGGGAACCTGGTCCGGCAGGACTTCCCGGCGGCGACGGCGCCGGCGAAGGCGGCCGCGGTGAAGTTCTTCGCCACGACGACCCTCGACCGCCTGCACTGGGACTGCGTCGACCTGCAGCTCGCGGCGTACTCGGTGAAGAAGGAAGTGCAGAACCCGGCGACCGGCGCGTGGGGCTCGTTCGCGACGGTCACCGCGGGCGAAACCGCGCACTACCGCGTCACGGTGACCAACGAGGGCACCGAGGACCTGACCGGGATCACCGTGGCCGACCCGTGGTGCGCCGCGACGTTCGAGCCGTTCGCGCTGGCCGCGGCCGCGAACCGGCAGCTGACCTGCGACCACCCGGACCTCACGGTGGCCGACGACAAGCACGTGAACACGGCGAAGGTCACCGGCGTGCACCACCCGGGCGGCACGCTCGGTGACAAGACGGCGTCGGCGACGATCACCGTCCTGCCGCCGCCGGCCGTCGCGAAGATCGGCGACTTCGCCTGGGCGGACCGCAACCGCGACGGCCTCCAGGACCCGGACGAGCCGGGTGTCGCGGGCGTCAAGGTGACGCTGAAGGACGGCGCGGGCGGCACGGTCGGCACCACGACGACCGACGACAAGGGCCACTACGGCTTCGAGAAGCTGAAGGACGGCACCTACCAGGTCTGTTTCGCCGTCCCGGACGGCTTCGCCGTGACCCGCCGGGACGTCGGCACCGAAGACCGCGACTCGGACGCGGACGCGAGCGGCTGCACCGCACCGCGCACCGTCGGCGGGCCGTCCCACCAGGACTTCGCGGCGGACATCGGGCTGGTCACGCCGACGAACCGGATCGGCGACCTCGCCTGGACCGACACGAACGGCAACGGCCTGCAGGACGCGGGCGAGCCCGGCCTGGCGGGTGTCAAGGCGGTGCTGAAGGACGCGGCGGGCAAGGAGCTGGCGAGCGTGGTCACCGGACCGGACGGCACGTACGGCTTCGACGGCCTGGAGGACGGGACGTACCAGGTGTGCTTCACGGCCGACGGCCACCACCCGGCGGCCAGGGACGCCGGCGACGACACCCGCGACTCCGACGCCGACCCGGCGTCCGGCTGCACGGACCCGCGCCCGCTCGGCGCGGGCCACCGCGAGGACCGCACGGTGGACGCCGGGTTCGCCGCTACGGTGGGGGCATGACGGATCTTCCCCTCGCCCTGGTGACCGGCGCGTCCCGCGGCATCGGCGCGGCGGTCGCCCACCAGCTGGCCCCGACCCACCGTCTCCTCCTCGGCGGCCGCGACGCCGACGCGCTGGCGGCGCTGGCGAAGGAGCTCCCGGGCGCGCAGCCGTGGCCGGTGGAGCTGACGGACCCGGCCTCGCTGGCCGCGGCCGTCGCGGACATCCCGTCCCTGGACGTCCTGGTCCACTCGGCGGGCGTCGCGCACCTGGGCCGCATCGAGGACGCTTCCGCCGAAGCGTGGCGAGCCAACTTCGAGGTCAACACCCTGGCGGTGGTCGAGCTGACCCGCCTCCTGCTCCCGGCCCTGCGCGCGGCGGGCGGGCACGTGGTGGTGATCAACTCGGGCGCGGGCCGCAACGCCCGCCCGGGCTGGTCCCCGTACGCGGCGAGCAAGTTCGCGGTCCGCGCGTTCGCCGACGCCCTGCGCGAGGAGGAGCCGGGCATCCGCGTGACGTCGGTCTACCCGGGCCGCACGGACACGGAGATGCAGCAGGAGATCTTCGCGGGCGAGGGCCGCGAGTACGACACCACGCACCTGCTGAAGGCGGACTCGGTGGCCACCGCGGTGGTGACGGCGGTGTCAGCGACCCCGGACAGCCACCAGACGGAGATCATCCTCCGCCCGCGTTAGACCCGCAGCCGGGCCGCGGTCTCCGCCACGCCGGCCTGCACCTTCGCCCGGTCCACCTTCGTCGACTCCCCGTCGGCCACGACCTGCTCGCCGGCGACCCACACGTCCCGCACCCGCCGCGAGCCGGCCGCCCACACCAGGTTCGACAGCAGCTGCACGTCCGGCACGTCCAGGCCGCACGCGAACGCCGGGTCGTCCAGGTCGACGTGCACCAGGTCCGCCCAGCGGCCCGGTTCCAGAGAACCGATGTCCGACCGGCCCAGAGCCGCTGCGCCGCCGCGGGTTGCCAGCAGGAACACGTCCGCCGCCGTCAGGACCGTCGAGTCGCCGGTGGCCAGGCGGGCGAACATCGCCGCCAGCTGGAGTTCTTCCCACAGGTCGATGTCGTCGTTCGACGCCGGGCCGTCGGTACCGAGACCGACCGCGACCCCCGCCGAACGCAGGTCCGCGATCCGCGCGATGCCCGAGGCCAGCTTCGCGTTCGAGCCCGGGCAGTGCGCCATCCCGACCCCGTACGCCGCGTACAGCGCGATGTCCGCGTCCGACAGGTGGATCGAATGCGCCGCCAGCACCCGGCCGTCGAGCATGCCGAGCTCCTTCAGAAGAGCCGGCACCGAACCGTGCGCCGCACGCACCGCCGTGTCCTCCGCCGCCGCCTCGGCGACGTGGATCTGCACCAGCGCACCCCGCGACGCCGCCGACTCCGCCGTCGCCCGCAAGCCGTCGGCCGACAGCATGTACGCCGAGTGGGGGCCGTAGCCCAGCTCGATGCGGTCGCCGTGGCCGAAGCGGAGGCCGTCCGTGTCGATCCAGCGCTCGATCGCCGCCAGCTGGGCCTTCCAGTCCAGGCCCGGCAGCTCCATCACCGGCGGCGCGACCAGCACGCGGCCGCCCGTCGTGAGGACCGCGTCGACCAGCTGCTCGCCTTCGAAGTACATCTCCGCGCTGGTCGTGACGCCGTGGCGGAGCATCTCGACCGAACCGAGCAGCATGCCGGTGCGGACGTCCTCCGGGCGCAGCTTCGCCTCGGCCGGCCAGATGATCTCGTTGAGCCAGGGCAGCAGCGGCAGGTCGCCGCCCATGCCGCGCAGCAGCGTCATCGGGCTGTGCGCGTGCGTGTTGACCAGGCCGGGCAGCAGGATGCCGGTCAGGGTGGTGACCGGTGCGGCGGACTCGGGGGCGGTGGCCGCCGGTCCGCAGTAGGAGATGCGCCCATCGGTGTCGACGTCGACGACCGCGTCACGCAGGAGCGAACAGGACGGGTCGGCGGGGAGAACGACAGGGGCGTGGAAACGGCGTTGCATCTCTGGATACTACGCACCGGGAATTACGAAACGACTCCGCTCCGCCACGCCCACGCCGCGGTCTCCACCCGGTTGCGCGCGCCGATCTTGCCCTGCACCGACGCCAGGTGCGTCTTCACCGTCGACAGCGACAGGAACAGCTCCGCGCCGATCTCGGTGTTGGTCAGCCCGCGCGCCACCGCCTTGACCACGTCGAGCTCCCGCGCGGTCAGCGGCTCGGACGGCGGCGGGACCTGCGGTTTCGCGGTGCCGCCCCCGTTGAAGTGCTTGAGCAGCCGGACGGTGATCTGCGGCGAGACGAGCGCGTCGCCGCGGTCGGCCGCGCGGACCGCCTCGATCAGCAGCGCCGGGCCCGCGTCCTTCAGCAGGAAGCCGGACGCGCCGTTGCGCAACGCCGTGTGCACGTACTCGTCGAGGTCGAAGGTCGTGACGACGACCACCTTCAGCGGGTCGGTCACGTCCGGGCCGGCCAGCTGCCGGGTCACTTCGAGGCCGTCGAGGCCGGGCATGCGGATGTCGAGCAGGCAGACGTCCGGGCGCAGCTCGCGGGCCTTCGACACCGCCGAGACGCCGTCCGCGACGTCGGCGACGACCTCGATGTCGTCGTGGGAGTCCAGGATCATGCGGAAACCCATCCGCACCATCTCCTGGTCGTCGGCGATCAGTACCCGGATCACTCGTCCCCTTCCGTGTCTTCTCCGGCCGCCAGCGGCAGCCAGGCCTCGACCCGCCAGCCGCCGCCCGGGTCCCGCCCGGCCGAGAGCCGGCCCTTGAGCAGCGCGACCCGTTCGCGCATGCCGACCAGACCGTAACCGCCCGACCCACCGGCCGGCCGGTGTGCCGTCGCGCGCCCGTCGTCCGTCACCCGCAGGTGCAGTTCGGCGCCGGCGACCTCGGCGACGACGAACGCCTCGGTCGCGTCGGCGGCGTGCTTGCCGACGTTCGTCAGCGACTCCTGCACCAGCCGCAGCGCCGAGCGGCCGACCTCGTGCGGCAGGTCCGGCGGCAGGTCGAGGTGCATCGACGTCGGCACGCCGTGGTTGGCGCTGTCGACCAGTTTCCGCAGGTCGGCGCCGAGGTCGGTGGTCGCCTGCTCGCTGAACTCGCTCGACCCGGCCGGTGCGTCGCCGCGCATCGAGCGGACGAGCCGCCGCATCGCCGCGAGCGCCTCGACACCCGCGTTCTCGATCCGGCCCATCGCCTCCACGGCGATCTGCGGGTTCCGCTCGGCCATCAGCCGCGCGGCCTGCGCCTGCACGACGATCCCGGTGACGTGGTGGGCGACGACGTCGTGGAGCTCGCGGGCCAGCGCCATCCGCTCGGCGGTCTGCGCGTCGGACACCGCGGACTGCACGGCCTGGGTGCGTTCGGAGTCCCGGGACCGCAGCATCAGGCCGACGGCGATCGAGATGCCCAGCATCAGCGTCGCGGCGAAGGCGAGGATCGACAGGGTCTGCGGATCGGTCTGCAGGCCCCGCCGCGCGTCCGAGTTGAGGATCGCCCCGAGCGCGACGACCGCCGAGAGCACGGCGACCCGGGACCAGGACTGGCTCAGCCCGCGCGCCCGGGTCAGGTTCACCACCACGCCCATGCCGGCGACGATCTGCGTGGCCGGGATGCCGCCGGGCACCGGGTATTCGTAGGACTGCAGGCGCAGGAACGGCGTGACGACCGCGGACAGCAGCATGATCCCGGCGAGGCCGAGCAGGGCGTCCGCGGGCCGCCGCGGGGACAGCACCGCGATCACGGCCGCGACGATCGAGCAGAACAGGATCGGGAACCCGCGGGCGGTGTTCGAGTACGTGTAGCCGAACTCGAACAGCAGCGCGAAGGCGAGCAGGCCCATCAGCGGCCACTGCCCCATCGCCAGCTCGTTCACCCGGCGCAGCACCCGGGTCCGCGGCTCGCCGCGCGGGCTGCGGTCCCGCGCCGCGATGGCGGGCACCAGCGGACCGGCGAGCAGCAGCAGGCCGAACAGCAGCGCCTGGGTGCCGGTGCCGCCGTCGATTTCGGCCACGCCCGCGTACCGGCCGAAAACGGCGGTGAGGCCGGCGAAGACCAGGAAGGCGACCACGCAGAACGCCACACCCGCCCGCGCCCGGCGGGCCACGTAGTAGACCATCAGCACCCCGGCCACGACCTCGGTGATGGTCACCTTCGGCAGCACGCTGGAGTACGGCGGGATGCGCAGAGTGTGGATGAAGAGGGTGGACATCACCAGCACCCCGCCACCGACCACCCCGGCGACCGCGGCGCGCTTCTGGGCCCACACCCCGCAGGCCGCCATCGCGAAGATGCCCGGCAGCAGGCCGAAGTCGACGAAGAGCGGGCCGTTGTCGTCGAGCGCCGCCTGCGTCGTGAAGACGACGTCGAACAGCAGCGCCGCGTACAGCACAGCGGAGGGCACGCCGATGCGCCGCACCAGGGCGGCGGCGCGGGTGGCGAGCGTGTTCGAAGGGGGCGCGGCGGGCACAACGTGACGTTACGTGATTCCCCTGCGCCCGCACCTTGGCCGAGTGGCCCGCGCTCCCTCGGCCGATCGGCCGATGCGCGCCGGTGCGTGACTGGCCGTCTGCCCGAAGTGGACGCTCCCGATCTCCGCGAGGCTCATCGGCATCAAGATCCGAACCGACAGGGAGAACCTCGTGGACCCGAACACTCCACACGCGACGAACGGCCCGGTGCTCTCCGGCCGCGGGCTGGTGAAGCGCTACGGCACCCAGTACGCCCTGGCCGGCATCGACATCGACATCCAGCCGCGGGACGCCGTCGCCATCGTCGGGCCGTCCGGCTCGGGCAAGACGTCGCTGCTGCACGTGCTGGCCGGCATCCTGAAGGCCGACGACGGGCAGATCTTCCTGGCCGGGCAGCGGATCGACCACCTCGGCGAGAAGAAGCGCAGCGAGCTGCGCCGCACCGAGTTCGGGTTCGTCTTCCAGTCGGGAATGCTGGTCGCGGAGCTCTCGGCCGAGGAGAACGTCGCCCTGCCGTCGCTGCTGGCGGGGCTCGGCCGCAAGGAGGCCATCGACGCCGGCCGCCAGTGGCTCGCGCGCCTCGGCCTGGCCGGCAAGGAGAAGCGCCGCCCCGGTGAGCTGTCCGGCGGCGAGGCCCAGCGCGTCGCGATCGCGCGGGCGCTGACCCACCGGCCGAAGGTGATCTTCGCCGACGAGCCGACCGGCGCGCTCGACACGCGCACCGGCCGCGAGACGATGGACGCCCTCCTCGGCGCCGCCCACGAAACGGGCGCCGCGGTGATCGTGGTGACCCACGACCGCGAGCTGGCCGAGTCGATGCCCAAGACCGTCGCCATCCGCGACGGCCTGATCGCGACGAGGCTGGCGGCGTGAACTCGCTCCAGATCGCCCTGCGGGTGCTGAAGGTCGACCGGCGGACCCGGACGTCGGCGATCCTGACCGCGATCGGGGTGGCCGTCGCGACCGGGCTGGTGCTGCTGCTGGCGACGCTGCCGTTCGCCACGCAGAACCGCGAGCAGCGGGCCCTCTGGCAGGGTGAGCACTTCTACAGCCACGGCTCCGACGGCCCGGTGAACCTGCTCTTCAACGCGTCGAAGGACTACTTCGACGGCAAGCAGATCGTCCGCGTCGACATCGCGCTGGCGCCCGGCGCGACGCCCGGGTCGATCCCGCTGCCGCCGGGCGTGCCGCAGCTGCCCGGGCCCGGCGAGACCGTCGTGTCGCCCGCGCTGGGCCGGCTCCTGCAGGGCAGCCCGGCCGCGCAGCTCGGCGACCGGTTCGGCAAGCCCGTCGGCGCGCTCGGCGAGGGCGGCCTCCGGTTCCCGGAGCAGCTCGTCGCGCTGACCGGGCACACGCCGGACGCGATGCCGCAGAACGTCTCCCGGCTGTCCGGGTTCCCGGGTGGGAAGGCGAGCGCGGACGCGCTGCTCATGCTGCTGTCCTGGGTCGGGATCATCGTGCTGCTGGTGCCGAGCCTGGTGCTGGTCGCGTCCTCGGCCCGGCTGACCGCCGCCCGGCGGGAACGGCGGCTGGCCGCGATCCGGCTCGCCGGGGCGACGCCGGGGCAGGTCACGAACATGGTGGCCGCCGAGACGACGTTGTCGGCCGGCATCGGCGCGCTGCTCGGCCTGCTGATCAGCCCGGCGCTGCACGGCCTCGCGTCGTTCGTGCCGTGGGCCGGGGGCACCTGGCTCGCGTCGGACTTCGCGCTGCCGGCCGGGCTGACGGTGTTCATCGTGGTGGCCATCCCGGTGCTCGTGGTGCTGGCCGGTGTCCTGGGCCTGCGCCGGGTGCTGAAGAACCCGCTGTTCGCGACCGGCGGCCACACGAAGAAGCCGTTGCACTGGTGGCGGCTGCTGGCGCTGCCCGCGGCCGGGGCGTTCTTCCTCATCGCCGTGACGACGGTGAAGGAGACCGGGGGCATCGGGCTGGTCATGGCCGGCCTGTTCTTCCTGGTCGGCTCGGCCGCGATCGTCGGGCCGTGGGTGACGTCGGCGGTCGGCGGCACGTTCGTCCGGATCTGGCGGCGCCCGTCCGCGCTGCTGGCCGGCCGCCGCCTGCGTGACGACCCGAAGGGCGCCTACCGCTCCTCCGCCGGGATCGTGCTCGCGGTGTTCGCCGGGTCGATGGCGCTGACGCTGCTGCCGACGTTCGAATCGATGGCCGGCGGCGGGCGGTCGTTCTCCGACTCCGTGCTCTACGTCGACACCGACAACGAGCACGCGGGCAAGATCGTCGACCAGGCCAACGCCTCCCTGCAGAAGTACGGCCAGAACGAGAAGGCGGTCGCGGTCGGCGAGATCTACCTGGTGAAGGGCCAGGAACCGAACCGGTACGGCCACCGGGCCCTGGTGATGACCTGCGCCGACGCCGTCAAGCTGACCCGCTACGGCCTCACGCCGGAGAACTGCACCGGCGGCCCGGCCGTCTTCGGCGACACGGCGATCGACCTGGCCCAGTACAAGTTCGCCCCCGCGTGGGACGGGCCGGCGACGGCCGCGAAGTCGGGCACCCGGGTGGAAGCCGTGCACCCCCGTGACCCGGACCTGTCGGACACGCTGATCATCGACCCGGCCGCGCTGCCGGACGGCGTCACGCCGAAGGACTACACCGTCGTCGCGCCGACCACGGACGCGAACCGCGAGATCGTCCGGACGGCGCTGGCCGGGCCGGCGGCCGGTGCCGAGATCGGCAGCCGCGACCAGTACCTGTTCAACCAGCAGACCGAGCTCGGTGACCTGCGCCGCGTCACGGTGATCGGCCTGATCGCGGCCGGGGTCCTGGCCGGCTGCAGCGCCGCGGTCGCGACCGCCGGCTCGGTGATGGACCGCCGCCGCACCTTCGGCGCACTGATGGCCGCGGGCACCCCGGTGCGGGTGCTGGCGAGGGCGTTGCGGATGGAGGCCGCGCTGCCCGCGCTGGTCGCCACGATCGGCGCGGGAATCGTCGGGGTACTTGTCGGCGTTGGGTTGTTCAGCTTGGTCGACGAGCGGGGCATCGTGCTCAGCCCGTGGATCCTGGCGCCGGTCGTGCTCGGCGTCGGGGTGGCCCTGCTCGGCGCGTCGGTCTGCACGCCCGCCCTCAAGCGGGTCCAGGCCGAACCGCTGGCCGACGAATAGGCGTTCGCCCCTCTGTCGGGGGAGGGGCGAATACCGGGGGTAGTGAGCTGAAGGGGACTTTCTCCGCAGGGGATCCGGGGAGAGTCCCCTTCAGCGCTTCCCGGATCAGCGCCGTTCGAAGATCAGGTCGTGCGAGACGCGGCCCTCGACGTCGGCGCGCTGTTCGAACTTCGTCACCGGCCGCCACTCCGGCCGCGGCGCCCAGCCGTCGTACCGGTTCTTCAACGCCGGTTCCGCGGAGCAGACCTCGAGCATCTGCTCGGCGTAGTTCTCCCAGTCGGTCGCCAGGTGGAAGGTGCCGCCGGGCGCGAGCCGCGATGCGACGAGCGCGGCGAACGACGGCGACACGATCCGCCGCTTGTGGTGCTTCTTCTTCGGCCACGGGTCCGGGAAGAACAGCCGCACGCCGTGCAGCGAGTCCGGCTCGACGTGCTCGGTCAGCAGCACGACGGCGTCGCCGTGCAGCAGCCGCAGGTTTTCGACGCCGAGCTTTTCGGCGCGCAGCATCAGCTGGCCGAGGCCCGGGTCGTAGACCTCGGCCGCGACGTAGTTCAGCTCGGGTGCCGCGGCGGCCAGCTGTGACGTCGTCTCGCCCATGCCGGAGCCGATCTCCAGCATCACCGGCGCCTCGCGGCCGAACCACGCGGTGAAGTCGAGCGGCCCTTCGGCCAGCTCGCTCACCGTGCGGCCCAGCCGCGGCCAGTGGTCGTCCCACGCCCGCTGCTGCCCGACGGTCATCCGGCCACCGCGCTTGACGTAACTGACCACGCTGCGCAGCCGACGTCCGTCCTCGTTTTCCACCAGCCGAGGTTAACGAACGGCTTCGAACACCCCGAGACGAGACCGCAGGCCGGCGAGCCCGGCCACGGGGATCGGGTCCGGCGTGCGCCCGGTGTGCGCCGGGAGGACGTCGATCCAGCCCTCGTGCCGGTCGGTGTTCATCACCGTCGTGGGAATCGCGTGCCCCGATTTGCCGCGTTCGGACGGCATGAACTCCCAGTAACCGGATTCCCCGTCCGCGGCCCACGGGACGAATTCCCAGCCCGGGCGCCGGCCGAGCAGTTGCGCGATCCGGTCCTCGACGCGGAAACCCTGTTCCCGGGAATCGAGCTTGCCGTCCGCGATCGCGCGCAGCCACCACGGCGCCGGGATCGGGCCCGCCATCCCGGCCGAAGCGCGGAACAGGGCCAGGACGCTGTCTTCGGGCGCGCGGTGCACCCACGCCCGGCGGAGTTCGGCGGGCGTCGCCGCCGTCATGGCGGCCTGCGGGAGTTCGATCGCCCGCGACCATTCGAGGTCCAGCATGGGTTCGAGCCGGGGAGCGTCGCCTTCGACGCGGGCTCGGGGAATCGTGCCGCCCAATTCTTGCCCGGTGTCCACCGTCAAGATTCACCTCCAGGGGAGCTAGACGGTTCCGGTGCTCACTTCGAATATTGCCTGGTCATAGCAGTATGTCCGGCGCCTGTGAGAGAAGCCACAGCCATTTCATCTCGTCTTAACACGGATTTCTGCGGTATGAGACCGCGGTCACGCGTCGCGGCGAGCCGTGACGAGCACGCCGGCCGCCAGCAGGACGACGCTGATCGCCGCGAAGTAGCCGAGGTAGCCCCACGGGCCGAGCGGCGCGGACGGCAGCTGCAGCGCACTGCCGGCGAACCCGCCCGCGCCGACGAACTCGTCGGCCGCGTGGAACGGCATCCACTGGTAGACGTGCTTGCCGACGCCCGGGATGAAGGGCAGCACGCCTTCGAGCACCTGCGTCCACACCAGGACCACCGTCAGCGCGAAGGCGACGCTGCGCAGCAGGAGGGCGACGCCGACGCCGGCCACCGCGGTGAACAGGAAGACCAGGCTCTGGCCGAGCACCGAGCGCCAGTCCGCGCCCGTGTGCAGTGCGAGGTCGGCGTCCGGCTGCACCAGCGACGCCAGCGCCCACGAGCCGAAGCCGACGACGAGCCCGAGCCCGGCGCCGACCGCCGCGACGACCACGGTCTTGGCCAGCAGGGCCGGGACCCGGCTGGGGACGGCCTGGAACGTCAGCCGCATGGTGCCCCAGTTGAACTCCGACGCCGTCGCGAGCACGGCCAGGACGAGCAGCACGGTCCGGCCGTTGCCGCTCGCCAGCTGGGTGTTGCCGACCGTCGGCGGGATTTCCGGCCCGGCCAGCGCGAAGAACAGCGCGGTGAACCCCAGCGGGGCGATGAGCGCGATGGCCAGGCACCACCACGGCGCCCGGGTGCTGCAGAGCTTGATGCGCTCGGCGCGCAGGAGGTTCGTCGACGCGGTCACTGGACGGCCTCCGGGGTGGCGAACTCGACGGCCTCGTGCGTGAGGTCGAGGTAGGCCTGCTCGAGCGAGCCGGTGATCGGGCTCAGCTCGTGCAGGGTCGCGCCGGCGTCGAAGGCGAGCTGCCCGATCCGGTCACTGTCCATTCCGGACACCACGAACGCGCCGCCGTCCTCGGTGAACTCGGCCTGGCCGGTCAGCGCCGTCCGCAACGCGTCGGCGTGCGGGGTGCGCACGCGCACACCGTGTTCACTCGTCCGTGCGACGAATTCGTCCATCGTGCCCTGGTAGATCAGCCGGCCGCGGCCGATCACCACGAGGTCCTGCGCGGTCTGCGCCATCTCGGGCAGCAGGTGGCTGGACACGAACACGGTCCGGCCTTCGGCGGCCAGCGCGTGCAGCAGCTGCCGGATCCAGGCCATGCCCTCCGGGTCGAGGCCGTTGACCGGCTCGTCGAACAGCAGCACGCGCGGGTCGCCGAGCATCGCCGCGGCGATCCCGAGCCGCTGCTGCATGCCGAGCGAGTACTGCAGGACGCGCGTCTTGCCGACGCTGGTCAGCCCGACCAGGGCCAGCACCTCGTCGACGCGCGTGTCCGGGAGGCCGTTGGTCGCGGCCAGCCAGCGCAGGTGGTCGCGCCCGGTGCGGCCGGGGTGGCGCCAGGTGGCGTCCAGCATCGCGCC
The DNA here is from genome assembly GCF_040609695.1 of Amycolatopsis sp. NPDC004625. Lineage (NCBI taxonomy): Bacteria > Bacillati > Actinomycetota > Actinomycetes > Pseudonocardiales > Pseudonocardiaceae > Amycolatopsis > Amycolatopsis sp. NPDC004625. The sequence goes on from NZ_JBEXKX010000006.1 coordinate 179,773, forward strand.
GACCGTCCTGAGTGGATCTTCCAGCTCGCGGTACGGGACGCCGTCGACGAGCACGGTGCCCGCGTCCGGGCGGTCGAGGCCGAGGATCAGCCGCATGGTCGTGGACTTGCCGGCCCCGTTCGGGCCGAGGAAGCCGGTGACGCGCCCGGACCGCGCGGTGAACGTCAGCTCGTTGACCGCCGTGGTGGTGCCGTACCGCTTGGTCAGCGCGGTCGCTTCGATCATGGGGCTCCCTCGTCCGTCACCGGAAGCCTACTGCCAAACGGGAATCCGGGTCGCCCCCCGACGGTGCGACCCGGATTCCCGTTTTCCCCTTGTTCCCCCTGTTATGCGTCCCGCTTCTTCGCGACCCCGAGCGCGACCAGCAGGAGCACGATGGCGATGCCGGCGAAGTACGCCAGCGCCCAGCCCGGGCTCAGCGGCGAGTCCGACGGCGGCGGGCCGTCGACCTGCGCGCTGCCGCGCAGGAACTTGTTCGCCACGTTGAACGGCATCCACTCGTGGATGTGACGCCCGACCTTCGGGATGATCTGCACGAGCTCTTCCACGGCCAAGTAGTAGATGAGCAGCAGGGCGATCGCCCCGGCGCTGTGCCGGATCAGGATCCCGAGCGCCACCGCGAGCACGGCGCTGATCGCGAAGATCGGGCCGAGCCCGGCGACGTTCAGCCAGTCCTGCGTGCTGTGCAGGCCGAGGCCGTCGTTCGGCCGCATGACCATGCCGAGGCCCAGCGCGCCGAACGCGGCGACCTCGCCGATGACCAGCGCGACGAGCGCGACGAGGATCGCCTTGGCGACCAGGGCGGGCGAGCGGTGCGGCACGGCCTGGAACGTGGTGCGGATGGTGTTGAAGCGGTATTCGGTGGTCACCGCGAGCGCGGCGAGCACCATGACGACGGCGATGCCGAACTGGGTGCCGCCGTACAGGGTCGCGGAGACCGAGAGCTGGGAGTCCGACGACGTCGCGCTGGCGATGATGGCGGCGAAGCCGATGGCCAGGGCCAGGGTGATGAGCGCGCACCACCACGGCGAGCGCGTGCTGAACAGTTTGATGCGTTCTACCGCGAGCAGGTTCATGGTCTTGGTTTCCCCGGTTACTTGGCGGACTCGAGCACGTGCTGCGCCTCGGCGTCGAGGCCGGTGTGGTACTCGACGGAGTCGCCGGTGATCTGCATGAAGGCCTGCTCCAGCGAGCCGGTCTGCGGGCTCAGCTCGTGCAGCACGATCCGGTTGGCGGCGGCGATTTCGCCGATCTTGTCGCTGTCCATCCCCGACACCACGAGCGCCTTTTCGTCCCCGGTCACGCCGGCGCTGGCGCGCTGCAGGGCGTCGCGGAGCTCGGCCAGCTGCGGCGAGCGGACCTTGACCGTGTTCTCCGCGGCGCGGGCGACGAAGTCCTCGGTCGACGACTGCGAAATCAGCTGCCCCCGGCCGATCACGACGAGGTTGCTGGCGGTCAGCGCCATTTCCGAAAGCAGGTGGCTCGACACGAAAACGGTGCGGCCTTCGTCGGCGAGCCGGTGCATGAACTTCCGGATCCACAGGATGCCCTCGGGGTCCAGGCCGTTCACCGGTTCGTCGAACAGCAGCACCTCGGGGTCGCCGAGCAGGGCGGCGGCGATGCCGAGCCGCTGCGACATGCCGAGCGAGAACCCGCCGGCGCGCTTGCCGGCGACGCTGGTCAGGCCGACGGTCTCGAGCACCTCGTCGACCCGGGCCGCCGGGATGCGGTTGGACTTCGCCATCCAGAGCAGGTGGGCGCGCGCCGAGCGGTTCGGGTGCACCCACTTCGCGTCGAGCAGCGCGCCGACGGTGCGCAGCGGCTCCTTGAGGTCGTGGTACTTCCTGCCCCCGATGGTGACCTGGCCGCCCGTCGGGTTGTCCAGGCCCAGGATCATCCGCATGGTGGTGGACTTGCCCGCCCCGTTCGGGCCGAGGAAGCCGGTGACCTGACCCCCGGCCACGGAGAACGACAGGTTGTTCACCGCCAGCGTCTTTCCGTACCGTTTGGTGAGGCCGGTTGCCTCGATCATGGCTGCTCCTCTTCCGCCCCTCGCTTACGACGCGTTCATCGTCGCGGGTCGAGGATGGTTCGCGCGTCACCCTGGAGGCCGAACCCCTCCCCCTACCTGAGTAGTACCTTGCTGGCTCTTCGGCCGATGCGCGATCCGTGATGACCCTGAGTCGACCCTGAGAACCTTGTTCAGCCGTCGGCCGGCGCGACGGTCGCCGCAGGTGGGCAGGCTGCGGTCCGTGGCGCCGCCCTAACCAGAACAAGGTTCTGATTCGACGCCATTAATGAACTGTGGTTCAATAATGGCGTGGCCCGGCCGAGGAGCATCACCGACGAGCGGCTGCTGGCCGCGGCGGAGACCGTGGTCGGCCGCTGCGGTCCCGGTTTCACGCTCGCGCAGGTGGCCGCGGAAGCGGGCGTCTCGGTCGGCACGGTCGCGCAGCGGTTCGGCTCGAAGAGCGGCCTGCTGCAGGCGATGAGCCGGCGGGCCACGAGCCGTGCCGTCGAGCAGATGCGGGAGTGCGCCGAGCGCGCGGACGACCCGGTCGGCGGCCTGCGCGCCGCGGCCGTGTCGGTCTACGCGGTGCTCGGGGACGCCGAGGAAGCGGCGAACCACCTGGGCCAGCTCGGCGTGGACATCGGCGACCCGGTGCTGCGGTCGCTGCTGGGCGAGCACTTCACGGCGGTGGAAGCGGAGCTGCGGCGGCTCGTGCGCGCGGCGGCTTCGTCGTTGCCGCACGCGCCGAGCGTGCCGCGGGCGGCCCGGGCGGTGCTCGGAATCATCAACGGGGTGTCGATCGACTGGTCGATCCGGCCGCACGGGCGGCTGGCCGACCGGCTGGCGGAGGACGTCGACGCGGTGCTGTCCGCGTGGCGGGGACGGGAGGAATCATGAGTCTGCAGGGCAAGGTCGCGGTCGTGACGGGCGCGACCCGGGGGTGTGGCCGGGCGATCGCGGTCGAGCTGGGCCGCGCGGGCGCGACGGTGTACGTCACCGGCCGCACGACCCGCGAAACGGTGTCGCCGATGAAGCGCCCGGAGACGATCGAGGAAACCGGCGAACTGGTGGAAGCGGCGGGCGGCCGCGCGGTCGTCGTCCGCTGCGACTTCACCTCGGTGTCCGATGTGGACGCGTTGAAGGCCCGGATCGAGTCCGAAGTGGACGGAATCGACATCCTCGTCGACGACGTCTGGGGCGGCGACATGTACTTCCACTTCGACGCGCCCTTCTGGGAGACGCCGCTGGCGGACGCGCTCGACCTGACGCACAACGCCCTCGACACCCACCTCATCGCGCTGCACAAGCTCCTGCCGCTGGTGATCGCCCGCCGCGGCCTGGTCCTGGAGGTGACCGACGGCGACAACGACGACTACGTCGGCGCCGGCCTCCCCTACTACCTGGCCAAGTGCGGCATCCGCGCGCTCGGCCGGGCCCTCGGCGCGGAACTGGCGAAGAACGACAGCGTCGGGCTCGCGGTCACCCCGGGTTTCCTGCGGTCGGAGTCGATGCTCGACCACTTCGAGGTCACCGAGGCCACCTGGCGCGACGCGGTCGGCAAGCTGGCCCCGGTCGACTTCAAGATCTCCGAGACGCCGTACCTGCTGGCCCGCGGGGTCGCGGCCCTGGCGCAGGACCCGGACGTCGCCCGCTTCGCCGGCCGGACGCTGGCGTCGTGGACCTTGATGAAGGAGTACGGCTACACCGACGTCGACGGCGACCGCCCGGACTTCGGCCGCTGGCTCACCGAAGTCCGCAACGCGGGCAAGGACCCGGCGACGACCCCGCCGGACGACTACCGCTGACGGCTCAGCCCAGGCCGGGGCGGGTGAGGCCGGTCTCGTAAGCCAGCACCACCGCCTGCACCCGGTCCCGCAGGTCGAGCTTCGCCAGGATCCGCCCGACGTGCGTCTTCACCGTCGCCTCGGACAGGAACAGGGCCTCGGCGATCTCCAGGTTCGACATGCCCTTGGCGATCAGCACGAGCACCTCGCGCTCGCGGTCGGTCAGCACGTCCAGCTCGGCGGTGTCCCGCATCGGCGGGCCGCCGGTGCCGACGAACCGGTCCAGGAGCCGGCGGGTCACCGACGGCGACACCACCGCGTCACCCGAGGCGACCGCGCGCAGCGCCGACACGAGGTGGTCGGGCTGGGTGTCCTTGAGCAGGAACCCGCTCGCCCCGCCCTGCAGGGCCGCGTAGACGTACTCGTCGAGGTCGAACGTCGTCATCACCAGGACGCGCGCGGTGCCGTCGGCGACGATCCGCTTCGTCGCCTCGACGCCGTCGAGCACCGGCATCCGGACGTCCATCAGCACGACGTCGGGCCGTAGTTGCGACGCCAGCTCGATCGCCTGGGCGCCGTCGCCCGCCTCGCCGACGACGTCGATGTCCGCCTGGGCACCGAGCACCATCCGGAACCCGACGCGCATCAGTTCCTGGTCGTCGACGACCACCACCCGGATCACTTGTCCAACCTAACCGGCAGGGCCGCGCGGACCTGCCATCCTCCGCCCGGAGCCGGGCCCACGTCCAATGTTCCGCCGTACACGTGCGCGCGTTCGCGCATGCCGATCAAGCCGTTCCCGCCCGGCAGCCGCGGGTCGCGCGGGCCGGCCGGGACCAGCTGCGCGACGCCGGCGCCGTCGTCGGACACCAGCACCTCCACCAGGTCGCCGGTGCGCTGGACCCGCACCGAAGCGGTCGCGCCGCGCCCGGCGTGCTTGAGCGTGTTCGTCAGCGACTCCTGCACGATCCGGTAGATCCCCAGTGAGACGCCGGCCGGCAGGTCGCCGAGCTCGCCGAGCTCCAGGTCGACCGGGACGCCGGCGGTGCGCATCCGGTCGGCCAGCTCGGCGAGGGCGTGCGCGTCCGGCTGCGGCACCCGGGGCTCGCCGTCCGCGTCGTCGCTGCGGAGCACGTCCAGCAGGCGCCGCAGTTCGCCGAGCGCGCCCCGGCCGGTCTCGGAAATCGTTTGCAGGGCCCGCTGGGCGAGCTCGGGGTTGCTCTGGAGGGCGTAGGAAGCGCCGTCGGCCTGCACGACCATCACGCTCACCGCGTGCGCGACGACGTCGTGCAGCTCGCGCGCGATCCGCCCGCGCTCCTCGGCCACCGCGATCCGGGTGGCCTGGTCCCGTTCGGTCTCGAGCAGGTGCAACCGGGCCTCCACTTCCACGTCGTAGGCGCGCCGGGCCCCGACGAACTCGCCGAGGGTCCAGCACAGGGCGATCCCGAACGCCAGGAACAGCGCCGAGATCAGGAGCTCGTCCGCCGGCCCGAGCGCCAGCTGCACGGCCGACCCGGCGACGACGGCACCGACGTACACCAGCCCCTGCCGCCGTCCGGCGTAGACGACGACCGAGTAGATGCTCATCGCCAGCGCGGCGACGCTGGAGACGCCGAGCTGGAGCGTGCCGTGCACGGTGCTGATCACCAGCACGACGTACGCCGACCAGAGCGGCGACTTCCGCCGGAACACCAGCGGCGCGACCATGGCGACGTCCACCGGCACGGCGATGTACCAGGGCGGCATTTCGGCGATCTCGCCGAAGCCGTCGGCGGCGAACAGCAGCAGGTCGATCAGGCCGAGCAGGACGGCCAGCACCGTGTCGCCCGCCATGGGGTGGGCACGCATCCAGAGACTCAGCCGTCGCACCACTCAACCCTAGGTCGCGGGGCGAAGTTCGCGCGTCCGTCGGCGGTACCACCTTCGGTGCGACCAACGGATGACCCGCATGGCACGATTCAGGGGTTGTCCGCACGACGGGAGGGCTGGGGGCCGTGACGTCACCGGAGCAGGGCCGGCTCGCGGGCCCGCTGTCGATGTCGGTGGCCAACCTGTGCCACCGCCTGCAGTCGCAGGTCTCCGCGCGCACCGCCGCCGGGTTCGCCGAGGTGCTGCGCCGGCTCGGGGCGCCGCTGCAGGTGGCCGTCGCCGGCCGGATCAAGTCGGGCAAGTCCACGCTGGTCAACGCCCTGATCGGGCGCCGGGTCGCGCCGACCGACATCGGCGAGTGCACCCGGCTGGTGACCCGGTTCCAGTACGGCACGGTCGACCGCGTCGAGATCGTCTTCACCGACGGCCGCAAGCAGGTGCTCCCGTTCGCCTCCGACGGCATGATCCCGGCCGAGCTGGGCGTCGACATCGACAAGGTGTCGCACATCGAGGCGTACCTGACCAACGCCGTCCTGCAGGGCATGACGGTGATCGACACCCCGGGCCTCGGCTCGCTCGACGCCGCTTCGGTGTCCCGCACCGAGCAGCTGCTGGGTGCGGCGAAGCACCGCAAAGAAGAGGACGAAGAAGGCTCCGACGAGCTCGACGACACCTCGCGCAACGCCGTCGCCGGTGCCGAAGCCGTCCTTTACGTCGTCACCCAGGGCGTCCGCGCGGACGACCAGCAGGCCCTCGCCGCCTTCACCGCGGCCACCGCGAGCCGCGAAGCCGGCCCGGTCAACGCGATCGCCGTGCTCAACAAGGCCGACACCATCGCGCCCGAGTCGGTCGACGGCGCCGGCGGCGACATCTGGAAGGCCGCGACGATCCTGGCCGAGAAACAGGCGAGCACGCTGAAGCCGCGGGTCGCCGACGTGCTGCCGGTGATCGGGCTGATCGCCGAATCCGCCGAGTCCGGCGGGTTCACCTCCGCCGACGCCGAAGCCCTGCGGCAGCTCGCCGGCCTCGACGACGACGTCCTGCAGACCATGCTGATCTCGGCCGACATCTTCACCAGCTGGGAGTGCGACGTCCCGGCGGGCACCCGGCTGCGGCTGCTGGAGAAGCTCGACCTGTTCGGCGTCTCGCACGCCGTCGAGGCCATCCGCAAGGAACCCGAGCTCACGGCGGGTGCGCTGCGGCGGTCGCTGCTCGACGCGTCCGGCCTCGAAGCCGTCCGGCAGCGGCTGTCGATCGTGTTCGCCGCCCGCGCCGACGGCATCAAGGCGGCCGCGGCGCTGGCGTCGGTGACCGCGCTCGCGCACGCCTCGCACGACCCGGCCGAACGCCAGCGCGTCCACGACGCCATCGAGGTGCTGCTCGCCAAGCCCGAGGCCCACCAGCTGCGGCTGCTCGAAGCGCTGACGCTGGTCGCGTCCGGCGCGGTCGACATGCCGGAGGACCTGTCCGAAGAGGTGCTGCGGGTCGGCAGCAACGCCGACATCGGCGCCCAGCTCGGCAAACCCGGTGCCCCGCGGCCGGAACTGGCCGCGCACGCCCTCGAGCGGGCGGGCTGGTGGCGCTCCTTCGCGTCCTTCGGCGCAACGCCGGCGCAGAGCCGCGTCGCGCACGTCGTGCACCGGGCGTACTTCTTGATCTGGCAACAGGTCCGCGAGCCGCAGAGCTGAGTTTGTCTCTGCTTGCCGACTTCTCCTGAACCCGGCGTTTCGCCGCGTACTGTGAAAACGTGCGCCTAGAAAACACGACATCCTGGCGAGCGGGCTGGAGCAGCGAGTCCGAAGTCGACGTCGCGCTGTACATCCGCGATGCCCTGGCCCTGTCCGTTTCCGAAGGACAGGTGCTGCCGCCGGTGGAGCCGCAGGTCCCGGTGCACGTCCCGGCCGGGGTCGACCGCGCGGCCGTCCAGGCGCAGTGGGCCGACTGGTGGGTCGACCTGCTCGCCTTCCTGCGCCACCGCGAAGACCCGGACCCGCGCAGCCCCCGCCTCCGCTACGGCCGGCCGGCCCTCGCCCAGGGGTCGGCGATGCGCCAGGCGGTCGACTTCTTCGCCCCGGCCGCGGCCCGGCACTTCGCGAACGCCCGCGGCCCGGCCCTGCGCGGCGCGGGTGAGCCGGCCGGCGGCACCCCGTGGGCGCCCGGCTTCTACCGCCGCCAGATCGTGGCCGGCGAGCGGCTCGGCCAGCTCGTGCGCGAGGCCGAGGTCCGCCACGGCCGCCGCGCGTACCCGTTCCGCCTGAACGTCATCGAGATCTCGGTCGCCGGCGCCATCTGGCTGCGCACGGCCGACGACCAGCTGCTGGTCTCCTCCCGCCTGGCCGAGGACGGCCCGGGCCTGGAGGCGGTCCTGCGCACGGTGATCGACGACCTGGTCTGACCCCTTTCATAAACCGAGCGAGCGGTCGGATAATGGGCGGCGTGGAGACGACCGTCGACGAGCCGCCGTGGCTGCGCACCGCGTCCTGGGCCGGCTGCCCGCTCGTCGGAGGTGCGCTCGGCGCCGGTGTCTGGGCCGTCGCCGCCTGGGTGAGCGACCTGCCCGCCTTCCCGTTCCAGGGCCTGTTCAAGGTGCTCACGAAGCTGCCGCAGCCGTGGGCGACGCTGGCCGCGGTCGCCGGCGGCCTCGTGCTCGGCCTGGTGTTCGCCGTGGTCTGGGCCCGCGAGCGGCTCGTCGTCACGGTGTCCCCGACCCGGGTCACGCTGGTCCGCGGCGACCGGACCCGCCGCATCGAGGCCGACCTCGAAGCCGTCTACCTCGACGGCAAGGAACTCGTCCTGCGCACCACCGACGGCCGGGAGATCGCCCGCGAGAAGACCGACCTCACCGGCCGTGAGCTGGCGCCGGCCTTCGCCGAGCACGGCTACCCCTGGCAGGACGAGCCGGTCGAGCGATGAGGACCGTCGACCCGGTCAAGCACGCGGCCAAGCGCCGCGCGATCGTCGACGCGGCCGCCGGGTGCTTCGCCGAGAAGGGCCTCGAGCGGACGACGACCGCGGACATCTGCCGGGCCGCGGGCATCAGCTCCGGCAGCCTCTTCCACTACTTCCCCAGCAAGCGCGCGGTCTTCACGGCGGTCTTCACCGACGACGCCGCCGAGACGGCCGGCCGCCTCGAAGCCGCGGCGAAGACGGACGACCCGCTGACGGCGCTGCTCGACGTCGTCACCGAGCTGGCCGGCCAGGTCGCGCACCCCGCCGTCGTCCGGCTCGTGCTGGAAGCCGCCGCCCAGGCCGCCCGCGACGCCGCCTTCGCCGCGCTGATCCAGCGCAACGACGCGGCCCTGCGGGACGGCTTGGCCGTGCTGGTCACCCGGGCCGCCGTCGCCGGGCAGATCGACCCCGGCGTCGCCCCGCGCCGGCTGGGTCGCCGGGCTGATCGACGCGATGATTTCGCGGGCCAGTCTCGACCCGGACCTCGATCTGCCCGCCGAACAGGCGATCCTCCGCACGATCCTGATCCGGTTCCTTCGCCCGGTTCCGCCCTCGGACGGCGGCTGAATGAGGTTCACTGTCGGCATGGCGTGGTTTCGCAAGGAGGGAACCGACCGCGGTGCCGCCGCGTCGGACCTCGATGTGCACCCCTTGCAGCAGGTCACCGACCTCGAGCGAGCTCTCGCGGATCGCCAAGCGCTGATTCGGATGTGCCTGTACGCCATGGACCGCGCCCGCAGCGGCGGCGTCGTCGAACGGCTGGAAGAGGGGCTCGCCGCAATCGGCGTCCAGGCCCTGCGGCCCGACGGCGAGCGGTTCGACCCGGCCCGGCACGAAGCCGGCGGTGCCGTCCCCACCGAGGACCCGGCGCTCGACGGGATCGTCGCGGAAACCGAGGTCACCGGTTTCGCGGACCACGACCACCTGCTGCGCGCCCCGATCGTCACCGTCTACGCGAAGAAGAGCCCGTGAGCGCACCGACCGCGCCGAGCCTGCCCACGCAGGTCGCCGCGACCCGAGACCAGCTGCTGACCGTCGTCCGCGACGCCGATCCGGCCGCCGCCAGGTGGGTCGAGGACATCCGGAAGGCCCGGCCGAAGAAGCCGGCCGTCGTGGTCGTCGGGGAGACCAACCGGGGCAAGAGTTCGCTGGTCAACGCCCTGCTCGCGCGGCCGGGACTGTCCCCTGTGGACGCCGACGTGGCCACCGCGACCTACCTCGTGTTCGACCACGCGGACACCTGGGGCGCGCAGGCCTGCTACCCCGGCCAGCTCGCGCCGGTGCCGATCGACCTCGGCCAGCTGGTCCACTGGGTGTCCGCCGCCCACGAGCTCCCGCCGGGGCAGATCCCGCCGCGGTACGTCGAGGTCACCGGGCCGGTGCCGCTGCTCGAACGCCTTTCGCTGGTCGACACCCCCGGGGTTGGCGGGCTCGACTCGATGCACGGCGAGCTGGCCAAGGAGGCCGCCGCGGGCGCGACCGCGCTGCTGTTCGTCGTCGACGCCTCGGCGCCGTTCACCTCGACCGAGCTGCAGTTCCTGCGTGACGTCGGCGAGCGCGTCGAGACCGTGGTGTTCGCGCTGACCAAGGTGGACATGTTCCGCGGCTGGCGCGAGGTGCTGGAGGCCGACCGGCAGCTGCTGCGCGAGCACGCGCCCCGCTTCGCCGACGCGGTGTTCCACCCGGTGTCGGCGCGGATGTTCGAGACGGCGGCGAAGGCGCCCAACGAGCAGATGGCCGCGATGCTGCGGGAGAAGTCCGGCGTCGCGGCGATCCAGACGGCGTTGCAGGAGCTGCTCGTCGGCCGTTCGGCGATGCTCGGCGAGGCGAACACGCTGCGCGCGCTGTCCACAGCACTGGGCGAACTCAAGGCGAAGCTGCAGGCCGAGAGCCGGGCGCTGTCCGCGGGCGAGGCCGAGGCCGAACAGCTGCGCGAACGCCGTGACCAGCTGCAGGCCGAACGCCGCAGCTCGACCCGCGGCTGGCAGCTCAAGCTGCGCGGCGAGGTGCAGCGCACCCGCGTCGAGGTCGGGCACGAGAGCAGCCGGCAGATGCGCGACGCGCAGACCCACTTCCGCCAGCTGATCGACGCGGCCAAGCGCGACGAGCTGGCCGCGCTGCCGCAGCAGGTCGACATCGCGCTGCAGACGACCTCGCAGCGGATCTCGATGCTGCTCTCGCAACGGCTGAACCAGGTCACCAACGTCTCGCTGTCGGAGCTGTTCTCCCCCGAAGAGCTCGACGTCATCCGCGCGCAGTTCGCCCGGGCCGGTGGCCCGCCGGTGGTGCTGCGCCCGCCGGACAAGAAGCCGCCGACGGCCGAGGACAAGCTGCTCGTCTTCATGGGCATCTCCGGCGGCGTCGGGGCGGGCAAGGTGGCCGCACTGCCGCTGGCCGGCGTCGCGATCCTGAACCCGGTGGTGCTGCCGGCGACGATCATCATCGGCCTCGGTGCGGGCTGGTGGATGGCCCGCACGCGCAAGCACGCGGCCGACAAGCAGCACATGAAGCAGTGGCTGGTCGAAGCCATCGCGGACGCCCGCTCGACGCTCGACCAGCTGGTCGCCGAGCAGCTCATCGAGGCCGAGCAGCAGCTGTCGATGGCGCTCGACGAGGCACTCGGCCGCCGCATCGACGCCATCGAGGCGGAGCTGAAGGAAGTCGACAAGACGATCAAGATGGGCGCGCAGGAGCGGGCCAAGAAGATCGCCGTCGTCTCGAAGCGGCTCAAGGAGGTCAGCGACGGCCGCGAGCGCGCCGAGGCCTTCCTGACCCGCATCCGGGCACTGCGGGACAAAACCGCCTGAGCACCCGTCCGGTTGTGAAGCGGAACCGAACGGGCCTACGGTGAGTCATACCCTCAGACAGCAGGTCGGAGCGTGTTACCCGGTTCGAAGGGGGAAGTCCCATGTGGGTCGACGAGAGTGGCGGCAGCGACACCGACGCGAGCAGCCCGGACGCGATGACCGTCCACGTCGACGGCCAGGAGTACCAGGCCGAGGTCAACTACGACGTGAACGAAGACGGGGTGAACGACACCGCGATCATCGAGCACGACGACGGCTCGGCCCAGGCCTTCATCGACACGAACCACGACGGCGAGGCCGACCACTACGCCGTGCTGGACGAAAACGGGAAGGTCGTCGAGCAGGCGGTCTACGACGAGGCCAGCGGCCAGTGGGTCCAGGACGGCTCGGGCGGCCACGACCACTCCGACACCGGCGGCCGCGACGACAGCGCGGGCGGCCACATCCACGCGGACATGCCGGACGGCGAGGTGGACGCGGGCGTCGCGACCATCGACACCGACCACGACGGGCACAACGACACCGCGATCGTCGAGACGAAGAGCGGCGGCACCATCGCCTTCACCGACAAGGACGGCGACGGCGAAGCGGACATCGCGGTGCAGACCGAAGCCGACGGCACGACCACGACGTTCGAGCACACCGGACACGGCCAGTGGACCGAGGTCTCCAGTGGACTGATGAACGAAGGCGACCCGGCCGCGGACGCCGCCTGGGGCGAGGCCGGCACGCAGACGCTGGAAGGCGTCGCGCGCATCGACTCCGGTACGGGACAGTGGATTTCGCCGAACTGAAAGTGACCCAGGTCATAGTTTGAAAGCCCGAGGCTGCGGCCTCGGGCTTTCTTCATGTCTTCAATGAAAACGAGCAGGTCACGGCTGTGTCGCAGGCCACCGGAAGATTTTCAGCGAATACACCGATCAAGTGACATCTGAATCGATTCCCTTATCGTTCTTGTGAGAGAACCTACACGTCAGCTCTCGGTTACTTGCCGGTCATGCGGCTACTCTCAGGGAATCCCCAATCGCAGACACCGGTTCGCCAGCCGGTGTGCGAAGCCATTCGGTCGCCGGCAATGACGCCCGCACCGGGACAACGTCGTTCCGGTGCGGGCGCATTTGTCGTCGGAAGTCAGGAGTAGAGATGACCGCAGTCGCCATCCCCGGACTGGACACCGCGCCGACGACGCACACTGGCGTGCTGTCCTTCGTCCGGGAGGTCGCCGAGCTGACCAACCCGGACCGCGTGGTGTGGGTCGACGGGTCTGACGAAGAAGCCGCCCGGATCAACCAGGAGCTGGTCGAGTCCGGCACGTTCGTGCAGCTCAAGTCGAAGCCCAACTCCTTCTGGGCCACTTCCGACCCCAACGACGTCGCCCGCGTGGAAGACCGGACCTTCATCTGTTCGGAGCGTCCCGAGGACGCCGGTCCGACCAACAACTGGATGGACCCGGCCGAGATGAAGGCCACGATGACCGAGCTGTTCCGCGGCTCGATGCGCGGCCGCACGATGTACGTCATCCCGTTCTGCATGGGCCCGCTCGGCGACGAGAATCCCAAGCTGGGTATCGAAATCACGGATTTCGCCTACGTCGTCGCTTCGATGCGCGTGATGACCCGCGCCGGCAAGGCGGCCCTCGAGAAGTTCGTCGCGCCGGACGGCAGCGAGCGTGAATTCGTGCCCGCGCTGCACTCGGTCGGCCACCCGCTCGAACCGGGCGAGCAGGACGTTTCCTGGCCCTGCAACGAAACGAAGTACATTTCGCACTTCCCGGAAGAGCGCGCGATCTGGAGCTACGGCTCGGGCTACGGCGGCAACTCCCTGCTGGGCAAGAAGTGCTACTCGCTGCGCATCGCTTCGGTGATGGCGCGCGACGAGGGCTGGCTCGCCGAGCACATGCTGATCCTCAAGCTGATCTCGCCCGAGGACAAGGTCCACTACGTCGCGGCCGCGTTCCCGAGCGCCTGCGGCAAGACCAACCTGGCCATGCTGCAGCCGACCATCCCGGGCTGGCGCGCCGAGACCCTCGGTGACGACATCGCGTGGATGCGCTTCGGCGAGGACGGCCGCCTGTACGCGGTCAACCCCGAGTTCGGCTTCTTCGGCGTCGCGCCGGGCACCGACTGGCACACCAACCCGAACGCCATGCGCACGATCGAGAAGGGCAACACGGTCTTCACGAACGTCGCCCTGACCGACGACGGCGACATCTGGTGGGAGGGCATGGAGAACCAGCCCGAGCACGCCACCTCGTGGAAGCACCAGGACTGGACGCCGGACTCCGGCGAGAAGGCCGCGCACCCGAACTCGCGCTACTGCACGCCGATGTCGCAGTGCCCGATCCTCGCGCCGGAGTGGGACGACCCCAAGGGCGTGCCGATCTCGGCGATCCTGTTCGGCGGCCGCCGCAAGACGACGGTCCCGCTGGTCAACGAGGCCCGCGACTGGCAGCACGGCGTCTTCATGGGCGCCACGATGTCGTCGGAGACCACCGCGGCCGCGGCCGGCGCGGTCGGCAACGTGCGCCGCGACCCGATGGCGATGCTGCCGTTCCTCGGCTACCACGCCGGTGACTACTTCAAGCACTGGCTGAACCTGGGCAAGAACGCCGACGCGAACAAGCTGCCGAAGATCTTCTACGTCAACTGGTTCCGCCGCGGCGACGACGGCCGGTTCCTGTGGCCGGGCTTCGGCGAGAACTCGCGGATCCTGAAGTGGGTCATCGAGCGCGTCGAGGGCAAGGGCAACGCGGTCGAGACGCCGGTCGGGTTCGTGCCGCGCGCCGAGGACCTCGACACCGAGGGCCTGACCGAGCCGATCGAGGACATCCAGGCCGCCCTGGACGTCAAGCCCGAGGAGTGGCGCGAAGAGCTGCCGCTGATCGAGGAGTGGTTCGAGAAGATCGGCGACCAGGTCCCGACGTCGCTGCGTGACGAGCTCGACGCGCTGGCCCAGCGCCTCGCCTGAGCCCCCTGCCGCACCCGGTCGTGAGTGGTAAGGCGTGTTCTAACACGCCTTACCACTCA
>NZ_JBEXKX010000006.1:194228-289562 GCF_040609695.1 Amycolatopsis sp. NPDC004625
CCCCTGCCCCCCCCCCGCTGTTTGCGTTTTGTTTTTCGTCTTTCTCAATCACACCCACCCCCCCCCCCCACCCCGGCGGCGGTAGCTTCGCGACATGAGACCGTTCCGCTTCGGCGTCGCGATGTACGTGCCCGGCTCACGGGCCGAGTGGATGGCGAAGTGCCGCAAAGCCGAAGACCTCGGCTACGACGTCGTCGGCGTGGTCGACCACCTCGGCCGGGTCGCCCCGGTACCGGCGTTGGTGCTGGCCGCCGAGGCCACCGAGCGGATCAAGCTGAACACCTACGTCCTCAACGCGAGCTTCCACAACCCGGTGCTGCTGGCCCGGGACGTCACCGCGCTCGACGAGTTCACCGGCGGCCGGCTGGAGATCGGCATCGGCGCCGGGTACGTCCAGGCGGAGTTCGAGGCCGCCGGGATCGACTGGGGCACGCCCGGCCGCCGGTTCGGCCGGGTGGTCGAGCTGGTCACCGAAATCGAGCGCGCGTTCACCGACCGTCCACGGCCGAAGTTGCTGCTCGGCGGCCGCGGCGACCGGATGCTGACCTTCGCCGCGGCGCACGCCGACACCATCGCCCTCACCGGCACCGCGCCCGGCGCGGCCGAGGGCCGGCTGGCCCTGGCCGATTCCGCCGCGCTGGCCGAGCGGGCCGGTTTCGTGAAGCGGGTGCTCGACGGCCGGGACGCCGAGCTGAACCTGATGGTCCACTTCGTCCGGATCACCGGCGACCGGCGGGCGGCCCTGCAAGAGGCCCACGAGCTCGTGCCGCACCTCGGCGTCGAAGAGCTCGGCGCGCTGGACACGGTGCTCGCCGGTTCCGCGGACGCGGCGGCCGACCAGCTGCGGCGCACCCGCGAAACCCTCGGTGTCAGCTACTTCACGGTGCTCGAAGACGATCTGGACCGGCTGGCGCCGGTGATCGAGCGGCTGCACTGAGTACCTTGGGCAGCATGACTGGGGAATTCCGTTTCGGTGTCAACATGGTCGTGCCCGGCAGCCGCACCGCCTGGGTCGAGAAGTGCCGCAAGGTCGAGGACCTCGGCTACGACGTCCTGTCCGCGGCCGACCACCTCGGCATGGCCCCGCCGTTCCCGGCGCTGGTGCTCGCCGGCGAGGCCACTTCGCGCGTCAAGCTGAACACCTACGTGCTGAACTGCGCGTTCTACAACCCGACGCTGCTGGCCCGGGAGGTCACCGGCACCGATCAGTTCACCGACGGCCGCCTGGAGCTGGGCCTGGGCGCCGGGTACGTCCAGGCGGAGTTCGAGGCCGCCGGGCTGCCGTTCCCGTCCGCGGGCGAGCGCGTCGGCCATCTCGAGCGGACGATCACCGAGCTCAAGCGGTGGTACGCGGACCCGGAGCACAAGCCGGCGCCGGTGCGGAAGGCCGGGCCGCCGCTGCTGATCGGCGGCCGCGGCGACCGCGTGCTCGGCCTGGCCGTCGAGCACGCCGACATCATCGGCTTCACCGGCGGGGTGAGCGCGGAGCAGGTCGACGAGCGCGTCGCGTTCGTCCGCGCGAAGCTCGGCGACCGCGAGCCGGAGTTCAACCTGCTCGGCCAGTTCGTCACCATCACCAACGACCGCGCGGCCGGCCTGGCCGCCCTCGCCGAGCGCCTGCAGGGCCGCCTGACGGTCGAGCAGCTCAGCGAGCTGCCGACGGCCTTCATCGGCACGCCGGCCCAGATCGCCGACCAGATCCGCGGCCACCGCGAGCGGTACGGCTTCACCTACTTCACGATCCTCGAGATGCACCTGGAGGAGTTCGCGCCGGTCCTCGAGCACCTCCGGTGATCGACGCGAAGGCGCTCGGCGTCCGGGCCGGCGAGCTGTGGCTGTTCGACGACCTGGACTTCGGCGTCGAACCCGGCGAGTGCGCCGCGATCGTCGGACCCAACGGCGTCGGCAAGTCGACCCTGCTGCGCTGCTTCTACGGCATGCAGCGGCCGCAGCGGGGCCGGGTGCTGGTGGACGGCAAGGCGCCGGACGAGCGGGACGTCGAGTTCCGGCGCAAGGTGTCGGTGCTCTTCGACGACTCCGACTTCTTCGCCGAACTCACGCCGCTGCAGCACCTGGACCTGCTGTCCGGTTCGTTCGGCGCCGACCTCGGTGACCACGAGGAACTGCTGCGTGACGCGGGCCTCGGCGACCGCATGCGCGTGACGGCCGGGCACTTCTCCGCGGGCCAGCGCCGTCGCCTGCTCCTGCTCGGCGTCACCGCCCGGCCGCACCGGGTGCTGCTGCTGGACGAGCCGGAACGCGCGCTGGACACCGCGGGCAAGGAGTGGCTGGTCGAGGTGATCGGCCGGTCGACGGCGGCCGGCGCGGCGGTCGTGGTGGCCACCCACCACCCGCCCTTGCTCGAAGCCGCGGACAGCGTGCTCGAGCTGTGGTGACCATCGCGCCGAGACGGATGCGGATCCCGGGCCGCAAGCGGTTCGGCGGGATCTTCAGCGGTGACACCGCCTCCTTCGTCTTCCTGTTCGCCTTCGGGTTCCTGTTCACCGCGTTCTTCCACGTCGGCAGCTGGCGCCCGGCCCTCTACGGATCGTCCGTTGTGGACTTCCCGGCCGTGCTCGGGCTGCTGACGCTCTGCTGCGCGGTGGGCTGGCGCGGCCTGTTGCGCCGCGGCTTCGCGTGGGTCGAACCGGCCCAGCTGACCTGGCTCGACTTCGCCCCGGTGGACCGCGGCCGCGTCGTCACGCTGCGGCTGCTCGGCGCGTGGACCGGCGTGGTCGCGGTGACCGGCTACCTGGCCGCGCTGCTGCTCGCCGTCGGCGGCGCGGGGCTGGACCAGTGGCGGGCCGCGGTCGCGATCGTCGCCGCGACCGGCGTGGCGGCCTTCGCGACGGCGAGGCGGACGTCGCTGCGGCTCGACGCGCTCGGCCCGCTGGCGCTCGCGGTCCTCGGCTTGGGAATCGCCGCGCTGCGCCTGGGCCCGGTGGCCGTCCAGGTCGTCGCGGCCGGGCTGCTGGTCGCGGCCCTGCCGCTGGCCTTCGGCGGCGAGCCGGTGTCGGGCGCGGGCCGGGCGGCGCTGCTCGCCGGGTGGGACGGCCGGGTGCTGCGCTCGGTCGCCGTCACCTTCCTCGACCCGATGATGCTGCTCCCGCCGTCCGCGCCGGCCGGCAGGCTTTCGTTGCGCCGCCCGACACCGCTGCGGCTGGCCTGGGCGGGCACGCTCGGCCGGTCCCGGTACGCGGGCGCGGCGCTGCTGATCGCCCTCGCGGTCGTCGTCGCGCACATCGCCGTGCCGACGGTGCCGGGCGCGGTCCTGATCGGCATCGGCGCGTACGTCGCGCTGACGCCGTTCGGCGGCGGGCTCGGCGAGCTCTGGCGCAACCCGGGCCGCCGGCGGTGGCTGGGCTCGGCGGACCGCGAGCTCGTCCTGGCCCACGGCCTGGTGCTCGCCGGCGTCGGCCTGCTCTGGGCGGCGGTGCTCGTCGTGGTCACCCTCGCGGGTGGGACGTCGTTCGCCGCGACGGCGTGGGTCGCCGTGCCGCTGGCGGTGCTCTCGATCCTGCGCACGGTCACCCGGACCGCCGTTGACTACGCGAATCCCGGGTTCGTCGACACCCCGGTGGGCCCGATGCCGGCCAACCTGACCCGGCAGCTGTTCCGCGGTCTCGACCTGCTGCTGGTCGGCATCGTGCTGCTCGCTGCCGCCGTTTGACCTACCCTCGGTGCGACGAAGGGAGCAGCCAGTGGGCGGCGGACACGCACCGGGCGTCGGACGGCGGGCGACCAGCGAGTTCCCGGCCGGCTGGAGCGACGAGCAGATCGTTTCGGTGGTCAAGGACGTCGCCAACGATCCCAGCGAGGCCCGCCGGCAGCAGCGCAACGGCCGCTGGCGGTGTGCCGGCGAGCGGTTCAACGTGCACCTGATCGTGCTGGTCGAGGCCAACGGGCACGTGCACACCGCCTACCCGGTGGCCGGGCCCGGCGTGGTCCGCAACCCCGACACCGCGCGCGACCCGGCGAACCCTACGGTCGCCGACCTGCAGGGCAACCGCATCAGCTTCTTCGCCGACAGCATCCTGACCCACCTCGCCAACCGGCTCTCGCCGGAGGACTACACGCACTACCGCACGCTGCTGTGGGCCGGCGAGTGGGAGGAGCTGGCCGACGTGCTGGCCGCGCACGCCGTCAAGCTCGGCTTCGGCTTCTCGGCCGACGAGTTCTCCGACTTCGAGAAGCTGCTCAACAGCTACGACCTGCCGGTGCCGGGCTGCGCGTTCCTCAACGACCGCGAGCACATCCTCAAGCAGCTGCGCCCGGTCTAACTGGCCTGCGATAGCGGCCGTGACGCGGCGGGCGTGACGGCCGCGCGCAACTCCTCCAGCGGCAGCCCGACGGCGTCGGCGATGGCCGCGACCGTGAAGAACGCCGGCGTCGGGATGCGCCCGGTCTCGATCTTCCGGAGCGTCTCGACCGAGATCCCGGCTTCGGCGGCGACGTCGACCATGCTCCGGCCGGCTCGTGCCGCCCGCAGCGCCAGGCCGAGGCGCTCGCCCCGTTCGCGCTCTTCGTCCGTCAGCGGTACACGCACCATGACCGGGATTCTAATACCAGTAGTTGTCCACTGCCTGTGGACAACTCTGTGCACAGGTGTGGAAAAGCCCCGCCGATCCGGAGATCGGCGGGGCTTCCACAACACCTGGTGGTGTCAGGCGCCCGGAGGCACCGGAAGTGGCATGCCGGGCAGGCTCTGGTCGTTCGGCACGACGCCGTCGACCAGGTAGGCCTCCACGACCTTGTCCACACCCGCGTTGCCGCCGGCGTAGATGCCGTGGTCACCCTCGCCGGTGATCGTCAGCATTCGCGAACCCGCGAACGCCTTGTGCGCGCGGCGCGCGCCTTCGATCGGCGTCGCCGGGTCGTGCTCCGACTCGACGATCAGCACCGGCGGGACACCCTTGCCGTCCAGGACGGGCAGCGGGGCCGGCGGCTTCTTCCAGAACAGGCACGGCTGGATGAACCAGCCCGCGCCGAGCAGGGGCAGCTGCTGGTCGATCAGCTTCTGCGACTGCTTGATGGCGCTCTGGGTCGAGCCGGTCCACGGACCCTCGTTGCACGGGATCGTCCAGAACGAGGCGTCGTAGGCGTCACCGTCGGTCGGGACCATCAGCGGCTGGGCACCGGAGGTCTCGGTGCTCTTGTCGGCGGCCTTGACCTTCTGCGCGGCCGACGACTTGGCCTGCGCCGACGCGGTGCCCTGGGTCAGCGTGCGGACGCTGACCAGGTAGTCGGCCAGGCCCGGGAAGGACCGCTTCGAGTAGATGTTCGACGCGATGAAGGAGTCCAGGCCGTTGGCCGACACGGTCGAGCCGTCGGGCAGGGTGACCGCGCCCTGGGTCAGGGCGTAGCGGACCTGCTCGTAGGTCTGGCGGGCGGCCTCGCCGGTGGTGCCGAAGTGGTAGAGCTTGTCGTACTTCGCCACCCACGGGAGGAAGTCGGCCCGGAAGCGGCGCTCGAAGCCGAGCGGCTGCCAGTCGAACGACTTCTGCCAGGTCGTGGTGAACTCCGTCGAGGAGTCGAGGACGAACCGGCCGGTGCGCGTCGGGAAGGCCTGCGCGTAGTGCGCGCCCATCCAGGTGCCCGCCGAGTAGCCGACCCAGTTGATCCTGTCGCGGCCGAGCAGCACGCGCAGCAGGTCGATGTCCTTGACCGTCTGGTCGGTGTTGATCAGCGGGCCCAGCTCGCCGGACTTCTGCTGGCAGGACAGCGCCGCGTACTTCGTCGCCTGGAGGATCAGGTTCAGGTTCTGCTTGCTGCGGTCACGCGGGTCGAGGTCCGAGCCGGTGCCGATGGCGCCACCGCAGGTGATGTTCGTGCTCTTGCCGGTGCCGCGCGGGTCGAACCCGACGATCTCCTGGTGCTCGCGCAGCTTCGGCTGGTTGCGCAGGCGGGCCGGGAAGTTGCGCCCGGGCGCCCCCGGGCCGCCCGGGTTGGTGACGACGCTGGCCGTCGCGTCCTTGGTCGCCTTCAGCCGGCTGACCGCGATGGTCAGGTCGATCTGGGCGCCCGCCTGGTACCAGTTGCGCGGCGTCTTGTAGGTCGCGCACTCCATGTCCTCGGCGCCCGCGGGCGGGGCCGTCGGCAGCTCGGCGGGGACGGCGCACTTGTGCCAGTCCAGCTTCTGGTTCGCGTACTGCGGCGGGATGTTCGTGGAGTTCAGCGGCTGCTTGCCGGCCGCGACCTCCGGCCCTGCGAACGCAGGGGTGAACCCGGCCAGCAGGGTGCCGGCGACGGCCGGGATCACCACCGCGTAGCGGAGTCGTGTCATACGGTTGCCCCTTATGGGTATTCGCGTGTGGAGTCGGGCTATTGATATCGGGCCCGTCCGGGCGGGGCAAGCGACGTTGGTCGGCATCGGCGGCCGGGGCGATCAAATCGATATCGGACAGACGTGACTCCCTGTCACCCAGGTTCTAAGGTCAGGCAGTCGGTTACGGGAGTGTTAGGTGAGGTCGATGTCGACGGTGAAACACGACGGAAAGGTGCGCGGGTTCCAGTTCAGCCCGTGGAACCTGCTCCTGATCGTCCCGCTGCTTGTCCTGGTCACGCCCCTGTTCAACCTGGACGGCCCGCGGCTGTTCGGGATGCCGTTCTTCTACTGGTTCCAGTTCCTCATGGTGGGCGTCGGGGTGCTGTCCACCTGGATCGTCTACCTGATGACGCGGGACAAGCCGACCGCTGACGCACCGGACAAGCTGAGCGTCGACGACCTGGACGAGGGGGACGCTCGATGAGCAACCTGCAGTGGCCCGAGCTGATCATCTTCACGGTCCTGTTCGCGCTGGTCACCGTCCTCGGCTTCATGGC
Organism: Amycolatopsis sp. NPDC004625; assembly: GCF_040609695.1. Classification (NCBI taxonomy): domain Bacteria; kingdom Bacillati; phylum Actinomycetota; class Actinomycetes; order Pseudonocardiales; family Pseudonocardiaceae; genus Amycolatopsis; species Amycolatopsis sp. NPDC004625. The sequence continues at coordinate 201,051 of NZ_JBEXKX010000006.1, forward strand.
GTCGCGGTGGCAGCGGGGCAGCACGCTGGACCACCTGGACGAATGGGGCCTCGGCGGCCGCAAGTTCGGCTCGTGGATCACCTGGTTCCTGCTCGGCGGCGACCTCTACACGGCGTACACGTTCGTCGCGGTCCCGGCGCTGGTCTTCAGCGCCGGTGCGCTCGGCCTCTACGCGCTGCCGTACACGATCGTCGTCTACCCGATCGTCCTGCTCCCAGCCCTGCGGATGTGGTCGGTTTCGCGGGTGCGCGGGTACGTCACCCCGGCCGACTTCGTGCGCGGCCGCTTCGGCTCACCGATCCTCGCGCTGCTGGTGGCGATCACCGGCATCGTCGCGACCATGCCGTACATCGCGCTGCAGCTGGTCGGCCTCGAAGCCGTGCTGCGGACGATGGGCATCAACGGCTCCGGCATCGTCGGGCACCTGCCGCTGCTGGTCGCCTTCGTCATCCTGGCCTTCTACACCTACCAGTCCGGCCTGCGGGCGCCCGCGCTGATCGCGTTCGTCAAGGACATCCTGATCTACATCGTGATCCTGGTGGCGATCATCTACCTGCCCTCGAAGCTGGGCGGCTGGTCGCACATCTTCGACGCGGCGGCGAAGAAGCTCGGCACCCCGAGCCCGACCACCGGCAAGCCGGCCGGGTCGATCCTGCTGACGGCCAACAACCAGCTGCAGTACGCGACGCTGGCCTTGGGTTCGGCGCTCGCGCTGTTCCTCTACCCGCACTCGCTGACCAGCGTGCTGGCTTCGCGCGGCCGCAACGTGATCAAGCGGAACATGGTCGCGCTGCCGGCGTACTCGCTGGTGCTGGGCCTGCTGGCGCTGCTCGGGTACGTGGCGATCACGGCGGGTGTCAAGCCGCTGACGAACGCGGCGACCGGCAAGGCGGACGGCAACACGATCGTCCCGGTGCTGTTCGACAGCCAGTTCTCCTCGTGGTTCGCCGGCATCGCGTTCGCCGCGATCGGCATCGGCGCCCTGGTGCCGGCGGCGATCATGTCGATCGCCGCGGCCAACCTGTGGACGCGCAACATCTACAAGGAGTACATCCGCAAGAACGCGACACCGGCCGAAGAGGCGAAGCAGGCCAAGCTCGCTTCGCTGGTCGTGAAGCTCGGCGCCGTGGCCGTGATCATCCTGATCGACCCGCAGTTCTCGATCGACCTCCAGCTCATCGGCGGCGTGCTGATCCTGCAGACGCTGCCGGCGGTCGCGCTGGCGCTGTACACGCGCTGGTTCCACCGCTGGGGCCTGATCGCGGGCTGGGTCGTCGGCATCGGCTGGGGTCTGATCATGCTGTACGGCATCCCCAACCCGGCCAACGGCAAGCAGCACTTCGGCGGCTCGGCGCTGGCGCTGGGCAACATGTCGATCTTCGGCTGGCACCCGTTCGCGGGCTCGGCGGTCCAGATCTACGTCGGCTTCGTGGCCCTGATCGCCAACCTGGTCGTGGCGGCGATCGTCACGGTGATCGCCCGCCAGCTGAAGGTGTTCAACGGGACGGACGACACCAACGCCGAGGACTACCACGCCGACGAGAACGACAAGGACCTCCGCCCGATCGGCGTCCACTAAGGACGGATCGCCGCGCGCGAAACGAGGTAGAGCACCAGCCCGTTGAGCAGGTGCCAAAGGAAGTGCGTGCCGACCGGGACGTAGTCGCACACGTCCCGGTCGAGCGTGCGCAAGCTCAGCGAGAGCGCGAAGACCGCGCCCGCCACGGCGAAGGTAGTCCAGGCGGTGTCGCGCTTGAAGGCGAGGATCGCGGCGAAGGCCGCTAGGCCGATCAAGGAACTCAGGTAGAGCCCGCCACCCGACAGCGCCGTGCTGACGGTGAGCGCGAGGAACGCGGGCGGCCCGAGCCACCACAACCGCCAGCCGAAGAACACGCGCGGGAACAACCCGGCGTACACGAGCACGAACACGAGGATCGCGCCCGAGTCCGCGACCGCGGCCCACCGCGTCGCGAGCAGGTGGAACACGCTGCTGGCCACGAAGATCAGCCCGATGAGCCCGGCCAGCAGGCGTCCTACGCGACTCCCGCCGGCCAGCCGCCACACCAGCACGGCGGCCACCAGGAAGGCCAGGTTGCTGAGACTGTTGAGCGGCTCACCCCAGAGCCCGGGCGCGACGCGTTCGCAGTACCCGTCGACGTAGTCCGTCACGCAACCAGCCAACCACGGCTAGCGTGAAACCCATGAGCGACGCGGTGAGCCGGTTCCCGGTGACGGAACTCGAAGACCTGCCCGAAGACCTGCGCGAGCGCGTCGGCGTGATCGCGGCGAAGTCCGGGTTCACGCCGAACATCTTCCGCGCCCTCGGCCACCGCCCGGCCGAGCTGCGCGCCTTCCTCGACTACCACGACGCCCTGATGGAACGCCCCGACGGGCTCACCAAGGCCGAGCGCGAGCTGGTCGTCGTGGCGACGTCCGGCGCCAACCACTGCACCTACTGCGTCGTCGCGCACGGTGCCATCCTGCGCATCCGCGCCAAGGACCCGGAATTGGCCGACCGCGTCTCGAGCAACCCGTGGCAGGTCGAGCTGGACGAGCGCGGCCGCGCGATCGTCGATCTCGCGCTGGCTCTCGCCCAGGACTCGGCCCTGTTCGGCGAGGGCGACCTCGAAGCCGCGCGCAACGCCGGTCTCACCGACGACGAGATCTGGGACGTCGGCGCGATCACGGCGTTGTTCGCGATGTCGAACCGCCTCGCCCACCTCACGGCGCTGCGGCCGAACCCGGAGTTCTTCCTCCTCGGCCGGCTCCCCCGCTAGAACTCCAGGCGCCAGAACTGCTGCACCAGCGCCGGCCCGAAGCCGTCGTGGGGCTCCTCCTTCACCAGCCGGAACCCGGCCGCCCGGTAGATCGCGTGGGCGGCGGTGAGCACCGACATCGTCCACAGCTCCAGCGCCCGGTAGCCGTGCGCCCGGGCGAACGACACGCACTCGGCCACCAGCCGCTTGCCCACGCCGTGGCCGCGGGCCGACGGCTCCAGCAACAGCAGCCGCAGTTGCGCGGTGCCGGGGTTCTCGCCGCGCGCGCAGCCGATGCTGCCCACGCGCTCGCCGTCGAGTTCCGCGATCCAGAACGCCTGCCCGGGGTCGTCCCGGCGGTCGGCGAACCCGGCCACCGCCCGCGCCACCAGACCTTCGAAGCGGGCGTCGAAGCCGTACTCCCGCGCGTACAGCGCGCCGTGACGTTCCACCACCCAGCCGAGGTCCCCCGGTCGTGGCGGGCGGAGGACGAGGGCCGGGTCACGGCGGCGGTCGCCGACCAGGTCGCCGATCGTGCGCATCGCCGTCAGCAGGCGCCGCTGGTCCTCGTCCGCGAACCGCCCCAGCAGGCCGCCGATCTGGTCGGTCGACCGGCGGTTCAGCACGGCGAAGGCGTCCCGGCCCGCGGTGGTCGGCCGCACGAGCTGGCGGCGGGCGTCCTCCTCGGACCGTTCGCGCACGACGAGCCCGCGCGACTCGAGGCGGGCGAGCAGCCTGCTCGCGTAGCCGGCGTCGAGCTCCAGGCGTTTCCGCAGTTCGGTGACCGGCATCGGGTCCTGGTGGGCGAGCTCGAACAGCACGCGGGCCTCCGGCAGCGAGTACTCCGCGTCGGCCGGCCCTTCGTCGAGCACGCCGATGACCCCGGTGTAGAGCCGGTTGAAGGCGCGGACCGCGGCGACCCGGTCGGCGAGCTGAGCGTCGTTCATTGACCACCTCAACAAATTCGTTGACGAAGTCAAAGATTACTCGGCACGTCGGCTCCGGCAAGGGGTTTTCCGGGGAAATGGGAAACCCCGCGATGCTGCCAGGTCGGGGGTCCGCCAGCATCACGGGGTCGTACTGGGTATCGACGCCCCTCGGGGCGGCGTTACACCGTGAGAAGTATGTGGCCTAGGTCACTCGAATGGGTGACCGCCACGGGGTGAGAGATCAGCGCATGTAGCCGGAGCGAGCCTGCGCGATCGCGATGAGTTCCTGACGGACCGTCGCGGTCGCGGCGGTGTCGATCGCCCGGTTCAGCGCCCGGCGAGTGCGAGTCTCGGCGCGACGAGCACGGAGCTTGGCGGCGATGTTGTTCATCGGTTTCTGCATCCCCTTCGAGGGTCTTGGTGGCTTGTAGGTCTAGTATGCGCCTTTTTTCACAAGGAAGCCAATGAATATCCGGTGATGTGGCACACTAGCCGATGAATCATCGGCAAACTTGGGTATCGACCGTAGAGATCGGGGGTGGCGGCGGTCACGGTCAAGCAACCCGCTACCACAGTCTAAGTCTCTATAGCAGAATTCAAATACGGTCTTAGGTACGCTCATAGACCGCGAGACAGCCGGAAAAGCCCAGGTCAGTCGCGTCCGAGCAGGTAGTGGCCGAAGTGCGGCACGGTGAAGGCGATCTGCCCCCGCTCGGCGGAGTACACGAGGCCCTTCTTCATCAGGCTGTCGCGCGCCGGCGAAAGCGATGACGGCTTCCGTCCGAGGAACACGGCGACGTCGGCGGTACCGGCCGGCTCGTCGCGGCCCTGGGTCAGCGAGGCCATCGCCTGCAGGTACTCCCGCTCCGCGGGCGTCGCGCGTTCGTACCGCGAGCCGAAGAAGCCGACCGCCAGCTCCGACTCGGCTTCGGGCGCCGCGACCTGGACGTCCTTGACGGTGATCGGATCGGACGGCGCCGCGTCCCAGGCCGCCTTGCCGTAGGCCTGGATGAAGTACGGGTAGCCGCCGGACGCGTCGAAGAGCGCGTCGAGGGCTTCCGGCTCGATGCCGGCGTCTTCACGCTCGATCGGCGCCATCACGGCGAAGTCGGCGTCCTCGCGGCTGAGCCGGTCGATGCGCGCGTACCGGAACAGCCGCTCGGAGTACGACTTGGACGCGGAAAGCACGGCGGGCACGTGCGGCAGCCCGGCCCCGACGACGACGAGCGGCGCGCCGGACTGCGAGAGCTCGTGGCAGGCCGCGCACAGCGCCGAGACGTCGTCAGGCTGCAGGTCCTGGATCTCGTCGATGAGCAGCGCGACGCCGGTCCCGACGTCCGCGGCCAGCTCGGCGACGTCGGTGAACAGCTCGACGAGGTCGATCTCGATGTCCCCGGAGTCGGCCCGGCCCTGCGCGGCGGGCACGTCGATGCCCGGCTGCCACCGGTCGCGCAGCTTGGCGTCGGCCTTGTTGGCCCGCAGCGCGAACGCCTTGAGCACGCCGAGCACCTCTTCGACCCGGTCCGGCGCCCGGTGCCGCACGGCGAGGTCCCGGATGGCCCGGTGCAGCGCGGCCGACAGCGGCCGCCGCAGTTCGGCGTCCGGCCGCGCTTCGATCTTCCCCGCACCCCACTTGTGCCGGACGGCCATCGCCCGCAGCTCCCCGAGGAGCACGGTCTTGCCGACCCCGCGCAGGCCGGTGAGGACGAGGCTGCGTTCGGGTCTCCCCCGCGCCACCCGCTCGAGAACCACTTCGAAGGCCTTGAGCTCACGCTCGCGCCCGGCCAGCTCGGGCGGCCGTTGCCCGGCGCCCGGCGCGAAGGGGTTGCGGATGGGGTCCACTCTGCCAAGTTATCGGCGTTTCTAGCGTGAGCCCGATATTCCGCCATAGACGGGTAGGCGTGTCGCCCGAGTTCGACCGGATGGCCGTACATAGAGCCGAACAGGTCTGCAGCCCTGCTCGGCTCTACCCCCAGTGCGCCCGTACGACGCACCACTAACCGCCCAGGTTCCGTTCCGCGTAGATCTTCATCGCGTCCCGGACGAACTCCGCCGTCGCGCCCTCGAACCCGTACCGCGGGTCGTCCACGTACAACTGCCCCAGACCCGCGAAGTACCCCGCGGAAACCGTCGACACCGCCGGTCGCAGCCACTCGTACAGCCGCCGCGTGATCGCCTGGACTTCGTCGGAGCCCGGGGCGAGCCCGGAAGCCGCACCGAAGGCCGCCGCGATGTCCCGCTGCTCCTGCTGGTGAGCCTGCTTCTCGTCGGCCGACAACGACGACCACCACTGGTCGCCATGCCGGTACGCGTCAGCGCCCCACCGCGAAGTGACTTCCTCCTCGTAGCGGGTGTGGTCGAAGCCGTCGAACACTTCTTCTGCCATCAGTCGTTCACCTCCCTTCAGTTTCCGGAGGGTCGTGCGGACCGACTCGATCTGCCGTCCGATCCGCTCCTGCTCCTGTTCGAGCAGGTCCAGGTGCCTTTCGAGGGCCGCGGCGCTGTCCCGCTGCCCGTCGAGCACCTCGGCGATCGCCGGCAGCCCGAGCCCGAGCTCGCGCAGCAGCAGGATCCGCTGCAGCCGGACGAGCGCCTGCTCGTCGTAGTAGCGGTAGCCGTTGCCGCCGATCCGGCTGGGCTCGAGCAGGCCGACCGCGCCGTAGTGGCGCAGCGTCCGGCTCGTGGTCCCCGCCGAGCGGGCGATGTCCTGGATCGACCACTCCATGCCGTCGACGATAGAAGTTGACGCTGCGTCAAGGTCAACCGCTAAGACTTCCTAGTGCTTTCTAGTGCCACAGCTATAAAGAGCCAGAAAGCCCGATGAGGATTCGAGCCCGGGCCGAGCGGGCATCCACGGAGTAGGTTCGACCAGGCAGCGGCCCGTACGAGGAAGGCTATGACCGTGATACTCCGTCGAGTGGCACGTCCCCTGCTCGCCACGATCTTCGTGACGGGCGGGATCAATGCGCTGAGGCAGGCCGAGGGCCACGCCAAGGCGGCGGAACCGTTCCTCAACAGCGCGTTCGAGAAGGTCGGCGACAAGGTGCCGGAGCAGGTCCCGCGCGACCCGGTGACGCTCGTCCGCATCGACGCCGCCGTGAAGATCGGCGCCGGCCTCGCGCTCGCGGCCGGCAAGGCGCCTCGGCTCGCGGCCGGGCTGCTGCTCGGCAGCCTGGTGCCGACGACGCTCGCGACGCACAGCTTCTGGACCATCAAGGACCCGGCCGAGAAGCAGCAGCAGCAGATCCAGTTCTTCAAGAACGCGAGCCTGGCCGGCGGTCTGCTGCTCGCGGTCAGCGACACGCACGGGAAGCCGTCGGCGGCCTGGCGCGCGAAGCACGCCGCGAAGGACGTCGGCGCCGCGGCCGGCAAGCTGAGCCGCAAGGGGCAGAAACGTGCCAACAAGCTCGCGAAGCGGGCTCAGAAGGCCCTCCCCAACTAGCACGCGAAAGGGCCGCCCCTCGTTCGGGGGCGGCCCTTTTCGTGCGTGCCTACTTCTCCAGGATCGCGGTGACGCCCTGGCCGCCGGCCGCGCAGATGGAGATCAGGCCGCGGCCGGACCCCTTCTCGTGCAGCAGCTTCGCCAGCGTCGCGACGATCCGGCCGCCGGTCGCGGCGAAGGGGTGCCCGGCCGCCAGCGACGAGCCGTTGACGTTCAGCTTCGCCCGGTCGATCGCGCCGAGCGGCTCACCCATGTCCAGCTTCTCCTTGGCGAACGCCGGGTCCTCCCACGCCTTGAGCGTGGCCAGCACCTGCGACGCGAACGCCTCGTGGATCTCGTAGAAGTCGAAGTCCTGCAGGGACAGCCCGGCCCGCGCGAGCATCCGCGGCACGGCGTACGCGGGCGCCATCAGCAGGCCCTCTTCGCCGTGGACGTAGTCGACGGCGGCGGTCTGCGAGAACGTCAGGTACGCCTGCACCGGCAGCTTGTGCGCCTTCGCCCACTCGTCGGTGGCGAGCAGGACGGTCGAGGCGCCGTCGGTCAGCGGCGTCGAGTTGCCCGCGGTCATCGTGCCGTCCGGGCCGCCGAACGCCGGCTTGAGCTTGGCGAGCTTCTCCGCGGTCGAGTCCGGGCGCAGGTTCTGGTCGCGCGCGAGCTTGAGGAACGGCGTCACGAGGTCGTCGAAGAACCCGCGGTCGTAGGCGGCGGCGAGCTTCTGGTGGCTGCTCGCGGCCAGTTCGTCCTGCGCCTCGCGCGTGATCTCCCAGATCTTCGCGGTCAGGGCCGCGTGCTCGCCCATCGAGAGACCCGTGCGCGGCTCCTCGTTGCGCGGGATCGCCGGGACAATGTGCCCGGGGCGGATCTTCGCGACGAGCTTGAGCCGGTCGCCGAGCGTCTTGGCCGCGTTGAGCCGGATGAGGATCTGGCGCAGGTCCTCGTTGACGGCCAGCGGCGCGTCGCTGGTGGTGTCGACGCCGCCGGCGATGGCCGAGTCGAGCTGGCCGAGGGCGATCTTGTTGGCGACGTTGACGATCGCCTGCAGGCCGGTGCCGCACGCCATCTGGACGTCGGACGCCGGCGTCGCGGGCGAGAGCTTGCTGCCGAGCACGCTCTCGCGGGCCAGGTTGAAGTCCTTCGAGTGCTTGAGCACGGCCCCGGCGGCGACCTCGCCGATCACCTCGTCCTGCAGCGAAAACCGGCTGACCAGACCATCGAGGGCGGCGGTGAACATGTCCTGGTTCGACGCCTTCGCGTACGGGCCGTTGGACCGCGCGAAGGGGATCCGGTTGCCCCCGATGATCGCGACCTTGCGCACGGCGGGTGTCTTCTTCGGCGGCATGACTTCACCTCTCTGGTCGTGTCCCTCACACTGTAACCTACTCGGGAGTAGGTTAGACTGCGACGTGACGCAGACGGCACGGGAGGCATCCGATGGCTGACAGGTACCAGCAGTTCACGAAAACCCCGGTGGGGAAGTTCGTGGTGCCGAAGCTCGGCCTGCCCAATCCCGCGACGCTGCGCCGGTACAAGCCCGGGCAACCCGCCCTCGAGGGTCCCGCACTGCTCGGCTCCGCGCCTGGTAGCCGGCTCGAGAAGACCCTTCGCGACCAGCTCGCCGACGCGGGCATCGAGGTCGTCACGTCGGCGTCCGACCGGCACGCGGCACTCGTCTTCGACGCCACCGGCGTCACCGACCCGTCGCGCCTGCGCGAGGTCTACGACTTCTTCCACCCGGTGATCCGCAGCGTCGGCCCGTCCGGCCGGGTCGTCATCGTGGGCACCCCGCCGGAGCAGGTCGAGGGCCGCGAGCGGATCGCTCAGCGCGCCCTCGAGGGCTTCGTGCGCTCCGTCGGTAAGGAGCTGAAGCGCGGCGCGACGGCTCAGCTCGTGTACGTCGCCGAAGGCGCCGAAGAGGCGACGGAGTCGACGCTGCGCTTCCTGCTCTCGGCGAAGTCGGCGTTCGTCGACGCGCAGGTGATCCGGATCGGCACCGAAGGCAAGACCGCCTCCGCGCCCGCGAGCTGGGAGAAGCCGCTCGACGGCAAGGTCGCGCTGGTCACCGGCGCGTCCCGCGGCATCGGCGCGGCGATCGCCGAGGTACTGGCCCGCGACGGCGCGCACGTCGTCGCGCTCGACATCCCGGCCCAGGGTGGCGATCTCTCGAAGGTGGCCAACAAGATCGGCGGCTCGTCGCTGCAACTCGACATCACTTCGCCGAGCGCGCCCGCGAAGGTCGCGGAGTACCTGAAGGAGCGTCACGGCGGCGTCGACGTCGTTGTGCACAACGCAGGCATTACCCGCGACAAGACGCTGGGGAACATGAGCGAGAGCGCGTGGGACTCGGTGATCGCGGTGAACCTGGCCTCGCAGCTCGCGGTGAACGACAAGCTCCTCGCCGACCAGGTGCTCAACGAGAACGGCCGCATCATCGGCGTTTCGTCGATCGCGGGCATCGCCGGGAACGTCGGCCAGACGAACTACGCGACGTCGAAGGCCGGCGTGATCGGGATGGTGAACGTCGGCGCGCCGCAGCTCGCGGCGTACGGCGGCACGATCAACGCCGTCGCGCCCGGGTTCATCGAGACCAAGATGACGGCCGCGGTGCCGCTGTTCATCCGCGAGGCCGGCCGGCGGCTGTCCAGCCTCGGCCAGGGTGGCCTGCCGGTCGACGTCGCCGAGACGATCGCCTGGTACGCGAACCCGGCGTCGGCCGCGGTCAACGGCAACGTGGTCCGCGTCTGCGGCCAGGCCCTGCTGGGGGCGTGACGTGGCGATCCGCGAACTCGACAGCACGCCCAGCCTGGCCACGCTGTACCCGAAGGCGCTGCTCGGCTTTCGCAAAGCGGGCTCGTCGCTGCCCGACACGGAGCTGGTCCGCACCGGCGTGGTCGTCGATCCGGCCCACCTGGCGGCGTACAACGCGGTGTGCGGCTTCCGGCTGAGCGACGAGCTGCCGGCGACGTACCCGCACATGCTGGCGTTCCCGCTGCAGATGGCGCTGATGACCGAGCCGGGGTTCCCGTTCCCGCTGCTCGGCATGGTGCACGTGGCGAACCGGATCACCCAGCACCGCGCGCTGCGGGTCGGCGAGCCGCTGACCGTGCGCGTGCGGGCGGAGAACCTGCGCCCGCACGAGAAGGGGCGTCAGTTCGACGTCGTCAGCGAGGCCTGGACCGGTGAGCACCTCGTGTGGACCGACGTCAGCACGTACCTGCGTCGCGGCGGCGGTTCGGGTGCTTCCTCCCGGCGCGACCAGCTCGCCCCGCCGACGCCGGACGCGCTCTGGCGCATCCCCGGTGACATCGGGCGCCGCTACGCGGAGGTCTCGGGCGACCGCAACCCGATCCACCTGCACCCGCTGACGGCCCGCCTGTTCGGCTTCCCCCGCGCGATCGCGCACGGCATGTGGACGAAGGCCCACGCGCTGGCGGCGTTCGAGGGACGGCTGCCGGAGGCGTTCACGGTGGACGTCCGCTTCAAGCAGCCGGTGCTGCTCCCGGCCAAGGCGGCGTTCACGTCCTGGTCCGTCGGCGACGGCTGGGCGTTCGAGCTGTGGAGCAAGTCGAAGCCGCACCTGGACGGGACGATCAGCTCACTCTGACGGCTTCCAGACCGCGCCCTCGATGAGGTCGTTGAAGCCGAGCCAGACGAGGTTCATCATCCACGAGGCCAGCACGCCGTCGGAGATGTCGGGGTGGTCGAGGGCCCAGTCGGCGAGCGACTCGGCCCCGCCGACCAGCGACGCGGCCAGGCCCTCGCCGGAGAATTCGGCCTGCTCGCCGACGCCCTTGCGGGTGCCGGCGGACACCACGAGCGCGGCGACGAGCTGGATCGCCCGCGCCCGCATGTCGGTGATTTCCGCGGCGAAGGCGCCGCCGACGGTGAGGGCCTGGCGGTGCAGGACCGTCCACGACTCGCGGTACTCGGCGACGAAGCGGTAGAAGGAGCGCAGGCCGTGCCAGAGCTGCATGTCGGGCGGCAGGTCGGGCTGCACGCCGGCCTGGATGGCCTCGAGCAGCCGCGTCGCCTCCCGGCGGATGCACGCGCCGAAGAGGTCCTCCTTCGAGCCGAGGTAGGTGTAGATCATCGGCTTCGAGACGCCGGCGACGTCGGAGATTTCGTCCATCGACGCGGCGTGGTAGCCGTGGCGCGAGAAGACCTGGACGGCCGCGTCCAGGATCTGCCGCTCGCGCACGGCACGCGGCAGCCGCCTGGCCCGTTCGGGCGGACGCTGATCTTCCTCTGACACGCTGGACCTCCTCGTTGCTGCCCGGAGACGGTACCGGGCGTTGCCACGCGTGGGTGATTTCGGCACGCTTGCCCGCGTACCTACTGGCGGGTAGCCTTACGCATGAGTAACCGGGAGAGGGGTGACCATGGCCGACAAGACGGAGATGACCAGCGCCGATCGCATCGCGGAACTCCGCGGCGCACCGCTGCTCGACGCCCTCGAGCGGCTCGACCCGCTGAGCCCCGAGGCCCACGCCCTCAACGTCAACGAGCTCGCCCTCGACCCCGCCGGCCTCCGCAAGGACGACTTCCGCAGGCTGCTGAAGGCCCTGCTCAGGCTGGCGGCCCAGGCCCCGGCGTTCGACCTGAGCAAGGTCGAGCCGGCCCGGTTCGCGTCCCTGGTGGCCTCGGCGTCGCGCGCGCAGCTGGAGAGCGTCGTCGCCGACCGCGCCCTGCGCGAGCGCCTCCTGGACGAGATCTTCGCCCGCATGGGCGCCCACATCCGCCCCGACCGAGCGCGCGATCTGCGGGCGGTGGTCCACTGGCGCCTGTCGGGAGGCATCGGCGAAGGCGGCTACGACCGCTACGAAACGGCGATCGCGGACGGCGTGTGCACGGTCAGCCGCGAGATGCTGTCTTCGGCGCGAGTAACGATCACGATCGCCCCGGTCGATTTCTTTCGCCTGATCACCCACCAGGCCACCCCGGCGGTGTTGTTCGTCACGGGAAGAATCAAAGTAAAAGGCGACCTGGCCTTCGCGGCGGGCTTGATCGGTTTCTTCGACCTACCCCACCCCGTATAGTCCGTCCCCGTGCCCCGGAAACCAAAATGGCGCCGCCCCCCTCGCGGCGGCCACGCGGTGAACGCGTTCGCGGAGAAGCTCGTCATCGCGCGGTTGACACCCGAGCAGTTCATCCAGGTCCTGGAGACATTGCACATGCTGGGTTCGGCGGGGGCGGGCATCGAGCTCAGTTCACTGTCGACGGACGTACTGGTGGACGTGGTCCGCCGAGCGTCTCGTGAGCAGCTGAAGGCGATCGCTACTCATCCGGAGCTGCGGGCCGTGTTTTTGGACGAGATATTCCGCCGGATGTCAGAGCATTTCTCACCGTCGCGGGCACGCCACGTGGATTTCGTGGTTTCCTGGCGTTTCTCGGATGGCTCGGGAGAAGATGGATTCGACCGCTTCCAGACGGTGATCGAGGACGAGATGTGCGTTTCATCGGCCGATCTGTCCCGCACCCCGGACACGACAATCACGCTGTCAGTGGACGACTTCATCCGGATGGCAACGGGCAACGCCGCAGCGGCGGCAATGTTCGTGACGGGCCGAGTGAAGGTGAAGGGCGAGTACGCCCCGGCGGTGCGGTTCTCGAGCTACTTCGACATCCCGAAGCCAACCGTGGACTAGCCGCTCATGGCTCTCTCTTACGATTTCGAAATGGCGACCCCGACGTCGCTGGAGCAAGTCGCGTGCGCACTGCTCGACGTCGGCCGCCCGTTGAAGCTCTTCGAGGCTTCGATAACGCCAGAGCAGGTATCCCACGACGGAGCAGTGACCCCGCGCGGCATGTGGGTCCGAACCTACGAACGACGGCCCGCGCCTTGGTCACCATTGGTGACGGACTTCGGGATCACCCCGACTGCGGCAATCGGGTTCAGCCTCTACAAACACGACCGGATTACTGAGCAACAGGACGACCTGGTCCGAGTGGTCACCGGCCTGCTGGACAGGCTCGCTGGCGACGCGGTGCTTTCCGGCATGGAGACGATCTGGCTCATGCGCCGCGATGGCGAGTTGCTCCTGAACGAGCGAGACGACATCTGGCCGGAGCGCCGCCTCGCCGCCCTGCGCCAGGCCTACCGACGGGACACCTTGGCCTTCGCCGAGCAGTGAAGGCGCGTTCCCTAGCTGTCGCACGTCGGGGACATCAAACTGTCGGTGTCCACCTTTAGTGTGGATCTATGAGTCTGACCGACGTCCAGCAGGAGCACGTCCTCAACGCCATCGAGGAGTTCGACGACCTCGGTCGCGATACCTTCATGGACAGGTATGGGTCCGCTGAGGCGTCCCGATATGTCGTCGTATATCGAGGCAAGGAGTACGACCTAGCTGCGCTGGCTCGCTCGGCTCACGGATCCGCGCTGGGAACTCCTCCTCGTTCGTCAGGCTTCACGGACCCGAGTGGCACGGTCGCCGCTCATTTGGCGAAGCTCGGCTTTTACTACCGCGACGTTCGAGGCAAGTCGACGAACAATGCCCACGTCTACGGTGAGGTGGCGGGGTGCCCGGAAGGCACCACCTTCGCGAGTCGAGCCGAAGTGGCCGCAAGTGGTGTGCACCGCGCTCTGCAAGCTGGCATCGTCGGAACCGGTGCGCTCGGTGCAGAGTCGATCGTGTCGTCTGGTGGCTACGCGGACGACGACGATCGCGGGGACGAACTCATCTACACCGGTCATGGCGGGCGGAACGACAGCGGCCGGCAGGTCGCCGACCAAACGTTCGCCAGCTCGGGCAACGCCGCCCTGTTGACGAGCAGGAGGACCGGTGCCCTAGTACGAGTTGTGCGCGGCGCGGACCTCGCGTCCCCACACGCTCCGGACCAGGGGTACCGCTACGAAGGGCTCTACCGAGTTCAGGAGGAGGCCTTGGTGCCGGGGCAAGGCGGCCACCTCGTGTGCCGGTTCCAATTGGTCAAGGTCGCTAGCCCTATTGATGTGATCTTCCCTGCCGGGGACTACATACTGCCGTCGGAGCCCAGCCCTGCCGCGGGCAACGCTCAACCCGGGCGTAAGGCCGTCACCACGCAGCGCATTGTCCGGACGACGAAGGTCGCCGAAGACGTGAAGAAGCTCTACGACCACACGTGTCAACTGTGTGACACCCGGTTGTCCCTCGGGGATGGCCAGGGCTATTCAGAGGGCGCGCACATCAAGGCTCTCGGCGGCTTGCACCGTGGCCCCGACTTCACGTCCAACGTGCTCTGCCTGTGCCCCAACTGCCACGTGCAGTTCGACCGCGGCGCGGTGGTGATCGCGCCGGATCGCACGGTGCTGCGCGAGGGCGCTCCAGCTGGCCGGTTGCGAGAGCTGCCAGGCCATGGGATCGAAGACGAGTACTTGGCTTACCACCGGGAGGTGCATTCCCGGCTCAGCCCTCGATGACCCGCCCCTCGATCACCGTCGGCTGGTCGCGGCGTGGCTGTTCACCGACCACTTCGCTGTCCACCACCATCACCGGCCCCCGACGGCGGTTGGCGAACCGCACCGCTCGCTTCTCCATCCGCCGCAACCACCACCGCCGAGCCAGCGCGCGCGATGGCGGCAGGATCAGCAGCAACCCCAGCACGTCGCTGACGAACCCGGGGACCAGGATCAGCACCCCACCCAGGCCGACCAGCATTCCGTCGGTCAGTTCCTTCTCCGCCGGACGGCCCGAGCGGGCCGCTGAGGTGAACGCCCTCATCGCTTTGGCGCCCTCGCGGCGGGCCAGCCAGGACCCCAGGATCGCGCCCGCCAGCAGGAGGCCCAGCGTGCCGAGGACGCCGACGGCCGAGCCCACCGCCCAGATCGCGGCGATTTCGGCGAAGACGTAGATCAGGAACGCGACAGCCATACCCGTACAACGAACGACCTGTCCGTTTTGCTCCCGGGTACTCAGCGCAGCAACGTCGAAACCATCGACCGCAGCGCCGCCGCCAGGCGGTCCGTTTCGCCGGTGCGCAAAAACCGCACCATCAGGTCGCTGTGCAGCGATCCCAGCAGCAGGTGCGCCACCAACGAGGCATCCAGCGCCGGTGACGCCGAAGCGATCAGCCCCGTCACGTGCGCGTGCCAGGCCACGTAGATCGGGCTGCTCAACCGGTCCGTCGACGCCTGCTCGAACGCCGCCAGCACCTTGACGTTCCGGGTGGCCAGCTCCACCACCGCGTCGAAGAACGCCGTCAAGCGCGCGGCCGGGGGTGCGCCCGGGCCCAAGGGCGGCGGCCCCGACGAAATCGCCGTGGACAGTGACTCGACCCGCGACTCCACCAGCGCCCGCATCAGCCCCTCGCGGTTGCCGAAGCGGTGGAACACCGTTCCCTTGCCGACGCCGGCCGCTGCCGCCACGCGATCCATCGACACCTCGGACACCTCGTGGGACGCCAGCAGCTCCTCCGCCGCGCGCAGGATCGCGCGGCGGTTCCGGGCCGCGTCGGCGCGCTCCATACAGACTCCCTCGACAACTTGACCGTCGGTCCATATAGTAGGCCAGCATAAGTTGACCGATGGTCCAGTTAGGGGAAACGATGCGCGCAGTGGTGCAGCACGGCACGGGTGGTCCGGACGTGCTCCGGGTCGAGGACCGGCCCGAACCGACGCGGGGACCCGGCGAAGTGCTGGTCCGGACCGAGGCCGTCGGGGTGCCGTTCTACGAGACCCAGCTGCGGTCCGGGCTGATCCCGGCCGGTCCGCCGGGCGTCTTCGGGCACGAGGCCGCCGGGATCGTGCTCGACGCCGACGACCTCGACATCAGAGGCAAAAGGGTCGTCACCATGTCCTACACCGGCGGGGCGTACGCCGAGGTCGTCGCCGCGAGCCACTACACGCTCGTGCCCGACGAGCTCACGCCCGAGGTGGCCGTCGCCGCGGCCGTTCCGGCCTCCGTGGCGCTCGGTCTGATGGCCGCCGCGGATGTCAAAGCCGGTGAAACCGTGCTGGTCGAGGCCGCGTCCGGGGCCATCGGCGGGTATCTGGTCCGGCTGGCCGAGCGACAAGGCGCCCGGGTCGTCACCACCGCCGGGAACGACGAGGCCGACATCGATCACCGCGACCCGGACTGGCGGCAGCGGGTGCCCCACGGCATCGACGTCGTCTTCGAATCGATCGGAGGCCCGCGCGCGGCCGAGCTCACCGCGAAACTCGCGCCGTACGGCCGGATCCTCGCCTACGGCTCGCTCAGCGGCGAATTCCCGGTCTACCCCGTCACCGGCCTGATCGCGCGCGGCCTGACCCTGATCGGTTTCGGCGGGCCGGACGCCTACGGCAAGCGGGTTGCGGCCGGCCGCGCCGAGGCGCTCGGCCTCGTCGCGGACGGCACGCTCACCCCCGTCATCGACCGCACCTACCCCCTCGCCGACGCCGCCGCGGCGCACGTGCGCGTCGAGAGCCGCGAAGGGGTCGGCAAGGTCGTGCTCATCCCCTAGCTCGGCACCTCGTCCAGGTACGCCTGCGCCTGCAGCGTGAACAACTCCGCGTACCCCGCCTTCGCCGCCATCAGCTCCTCGTGCGTCCCGTACTCCGCCACCTTCCCGTGGTCCAGCAGCAGGATCCGCTCCGCCTGCCGCACCGTCGAGAACCGGTGCGAGATGTACAACGTGGTCCGGCCCTCGGACAGCGAACGCAACCGCGAGAACAAATCGTGCTCGGCCTGCGCGTCCAGCGCCGACGTCGGCTCGTCCAAGATCAAAAGGGGTGCCTCGCGCTGGAACGCCCGCGCCAGCGCGATCTTCTGCCACTCCCCGCCGGACAACGAAACACCCTGGTCGAACCACCGCCCCAGCGGGCTGTCGTAGCCCGACGGCAGCCGCTCGATGCGCTCGTCCGCTCCCGCCCGGCGGGCCGAATCCTCGATGTGGGGACGGTCTTCCAGGCGGGAAAGGTCGCCCAGGCCGATGTTCTCCGCCGCCGTTCCCTGGTACGTCACGTAGTCCTGGAACATCGCGCTGATCCGCGTGCGCAGCTCGTCGGGGTCGTACTCGCGGATGTCGACACCGTCCAGCAGGATCCGGCCGGACGTCGGGTCGTACAACCGGCAGAGGAGTTTGAACAGCGTCGACTTGCCCGCGCCGTTGCGGCCCACCACCGCCACCGTTTCGCCCGGGCGGATCTCGAAGCTGACGTCCTCCAGCGCCGGCTCCTCCGCGCCCGGGTACGCGAACGTCACCGAGTCGAACTCGATGTGACCCTCCACAGTGGACGGCATCGGGCGCGGCGCGGCCGGCGCCGTGATCTCCGGCTTCGTGTCCAGGAAGCGGTACAGCGTGTCGAGGTACAGATTGTTCTCGTACATCCCGGAAAACGCCGTGAACAGCCCGGACACCGACGCCTGCACGGACGTCGCCGCGGCCGTGTACAGCGCCAGGTCGCCCAGCGTGAGCCGCCCGCCGACCGCCTCCAGGGCGATGTACAGGGCGATCGCCGAGCCCGCGAGCGTGCTCAGCAGCCCCCAGGCCGTCGAGCTGACGTTGCGGTTGATCGTCAGCTTCCGCTGGCGCTCGTACGACACGAGACCCAGCCGGCGGAACCGGTCGACGAAGTACGGGCCGAGCCCGAACAGCTTCGTCTCCTTCGCGTACGTGTCCGTCGTGACCAGCGACGACAGGTAGTCCATCCGCCGCTTGATCGGCGACATCAGGAACGTCAGCCAGAACGCGCGCGAGCCGTACTTGGACTGCGAGATGAACGCCGGGATCGGCGCCACGAGCGCGACCAGGGCCAGCAGCGGGCTGATCGAGACGAGCAGCGCGATCATGCTGCCGAACGTGATCAGCGTCCGCACCAGCCCCAGCGCGGAGTTCATCATCGACAGCGGCCGCGTCGGCGCCTCCTGCGCGGCCTGGCGCAGCATGTCGTAGGACGCCGATCCCTCGAAGTACGCCAGGTGCAGTTCGCTCGCGTGCGCCATCACCTGGTGGCGGATGGTCAGCGTCATGCGTTCCTGCAGCAGCGACTGCGCGATCGACGTCATCGCGCTGCTGATCGCCGTCGCCGCGAGCACGCCGAACTGGAACAAGGCCACGTTCACGATGTCGGCCGTCGTGCCGCGGTGCTGGATCGCCGCGACGACGGCGTCCAGCAGCAGCTTCGCGACGTACGCGGTCACGGTGGGCAGCAGCCCCGACAACAGCGTGATCAGCGCCAACAGGATCGTCAGGACCGGGCTCGCCTGCCAGGTCAGCTTCACGACCTTCGGCAGGCCGCGGACCGTGCCCGCGATGGACGTCTTCGCGCGCGACAGCCGCGACCGCAGGTCCTTCGGCTGGTCCTCCTGCTTAGGTTCCGGGATGTCGACGGGCCCGGTGAGCCCGCTCTCCGGCACCGTCACGGCGTGCCGCCGTCTTCCTCGCCGCGCCAGCATGAACTCCATGCCGCCCCCACCGCCCGGGATCACGGGGCCTCCACGGCGCCGTGCAGGAAGACGTCGACCACCTGGCGCGTGGTGGGCGCGTCGCCGTCCGCGGCCATCGGGCGGCCGCCGAAGAGCAGGG
This sequence comes from Amycolatopsis sp. NPDC004625, assembly GCF_040609695.1. Taxonomy (NCBI): domain Bacteria; kingdom Bacillati; phylum Actinomycetota; class Actinomycetes; order Pseudonocardiales; family Pseudonocardiaceae; genus Amycolatopsis; species Amycolatopsis sp. NPDC004625. Next base: position 219,659 of record NZ_JBEXKX010000006.1, read on the forward strand.
CCAGGAACAACGCTGCGAGCTGCTCGGGCGGCAGCCGCAGCCGGTCCTTCTCGGGGGTGAACAGGTCGACGATCGCCCCGCGCATGGCGGTCATCGACTCGCGGCGGCCGCTCTTCCAGGAGCCGCGGCGCTCCTTCAGCCGCTGCTCGGGGTCACGCAGCTTGTGCCGTCCCGACGCGTGCAGGGCGCCCATCAGCGCCCCCATCCGCTCGAGGTGGGCGCCGAGCGCTTCGGCGGCCTCGACGAGCCGGTCGGCCAGGGGCTGGTCCTGGGGGATGTCGGCGATCGCGTCGAGGGCGTGGTCGGGCCGCAGCGCCTCCGCGGTGCAGGCGTCGAAGAGCTCGTCCTTGTCCTTGAACGCGCGGAAGATGGTGCCCTCGCCGATGCCGGCGGCGCGGGCGATCTGGCTGGTGGTCACGTTGGTGCCGTGCTCCATCAGGAGCGGCAGCACCGCGTGCACGATCATGGCGCGCCGGTCTTCGGCGCTCATGCTCGGCGCTCTGCGCCGGGTCTCGGGTGCTGGTGTCATGCCACCAGTGTGCGGAGTGAGCGCTCACTCCGTCAAATGAGAAAACGTGAGGGCCGCCCGAAGACGGCCCTCACCTGCGGAAACTCAGTACGTCATGGCCATCGCCGGGTCGGCCAGGAGAGCGCCGACGTCGGCGAGGAACTCCGAACCCTGCTGGCCGTCGACCACGCGGTGGTCGAAGCTCAGCGACAGCTGGAGCACCTTCCGGACCTTGATCTCGCCGTCCACGACCCACGGCTGGTCCTTGATCGCGCCGAGGCACAGGATCGCGGACTCGCCGGGGTTGATGATCGGCGTACCCGTGTCGACGCCGAAGACGCCGACGTTGGTGATCGTGATCGTGCCGTTCGCCATGTCCGCCGGGGACGTCTTGCCCTCGCGAGCCACGTCCGTGAGCTGCGTCAACGCGACAGCCAGCTCCTTCAGCGACATCGCGTCGGCGTCCCGGACCTTGGGCACGATCAGGCCGCGCGGGGTGGCCGCGGCGATCCCGAGGTGCACGTAGTCCTTGAAGACGATCTCCTGCGCGGCCTCGTCCCACACCGCGTTGATATCCGGCGTGCGCTTCGCCGCCAGGCACACGGCCTTCGCCGCGAACGTCAGCGGCGTGACCTTGACCCCGGCGAACTCGCGCGACTTCTTCAGCTTCTCGCGGAACTCCATCATCGGCGTGACGTCGATGGTCAGGAACTCCGTGACGTGCGGAGCGGTGTACGCGCTCTGCACCATCGCGGCCGCCGTCATCTTGCGGACGCCCTTGATCGGCACGCGCCGCTCGCGGGAGCCGCTGTCTGCCACAACGGGCGCGACGACCGGAGCTCCGTTGGCGGCCCGTTCCACGTCCTCGCGGGTGATCACGCCACCGGACGCGGTCCCGGTGAGCGCGTGCAGGTCGACGCCGAGGTCCTTCGCGAGCTTCCGCACCGGCGGCTTTGCCAGCGGGACGTACCCACCGCGCGGAGCAACCGGAGCCGGAGCAGGCACGGGCGCCGGAGGAGCAGCGACGGCGGCAGCGGCAGCGGGAGCCGCCGGAGCAGCACCCTTCCGGGCCCGCCGCTGCGTGACGACGGCCTTCGAGCCGTAGCCGACCAGCGGCTTCATCTCCTCTTCCTCGGCCGGAGCCGAAGCAGGAGCAGCAGCGGCAGGCGCGGGTGCGGCAGCGCCACCCGGGTCGACGTCGATGGTCAGGATCGGCGTCCCGACCTCCACCGTCTGACCCGGCTCGACGTGCAGCTCCGTGACGACCCCGGCCCACGGGATCGGCAGCTCCACGGCGGCCTTCGCGGTCTCGATCTCGACCACGATCTGGTTCACCGTCACGGTGTCGCCCGGCTTCACGTGCCAGGACAGGATGTCGGCTTCGGTCAGCCCCTCCGCCGTGTCGGCCAGGGGAAACTGTTTGTACGTGGGCATTGCGCGGATATCCCCCTTACCAGGCGAGCGAGCGGTCGACGGCGTGCAGCACCCGGTCCAGGTCGGGGAGGTAGTGCTCCTCGAGCTTGGCCGGCGGGTACGGCGTGTCGAACCCGGTCACCCGGAGGACGGGCGCTTCCAGCGAGTAGAAGCACTCCTGCTGGACGCGCGCGGCGATCTCCGACGTCAGCGACGACTCCGACGGCGCCTCCGAGAGCGCGATCAGCCGTCCGGTCTTGCGCACCGACTCGAACACCGGGCCGAGGTCCAGCGGCGAGAGCGTGCGCAGGTCGATGACCTCGAGGGACTTGCCTTCGTCCTCGGCCGCGGCGGCCGCGTCGAGGGCGACCTTCACCGACGGGCCGTACGCGACCACGGTCGCCGTCGTGCCTTCGCGCACGACCTGCGACGAGAAGCACGGGACCGGGGTTCCGGCCACGTCGATCTCCGCGCGCAGCGCACCCGAGTGGTACAGCCGCTTCGGCTCGAAGAACAGCACCGGGTCGTCGGACTTGATCGCCTGCTGGATGCCCCAGTAGGCGTCGACGGCGTTCGAAATCGACACGACCTTGAGGCCCGGGATGTGCGCGAACAGCGACTCCGGCGACTCCGAGTGGTGCTCGACCGCACCGATCCCGCCGCCGAACGGCACCCGGATCACGACCGGCATCTTGATCTTGCCCTGCGTCCGGTAGTGCAACTTCGCCAGCTGCGAGGAGATCTGGTCGAAGCCGGGGAAGATGAAGCCCTCGAACTGGATCTCGCACACCGGCCGGAAGCCGCGCACGGCCAGGCCGACCGCGGTGCCGATGATGCCGGACTCCGCCAGCGGCGTGTCCAGCACGCGCTGCTCGCCGAAGTCCTTCTGCAGGCCGTCGGTGATCCGGAAGACGCCGCCGAGCTTGCCGACGTCCTCGCCCATGATCAGGACCTTGGGGTCCTCTTCCATCGCGCGCCGCAGGCCCTGGTTGAGGGCCTTGCCGATGGTGAGTTTCTGGAGGTCGGTCATCAGTGCTCACCCGCCGATACGAAGCCGTCGAGGTAGGACAGGAACTCTTCGCGCTGCGCGTCCAGCACCGGGTTGCCCTCGGCGTAGACGTTGCTGAAGATCCGCTCCGGCGGGGGTTCCGGCATGTTGAACGTGTACTCGCGCAGGTCGGCGGCGAAGGCGTCGGCCTCGGCCTGGACCTGGTCGAAGAAGTCGTGGTCGGCGCCGCCGTTGCGGGCCAGGAACGCCCGGACGCGCTCGATCGGGTCCTTGAGCTTCCACTCCTCCAGCTCGTCGGAGAGCCGGTAGCGGGTGGGGTCGTCGGTCGTCGTGTGCGCGTCCATCCGGTAGGTGAACGCCTCGATCAGGACCGGTCCGTTGCCGTGCCGGCACTCGTCGAGCGCCCAGCGGGACACCGCGAGGCAGGCCAGGACGTCGTTGCCGTCGACGCGGATGCCGGGGAAGCCGTAGCCGCGGGCGCGCTGGTACAGCGGCAGGCGCGACTGGCGCTCGGTCGGCTCGGAGATCGCCCACTGGTTGTTCTGGCAGAAGAACACCAGCGGCGCGTCGTAGACGGCGGCCCAGACGAACCCTTCGTGGACATCGCCCTGCGAAGTCGCTCCGTCACCGAAGTAGCAGATGGTCGCTTCGCCGTCGTCGTCGCCGACCTTGCCCTCGAACTTCTGGCCCATCGCGTAACCGGCGGCGTTGAGCACCTGGTTGCCGATCACGATGGTGTACGGGTGGAAGCCGGTGCCCTGGTAGTCCCAGCCGCTGTGGTCGGTGCAGCGGAAGATGCCCAGCAGGTCCTTCATGTCGACGCCGCGCGTGTACGCGACGCCGTGCTCGCGGTAGCTGGGGAATGCCATGTCGCCGGTCTTGAGGGCCCGGCCGGAGCCGATCTGCGCGGCCTCCTGGCCGAGCAGCGGGACCCAGATGCCCAGCTGGCCCTGGCGCTGCATGGCGTTCGCTTCGCGGTCGGCCCGCCGGACCAGCACCATGTCGCGGTAGAGGCCGCGGAGCGCTTCGGCGTCGATGTCGTCGACGTACTTGTCGAACTGGGGCGACGGAACCCGTTCGCCTTCGGGGGTGAGCAGCTGAGTCAGCTCAGCGCCACCTTCGCTCGTCGCTCGCAACCCGGCGATCACCTGCTCGGGGGACGGCTGGGCCGCTACCGCGGCCGGCCCGTCGCCGGGCTCCGGGTGCGTCCACTGTTCGGACGGCATGCGCAGTACTCCTCGGTGTCGGTGCCTCTGGCGGCCGCTTGTGGCGACCACAGCGACTGCACCGGCGGGGACCAGCGCGTCGGGTCCGAAGCGCTCAGTCACCGTCGGCGTTGACGGTTCACGCGGACATCCTGGCACGAAGGTCGTCGTCGTGGTGAGACGCGGTTGCTGATTTGTTGCTGAGAAACCCGTGCTGAACAGGGGAAACGCTAGGAAGCCCGAGCGTCGGAACTACGAGAGTTGGGGATCACCGCCAGCGCTCACCAGGCTCGTGAGTGGTAAGGCGCGTTCTAACCCGCCTTACCACTCACGAGGCGTGAGGCGGAGCTGTGATGTGCGGCACTGTCGTACCCCCGTGGCACGATGGCGGTGTGGAGCAGAAATCCGTGCGTGAATCCGTCGTGTCGTCGTGGACCAACGACGTCATCCCGAGCCTGTCCGGGCTGGTGGCGATCCCCGCCTTGTCCCCGGCCTTCGACGCCGAGTGGGCGAAGAGCGGGCACCTGGCCGCCGCCGTCGAGCACGTCCGCGAGTGGATCGCCGGGCGTGACCTGCCCGGCGCCACCCTCGAGGTCGTCCGGCTCGAAGACCGGACCCCCCTGCTGCTCGTCGACGTCCCGGCGACCCCGGGCGCGGCGGACAAGGGCACCGTCCTGATGTACGGCCACCTCGACAAGCAGCCCCCGGTGGGCGGCTGGTCCGAGGGCCTCGACCCGTGGACCCCGGTGATCCGCGACGGCCGGCTGTACGGCCGCGGGTCGGTCGACGACGGCTACTCCGGCTACGCGGCGACAACGGCGATCGAAGCCGTGCACGCGGCCGGCGGCGAGCACGCCCGGATCGTGCTGCTGCTGGAGACCGGCGAGGAGTCCGGCAGCCCCGACCTGCCCGCCTACGTCGAGCACCTGGCCGGCCGCATCGGTGACGTCTCGCTGGTGGTCTGCCTCGACGCCGGCGGCAGCGACTACGAGCGGTTGTGGCTGGTCACCAGCCTGCGCGGGATGCTGCACCTGGACGTCACCGTGCAGCTGCTGGGCTCGGCGCAGCACTCCGGCGTCGCTTCCGGCGTCGTCGCGAGCTCGTTCCGGATCCTGCGGCACCTGGTCGAGCGCCTCGAGGACAGCGAGACCGGCGAGCTGCTGCTGGACGAGCTCAAGGTCGAGGTCCCGGCGAACCGGCTGTCGGAGCTCAAGGCCGTTTCGCAGGACTTCCCGGAGGCGTTGTCGAAGGCGTTCCCGCTGGTCGAAGGCGGCCGCGTGATCACCGAAGACGCGCTGGAGCTGATGCTCAACAACGCGTGGCGCCCGACGCTGTCGGTGATCGGTGCCGACGGCTTCCCGAAGCCCGCCGACGCCGGCAACGTCCTGCGCGAGAGCACAACGTTGACGTTGAGCTTCCGCCTCCCGCCGACGGCCGACGCCGAGAAGGCGCTCGAAGCCGTGAAGCGCGTCCTGACCACCGACGTCCCGTACGGCGCGAAGGTGACCCTCGACTCGCCGCAGGCGGAGAACGGCTGGAACGCACCGACCGAGTCGCCGTGGCTGACGACGGCCCTGCGCACGGTCAGCGACGAGGTGTTCGGCCGCCCCCACCGCGCCACCGGCATGGGTGGCTCGATCCCGTTCATGGGCCTGCTCTCGCGGAAGTACCCGGAGGCGCAGTTCCTGGTCACCGGCGCGTGCGGGGCCGACTCGAACATCCACGTGCCGGACGAGTGGCTGCACCTGGACTACGCGCAGCAGGTCACCGAGGCCGTCGCGCACATCCTGGACGCGCACGCCCGCGGCTAGCGGCAGGCTTCCCGGAACGCCGCGGCGGCCGCGTCGAGGTGGACCGGGAAGCTCTCTGCGCCGTCGGCGTCGATCCAGCGGTCGAACGCGTCGCCGAAGATGATCGCCGCGACGTGCGCCGCCGGTTTCGCCAGCTCGGGCGGTGTTCCCCGCTGCCCGAGCGCGTCTCGGATCGCTGTCGTGATCGCCGCGCCCTTGCTCCGCTCGCGTTCGCGGAGCTCGGGCGTGGCCGCGATGACCGCCCGGCGTTCGGGCGACGGGTCGACGAGCTGCGTCACCTGCGTGCCGACCTCGGCCAGCGCGGCGAGTGCCGTGCGCAACGGCGACTCGCCTTCCGAGGCGGCGAGCACGGCTTCGGCGACCGCGGGCGGTAGCTGCTCCGCGCCTGCGAAGAGGACTTCGCGCTTGTCGGGGAAGTAGCGGAAGTACGTGCGGCGCGTGATCCCCGCGCGCTCGGCGATCTGCGTGATCGTCACGGCGTCGTACCCGTGCTCGGCGTACAGCTCCAGCGCGGCTTTCCGCAGCCGGTCCGCGGTCCCGGGATCCCATCTGGCCACGGCACACCCTAACTGACGTCTCAGTGTGTCATCACATGCTAGCCTCGGTGATGACACACTGAGACGTCACTGGAGGAAGCCATGGAGATCTGGGTACTCGGCGCCCTGGGCCGCACCGGCCGGGCCGTCACCGCCGAACTCGAGCGCCGGGACGTACCGGTCGTGCTGGTGGGCCGCACCCGGGACCGGCTGGCGGCGACCGGCTCGAAGTACGTCGTCGCCGACGGTGCCGACGCCATCGCGGCCGAAATCCGGCGGCAGCGGCCGGCGGTCGTCATCAACACGATCGGCGAGTACGCGGCGACGGCCCCGGCGATCGCCCGCGCGGGCCTGCCCGGGGGCCACTACCTCGACCTGGCCGCGGACCTCGTCGCCATCCCGCGGCTGCTCGACCTGCACGAAGAGGCCCAGGCCGGCGGCAGCACGTTCCTGACCGGGGTCGGCTTCGGCGTCCTGGCCACCGAGGCCGTCGTGGTGAAGCTGTGCGAAGGACGGCCGACGCCGGCCACCGTGCGGGTCGACGCGCTGGCGTCCGTCGCCGTCGAAGAAGGCGCCGTCGGGGTCTCGCTGGCCGCCAGCATCGTCGACGCCCTCGTCTCGGCCGAGCCCGGCGCGGCCCCGAGAACCATCGCCCTGCCGGACGGCGAATCGGTGACGGCGGCGGGTGCTTCCTCGGGCGAGCTGCTCGCCGCCCGGCGCGCGAGCGGCACGCCGGACGTCACCGTCTACTCCGGACTCGCGCCGGTCTCGCCGCTGGTCCGGGCACTGGTGCCCCTGCTCGGCCGGCTGGTGGCGATCCCGGTCGTGCGCCGGTTCGCCGTCCGGCGGCTCGCCGCGGTCCGCACGAAGCCCGCGCCACGCCCGCGCACGCATTCGTGGGGCCACGCCGTCGTGACCTGGCCCGACGGCACCACGCGCGAAGGCTGGCTGTGCGCGGGCGAGGCCATGGACTTCACCGCGGCGGTCGTGGCCGAAACCGCGGTCCGGCTCGCCCGCGGCGAAGGCAAGCCGGGCGCGTACACGCCGGGGGCGGCGTTCGGCGCCGGGCTGGCCGAGGCCGCGGGCGGCACCTTCCTGCTCTAGGCCAGCCGGGTCAGGTGCACCGAGACGTCCAATGTGGACTGCCCGCCACCGGTGAAGATCCCCTTCAGCGGCGCCACGTCCGCGTAGTCCCGGCCCATCGCCACCCACACGTGCCGCGGCCCGACCGGGATCGCGTTCGTCGGGTCGTAAGCCCACCAGCCGCCGGTCCAGACGTCGACCCAGGCGTGGGACTCGCCTTCGACGACCTCGCCGAGCTTCGCGTCCGGCTTGGTGTGCAGGTACCCCGACACGTACCGCGCCGGGACGCCGATCGCGCGCAGCATCACCAGCGTCACGTGCGCGAAGTCCTGGCACACGCCTTCACGCGCCTGCCAGGCGTCCGTCGCCGTCGAGTGGACGCCGGTCGTGCCCGGCTGGTACTTGAGCTGCTGGTTCACCCACTCGCACACGGCCAGGACCGCGTCCGCCGGGTCCAGGCCGGTGCGCAGGGCGCGGGCCTCGCGCGCCAGCGTCGTGTCGTGCGGGGTGTAGTCGGTCGGGGTCAGGTACTCGGTGCGGTGGTCGATCACCGTCTCCGACCGCAGGTCCTTCCACGACGCCGTGCGGATCGGCTCGGCCTCGTCCGCCGTCTCGACCACCGACGTCGCCAGCACGGTGAACTCCGTGTGCGGCGCGTGGAGGTCGAACGACGTCACGACCGTGCCCCAGTAGTCGGTGTACCGGTAGGCGCGGGTGGCCGGGGTCGTCTCGATGCGCGTCGCGACCGTCGTCTGGCGGCGGTCCGAGCGCGGGGTCAGCCGGGCCTCGTTGTAGGACTGCGTCGCCGGTGTCGCGTACCGGTACCCGGTCCGGTGCGCCACCCGCAGCTGCCACGTCACAGCGAAACCTCCGCGCCACTCCACGCCACCCACGGCGACGTGCTGAAGTACTGCATCGAGACCGCTTCCCCGATCTCCTTGATCGACGTCTGCAGCGCGCCGAGCCGCCGCGGCAGGTCGGTGAGCAGCTCCGACGGGCGGAGGAACTCGAGCTCGCTGCGGGCCCGGCCGAGCTCGCGCAGCGCCTCGGACTTCTCGTTGCTGCGCGCGCCGCCGCCGGGGTCGAGCCGCTGCAGGCACTCCTCGGCCTGCCGCAGCGCGTGGAACACCGAGCGCGGGAACAGCGTGTCGCGCAACAGGAACTGCACCACGCGGCCGGCGTCCAACGCGCCCCGGTACGTCCGCAGGTAGGTGTCCTGGGCGCCGGCCGAGCGCAGCACGGTGATCCAGCCCGGTGAGGACGCGCGGTCCGCGACCCGCGAGAGCAGCAGCCGCACGACCATGTCGGCGCGTTCGATCGAGCGGCCGAGCACCATGAACAGCCAGCCGTCGTCGCGGCTCATCGTCGAGTCCGCGAGCCCGGCGAACATCGCCGCGCGCTCCTCGACGAACGACAGGAACGCGTGCGGGCCGGCGCGGCGGGCGTAGCGCTGCCGGTCGGGCACCGCGTTCCACGTCGCGTTCAGGCATTCCCACAGCTCGGTCGAGACGACTTCGCGGGCGCCGCGCGTGTTCTCGCGCGCGGAGTTGATCGAGCCGACGATCGACGCCGGGTTGTCCTTCCCGTACGCCACCAGCTCGGTCAGCTTCCACACGTCGAGGTCCTGCGTGCCGGCCGGGTCGATGCCCAGCACGGCCAGCAGCTGCCGGCTGGCGTGGTCGGGGTCGACGGTCGCGTCTTCCAGCAGCTGGTGGACCGAGACGTTGAGGATGCGGGAGGTGTCGTCGGCGCGTTCGACGTACCGGCCGATCCAGTACAGCGATTCCGCGTTGCGTGCCAGCATTCGAACCTCCCTAGCTCTGCTGTTGCTGCTGCTGTTGCTGGGACGTCGACAGCTCGGGCCCCTGCTCGGCGACCAGGCCGTCCACAGTGGACATCACGCCGAGTGCCGGCTGTTCCAGCTCGCGCTCGGCGGTCGACGCCCGGGACGCCAGCACCCAGGTGTCCTTCGAGCCGCCGCCCTGCGAGGAGTTGACGACGAGGCTGCCCTCCGGCAGCGCCACCCGGGTCAGCCCGCCGGGCAGCACGAAGATGTCCTTGCCGTCGTTGACGGCGAACGGCCGCAGGTCGACGTGCCGCGGCGCCAGCCGGTCCTCCACCTTCGCGGGGACGGTCGAGAGCTGGACCACCGGCTGCGCGATCCAGCCGCGCCGGTTCGCGCGCACCTTGCGCCGCAGCGTCGCCAGCTCCGCCGGTGTCGCCTCCGGCCCGAACACGATCCCGTAGCCGCCCGAGCCCTCGACCGGCTTCACGACCAGCTCGTCGAGGTGGGCCATGACGTGGTCGAACTCGTCCGGCAGCCAGCACCGGAAGGTGTCCACATTGGGCAGCAGCGGCTTCTCGTTCAGGTAGTACTTCACCATCTCCGGCACGTAGGTGTAGACGAGCTTGTCGTCGCCGACGCCGTTGCCGATGGCGTTCGCGACCACGACGTTGCCCGCCCGGGCCGCGTTCAGCACGCCGGCCACGCCGAGCACGGAGTCCGGCCGGTAGTGCACCGGATCGAGGAACTCGTCGTCGATCCGCCGGTAGATGACGTCGACCTGGCGTTCACCCTCGGTGGTCCGCAGGTAGACGACGTTGTCGCGGCAGAACATGTCCCGGCCCTCGACCAGCTCGACGCCCATCAGGCGGGCCAGCAGCGAGTGCTCGAAGTACGCCGAGTTGTAGACGCCCGGGGTGAGCACGACGACGGTCGGGTCGGCGACGTTCGCCGCGGCCGCCGCGCGCAGCGCCCGCAGCAGGTGCGACGCGTAGTCGCCGACCGGTCGCACGCGGTGCTGCGCGAACAGGTCCGGGAAGACCCGCGCCATCGTGCGCCGGTTCTCCATCACGTACGACACCCCGGACGGGTTGCGCAGGTTGTCCTCCAGGACGCGGAACGTGCCCTCTTCGTCACGCACGAGGTCCACTCCGGACACGTGGATGCGCACGCCGTTCGGCGGGTTGATGCCGAACGCCTCCCGCTGGAAGTGCTCGCACGAGGTGATCAGCCGCCGCGGCAGCACGCCGTCGCGCAGGATCTGCCGGTCGCCGTAGACGTCGGCGAGGAACGCCTCCAGGGCGCGGACGCGCTGGGCGACACCGCGTTCGAGCTTCGTCCACTCGGCCGCCTGGATCACCCGCGGCACCAGGTCCAGCGGGAACGGCCGCTCCTGCCCGGACAGCGAGAACGTGATGCCCTGGTCGACCATCGCCCGGTCCAGCGCGAGCGACCGCGAGTTCAGGTCGTGCGCGTCGAGCGCCGCGATCGACTCGTACAGCGCGCGGTACGGGCCGCGGACCGTGCCGTCGGCGGCGAACATCTCGTCGTAGGCGCCCGCGTGCGGCCGCTCCGGCGAGAGGTAGCCGTCGAACCGGGCCCCCGGCCGGGTGATCCGGCTGGTCGTCGCCTTCCTCGCGCGTCGACCGGACGGGGGCAGCCGGGGCGGGGTCGCGTTCATGGTCGACATCCTCGCTCACCGTGCGCTCCCGACGCGACACTCGCGCGCTCCTCTAAACATCGCTGTAACTTCACGGTGCTGTGCTTTGGTATGGATGAGTGGCAATATGCGTGCTCTCAGAACCTGAGAACTACGAGGAGTGACGACGTGGCCCGAGGAACCCAGCTCAAGGCGATCGCCCTGCTGCCTGCGTTCGCCCTGGTCGGCTTGACCGTGGCGTGCGGCGCGGGAGGGAGCGGCGCGGGCAACGTCGGCTCCAGCAGCTCCGCTGCCCCGGGCACCGGATCGGGTGACGTGGGCGCGGTCGCCAAGGACGACGCGCTGGCCGCCATGGTGCCCGCCGACGTGAAGTCCGACGGCAAGATCGTGGTCGGACAGGACCAGAGCTACCCGCCGAACGAGTTCGTCGACGGCGGCAAGCCGGCCGGCTTCGACGTCGACCTCGGCACCGCCATCGGCCAGGTGCTCGGCGTCCAGATGGACTTCCAGAACGCTGCCTTCGACGGCATCATCCCCGGCATCGGCGCCAAGAAGTACGAGCTGGCGATGTCGTCGTTCAGCATCAACGCCGAGCGCCTGCAGTCGGTCGACATGATCTCCTACTACAGCGCGGGCACCTCGCTGGCCGTGCTGAAGGGCAACCCGGACGGCCTGAAGGTCGACGACCTGTGCGGCAAGAAGGTCGCCGTCCAGAAGGGCACCACGCAGGTCGAGGACCTGGACAAGAAGAACGCCGCCTGCACCGGCGCCGGCAAGCCCGCCATCGAGGTGACGCAGCTGCAGGCCCAGACCGACGTCAACCTGGCCCTCACCGCCAAGCGCGTCCAGGGCGAGCTGGCCGACTCCCCGGTCATCGACTACGCGGTCAAGCAGACCAACGGCCAGCTCGAGTCGGTCGGCACGCCGTACGACACGGCGCCGTACGGCATCGTGCTGCCCAAGAACAGCGGTGACTTCGGCAAGGCCGTCCAGGGCGCGATCCAGAAGCTGATCGACAGCGGCGCGTACAAGAAGATCCTGGACAAGTGGGGCCTCAACGCCGCGGGCGCGGTCACCAAGTCGGAGATCAACCCGGCTTCCTGAGATAGGACGTAGTTCGTGAGTTCCTCCGAAGCGCCTCCCGACGAGGCGCCGATCGAAGCCGAGCCCATCAAGGCCGTCCCGGTGCGCCACTACGGGCGCTGGGTGGCCGGGGTGGTCATCCTCTTCGTCGCGTTCATCGTGGTCCGCAGCGTGATCACGAACGACGCCCTGCAGTGGCCGGTCGTCGGCGACTACCTGTTCGACGACCGGGTGCTGCGCGGCCTGCAGAACACCCTGATCCTGACCGTGATCTCGATGCTGATCGGGATCGTCGGCGGCATCCTGCTGGCCGTGATGCGGCTGTCCCCGAACCCGCTGACCTCGGGCGCGGCGGGCATCTACATCTGGCTGTTCCGCGGCACGCCGCTGATCACGCAGCTGGTGATCTGGAACTTCCTGGCGCTGGCCTACCCGCGCCTCGGCCTGGGCATCCCGTTCGGGCCGGAGTTCGTCAGCTGGGACACCAACCAGCTGATCACGCAGTTCACCGCGTCGCTGCTCGGCCTCGGGCTCAACGAAGCCGCGTACATGGCGGAGATCGTGCGGGGTGGCATCCAGTCGGTCGACTCGGGCCAGCTGGAAGCGGCGAGCGCGCTGGGCATGAGCCGGACGAAGACGCTGCGGCGGATCATCCTGCCGCAGGCGATGCGGGTGATCATCCCGCCGACCGGCAACGAGACGATCTCCATGCTCAAGACGACGTCGCTGGTCGTGGCGATCGGGTACTTCGAGCTGATGGTCGCGGTGCAGACCATCTACTCGCAGAACTACAAGACGGTCCCGCTGCTGATCACGGCGGCCGCCTGGTACCTGTTCATGACGTCGGTGCTGACCCTGATCCAGATCCAGATCGAAAAGCGGTTCGCGCGCGGGACCTCGCGGGACGTGGTCCAGCGGCAGGGCTGGGCGGCGCGGATGTTCAGCCGGGGTGGAGGGAACGTCACATGACGCCCGTGGTGTCCGCGCAGCGGATCTACAAGAGCTTCGGCAGCGTCCACGTCCTCAAGGGCATCAACCTCGAGGTGCACGAGCGGGAGGTGCTCTGCCTGATCGGGCCGTCCGGCTCGGGCAAGTCGACGCTGCTGCGCTGCATCAACCACCTCGAGAAGATCGACGCCGGCCGGCTCTACGTCGACGGCGTGCTGGTGGGCTACCAGCAGCGCGGTGACAAGCTGCACGAGCTGCGCGAGAAGGAGGTGGCGATGCAGCGCAAGGACATCGGCATGGTGTTCCAGCGCTTCAACCTCTTCCCGCACATGACGGCGATCGAGAACGTCATGGAGGCGCCGATCCAGGTCCGGCGCGAGCCGAAGGCCCAGGTGCGGCAGCGTGCGCTGGACCTGCTGGAGCGCGTCGGCCTGGCCGACAAGGCGAAGAACTACCCGGCGCAGCTGTCCGGCGGGCAGCAGCAGCGGGTCGCGATCGCCCGGGCGCTGGCGATGGAGCCGAAGCTGATGCTGTTCGACGAGCCGACGTCCGCGCTGGACCCGGAGCTCGTCGGCGACGTCCTCGGCGTGATGAAGCAGCTCGCGAAGGACGGCATGACCATGGTCGTCGTCACCCACGAGATGCAGTTCGCGCGCGAGGTGGCGGACAAGGTCCTGTTCATGGACGGCGGGGTCGTCGTCGAAGAGGGCCCGCCCGAGCGGGTCATCGGGAGCCCGCGCGAGGAGCGGACCAAGTCGTTCCTGGCCCGGGTGCTCAACCCGAACGCCTGACGAAAGCCGGGTGGATTCGCTAGTTTGAAAGAGGGTGGCGGGAGGGGGCCGGCGTTTTGACGACCGAAAGCGCGTTGCCCCCGCTCGACCCGTTCGCCGGCATCCCGGACCGCCGTTACGAGGTCAAGGCCTCTGAACTGCTGAAACCGGGCAACGCGGGCCTGATGCGCTGGCGGCGGCAGGCCACGAACGCCCCGATCGTGTACGTCGAGGACGCCTACATCACCGGCACGCTGGACTTGCGGGCCGCGGACCTGAAGTACCTGTTCCGGTTCGAGCGCTGCCGGTTCGAGCAGCCGCCGGACGTGCGCGAGGCGAACCTGCTGGGCCTGGTGTTCCGCAAGTGCTGGCTGCCCGGGCTCAAGGCCCGCAACATGCGCAGCCGCAACGACGTCCGGCTGATCCGCAGTGTCGTGCAGGTCGACGGCGACGTCCGCGAGATCGAGGAGACGACGGTCCAGCGCGGCGACGACCGCGAGCGTGGCATGCCGAACGCCGCGGTCAACCTGACCGACGCGGTGATCGAGGGGTCGATGGTGCTGACCCGCACGGTGATCTCCCACCCGCACGGCAAGGCCATCCAGGCCGACCGGCTGGTGCTGACCGGCGCGTTGCTGGCCTACCGGATGGTCGCGAACGGCGAAGTCCGCCTCCCCGGCCTGCGGACCGGCGGTAACGTCAACTTTTCGGGCGCCACGCTGAACAACCCGGACGGCTTCGCGCTCAACGGCAACGGCCTGCACATCGGCGGCAGCCTGCTGTGCGAGGTGGACAACTACGGGCCCGCCAGCCAGCGCAAACGGTTCTCCGCGACGGGGATCATGTACCTGCCGAGCGCGACGGTGGACAGCGACATCTCGCTGCGCGAGGCCAAGCTGACGGTGTCCCAGCACGGCCCGATCGCCGTCGACGCGTGGAAGTCGAACGACCCGTACCTGGACCCGCGCCCGGCGCTGGTCGCGGACCGGATGCGCGTCGACGGCAACGTCGAGCTGTCCGACGGCCTCCAGGCGCTGGGCACGTTGCGCATGGTCAACGCCCGCATCGGCGGCTCGCTGCGCCTGGCCGGCGCGGAGATCCGCGTCGAGCGCGGCAAGACGGTCCCGTACTACGACCGCGCGCTGCACCTGGACGGAACCGAAATCGGCGGCGACATCGAGGCGACGAGCCTGCGCGTCCCGGCGGGCCAGCTGCGCCTGGCCGACGTCACGGTGGGCGGCAACTTCCTGGCCTGGAACTCGATGTTCCGCCACCCCGGCCGCGACGTGTTCTCGGCCCGCCGGTCGAAGATCGCGGGCAACTTCCAGCTGACGGACGCCACGATCCACGGCACGCTGCGCCTGCAGGGCGTGGACGTCGGCGGCAGCATCAACCTGGCGGGCACCAGGCTGACGGACCCGGGCCGCCGCGCAACCAGCAGTTATTCCCTCGACGTCCGGACGGGCCGGGTCGGCCGCGACCTGACCCTGCGCGACAACAACGGCCGCCCGTTCGTGGCCGAGGGCGGCGTCAACCTCGACGGCGCCCAGGTGGCACGCCGAGTGGACCTGCGCGGCTCGCAGCTGGGCTCCTTCCCGCCGTTCAACGTGGCCCTCGACGCGGGCGACGTGGCCTCGGACGAGTTCATCCTGACCCCGAGCGCACCCCCGGCCGGCCGAGTGGTGCTGCGCCGCGCGCACTGCGGAACGTTGAGCGACAACAACCAGTTCTGGGAAGCTTCGGCGGGCATCGAGCTGGAGGACTTCCGCTACGACGCGCTGAAGAAGGGAATCCCCCTCGACGACGACAAGGCGCTGGACGAGCGGATAGAGATGCTCCGCAAGGCCATGCGCGGCTACCGCCCGGGCCCGTACGACCAGCTGGCCCACATGCTCCGCGCGGCGGGTAACGAAGAGCACGCGTCGACGGTGGCTTTGCGCAAGCAGCAGTTCAGGTACGAGGCTTTGGCGCGTGGTTTCAAGTTCTTCGGCCCGGGAGTAAGGCTGTGGAGCTGGCTCCAGCGATCGATGGTCGGCTACGGCTACCGCCCGGTCCGCGCGCTGGGCTGGCTGCTGACCCTGCTGGTGCTGGGCAGCCTGTGGTTCGGCCTGGGTTCGGACGACTGCATCCACGACAAGTCCGGCAGGTACATGGTCAACGGCGACCGCTGCGTGGTGAACCAGCAGGACACGGGCCTGCAGTGGAACCCGGTGATCTACACGGCGGATCTGCTGGTCCCGATCGTGGACTTCGGCAACAAGTCACGGTGGTACATGCACGGAACGGACAACTGGGTGGCGGCGGGGTTCACGGCGTCTGGCTGGATTCTGGCGACGACCGTGGCGGCGGGTGTGAGCCGGATGTTGCGCCGGGAGAGCTGAGCAGCCCCCGTTTTCCACGGTAGCGGAGGGGACCGACGGTATCGGTGGCCTCGGAGGGGGTTGTCCACAGGTGCGGTTGGGTGCCGGGGGTTGTGTACAGCCGCAGGCGGACCGGCGGCGGGTGTGTGGATCGGCGGGTCGGTGTGTGGGTTGGCGCTGCGGACCGGTGGCCGGCAGCGGAAGGTGACCAACGACGTCACCAGGCCTCCCCCGCCCCTCATCCCAGCTGTCCCTTCAGTCGGCGGTCGGGTTTGTCAAGGCATCTTTCCCGCCTTGACAAACCCGGGCGGCGGCTGAAAATCCCGCCGGAGGGGCGGGGGAGGTCGGACCCGCACCCTGCCGCGGCAGAGCTGAGCCACCGCAGAGCTGAGTCTCGGCGAAAAGACAAAAGAATGTCCTCGCCGGACGGGCAGGCTCCGGGATGACCCTTCGTGCCGCTGTCATCTCACCTTGGAGAGGTGGGCCGCTGGGTGGTCATCCCGTCGCCTCATTGAGGCCTATCACTTTGAGCCGGGCCCGCAACCTCGCGCTGTCACCTCTGGCCTGGTCTGTGTGTTGCGGGCCCGGCTCAAAGTGATTTGACGGCCTCAGGCGACGGGATGACCACCCAGCTCCTCCATGGGGCGAGACAGGCCGCCGCTGCCGACATACCCTCAGTATGTGAATGCACCCACCGCCACCGGGCGGATTGAGATCGACGCGACTCCGCATGCCGTCTACGACCTGGTCAGCGACCCCGGGAAGCTCTCCCGCCTCGCTGAGGAATACGCCGGTTACCGCTGGGTCGGTGCCCTCCAAGGGCCCGCCGTTGGTGCTCGGTTCCGTGGGCGCAATCAGCGTGGCTTTCGTCGCTGGAGCACCCTCTCCACCATTACCGACGCGGATGCCGGGTGCCGGTTCGGCTTCGAGGTCACCTCCGTTGGCGGGCTGCCCGTTGCGCGGTGGCAGTACGACTTCGAACCCGTTGGTGACGGCTGCGTCGTTGTCGAAAGCATGTGGGAACGGCGGCCGACCTGGTTCAAGGTTGCCACCTCCACTGTCACCGGTGTCTGGGACCGTGAACAAACCAACACCGCCAACATTGCCGCCACCTTGAGCCGGCTGAAGCGGGCCGCTGAGGCTAGTCGATGAAGCGGGACCAGAACGGTATGTAGCGGGGGCCGTCTGGTGGGGCCGTGCTGATTCCGCCCGTTGCGAACTCGCGGTGCAGGTAATCGCGCAGGTCGGAGCCGTACACGATGATGTCCGTCTGGTACACCGACAGCACCGGGTACCCCGCCGTGTCCGGGAGGCCCGGCAGGTAGCGGTGCCCGCACACCGGCACCAGCTGTGGCACGCCGGCCAGGCGGTGGCGGGCCTCGCGGACCGCGTCCTCCGGGCCGACCGGGCGCGTGCCCCAGTCCGGGAGCCAGAACGAGTTGTGCTCGACGTCGTACAGCACGCCGTCGACTGGCCATGCCAAACGTTTGCGCAGCTGGTCCGCGTTACCGCAGCGCCAGTCGGGCCAGCGGTCGCCGATCGGGACGCCCGCGGACAGGAACGTCCGGTGGTCCGCTGCGAAGCGGAAGCCGAACCGGTGCTCGACGTCGTCGAGCTCGGCTTCGCTCAACCCCGGGCGCACCGGTTCCCGGAGGTTCTCCTGCAGGTGCCGCGCCTCCTCCGGAGTGAGGGCGCCGGCCGGTTGGACTGGGGTCATGAGCCGAGCCTAAGCGGCGGCTCACCCGCACGCCCGTCCTTTTTCCACCACCCACAAGGGGTGAGTTTGTTCTCTCATCGGGCGGACCGCGGAACAGAGCGTGAACGCGTGTAGTTCACTCATGCCGTGACTTCCCCACGACCGCAGAGCCGCGTGCGCGCCCCCGAGCTGCGCGGTGACGTCTGGCTGAACACCGGCGGCCGCCCGCTCACCCTCGTCGAGCTGCGTGGCCGCGTCGTGCTGCTGGACTTCTGGACCAGTGGCTGCATCAACTGCCTCCACGTGCTCGACGAGCTGCGCCCGCTGGAGGCCGAGTTCGCGGACGTGCTGGTCACGATCGGTGTCCACTCGCCGAAGTTCCTGCACGAGGGCGAACGCGCGTCGATCGAAGCCGCGGTCCGGCGCTACGACGTGCACCACCCGGTCGTCAACGACCCGCAGATGGAACTGTGGTCGCAGTACGCGGTCCGCGCGTGGCCGACGCTCGTGGTCGTCGACCCCGAGGGGTACGTCGTGCACGTCGCCGCCGGTGAAGGGCACGAAGAGGCGCTTCGTCGCGTCATCGCCGACCTGGTCACGAAGCACGAAGCCAAGGGGACGCTGCGCCGCGGCGGCAGCCCGTACGTGCCGGTCGAGGAGCAGCCCGGCGAGCTGCGGTTCCCGAGCAAGGCCGTCGCCACGGCCGAAGGACGCGTGCTGGTCGCCGACACCGGGCACCACGCGATCGTCGAGTTCGCTTCGGACGGCGAGACCGTCATCCGCCGCTTCGGCAGCGGCGAGCGCGGCGGGCAGGACGGTCCGTTCGACATCGCGACGTTCGCCGAGCCGTCGGGCATCGCGCTGCTGCCGTACGACGTCGCCGAGCGCGTCGGTTACCACGCCGTGGTCGCCGACACGGCCGGGCACCGGCTGCGCGGCCTCGACCTGATCACCGGCGAGGTGACGACGGTCGCCGGCACCGGCGCGCAGTGGCGAAACGGGCCGGACGCCGGCAAGGGTGCCGAGGTCGACCTCACCAGCCCGTGGGACGTCGCCTGGTGGGGCCCGGCCGGCGGGATCGTCGTCGCCATGGCGGGCAACCACACGCTCAGCGTCTTCGACCCGGTCGGCGGCACGATCCGCCGCTTCGCCGGGACGACCGTCGAGGGCCTCCGCGACGGCGATGTCAGCGAAGCGTTCTTCGCGCAGACGTCCGGCTTGGCCGTCGACGGCGACAAGCTGTGGCTCGTCGACGCGGAGACGTCGGCGTTGCGCTGGATCGAGCCCGACGGCGAGTCGTTCACCGTGCAGACGGCGATCGGCGTCGACCTCTTCTCCTTCGGCCACACCGACGGCCCGGCCGACAAGGCGCTGCTCCAGCACCCGCTGGGCTTGGCCGTGCTGCCCGGCGACAAGATCGCGATCGCCGACACCTACAACGGTGCTGTCCGCCGCTTCGACGTCTTCACCCGCGAGGTGACCACGATCGCCACCGGGCTCGCCGAGCCCCAGGGCCTGCTGCTGCACGACGGCGAGCTGCTGGTCGTCGAGTCGGCGGGCCACCGGATCGGCCCGCTGCCGGCCGCCGAGCCGACGGTCGTGGCCGGCGACGCGCACGCCGTGCGCCGCCCGCCGACGGTGCTGGCGCCGGGCGAGATCGACTTTTCGGTCGTGTTCACGGCACCGCCCGGCGAGAAGCTGGATGACCGGTTCGGCCCGTCGACGCGGCTGGAGATCAGCGCGTCGCCGCCGTCGCTGCTGGTCGACGGCGGCGGTACCGGCACGGACCTGAGCCGCAAGATCCGCCTGGCCGCGGGCGAAGGCGTGCTGCAGGTGGTGGCGCAGGCGGCCAGCTGCGATGACGGCGGCGAGCACCCGGCGTGCCGGATCACCCGGCAGGACTGGGGCGTGCCGGTGCGGCTGGAAAGCGGCGGGGCTCGGGAATTGAGTCTGGTCATGGCCGGTGAACCGCGGACTGCCGAGTAACATGCAGGCCGTGTCTGACGGGCCGAAACTCGAAATCCAGATGCTGCACGACCGGGTGCTCGTGCGGCTGTCGCCGGAAGAGGGGGAGCGCCGCAGCAGCGGCGGCATCGTGATCCCCGCGACGGCGCAGGTCGCGCGCCGCCTGGCCTGGGGTGATGTACTGGGCGTGGGCAACAGTGTGCGGAACGTCAAGGCGGGCGACCGCGTGCTGTTCAACCCGGAGGACCAGCTCGAGGTCGAAATCCAGGGCGAGGGGCACCTGGTGATGCGCGAACGCGACATCCACGCGGTGGCGACCGAGCGGACCGAGCACGGGACGGGGCTCTACCTGTAGGTCGGGTCGGGTCCCCGGGAGGCAGGGGCGTGGCGGACGAAGAGGTGACCGAGGGCGCGGACACACGCGAACTCGAACGCGGCGGCACGGACGCACCAGCCGAGCCCGTGGCGCCGGAGGCTACCCCGGCGGAGCCGGCCATCGAGGCTCCGAAGCCGGCGGCTGAGCCGGTGGCCGGGGCCGAGGAAGACCCCGGGCCGTCGGTGACCGCCGTCGAGATCGCTCCCGTGTTGCCGCCGGTCTGGCCCGCCGTCGAACCCGATGTGCCCGCCAAGCCCGCCGCCGCCAAACCCGCCGCCACCGGGACCGCCGTGGCCACCGATCTCTTTCCCGATGATCTGCTCGGCGAACTCCTCGAAACCCCGGCCCCACCGCCCGCTCCCGACACTCCCGCGCGGAAGCTGCGCAAGGGCGTCGCCCGGACCATGATGGCCATCGGGCTCGCGCTCGGCCTCTTCGTCATCCTCTACGCCATCGATCTCGCCGTCAGCGCCGGCGATGTTCCGCGCGGGGTGACTGTGGCCGGGATCGATGTCGGAGGGCTTTCGCACGCCGATGCCGAAGCCAAGCTGCGGCGGGAGCTCGAGCCGCGGCTGATCCGGCCCGTTGCCGTGCGGGGCGGGGACGTGCAGGCCGAACTCGTGCCCTCGCAGTCCGGGCTCGGGCTCGACTGGCCGAACACCCTCGGGCTCGCCGGGCACCAGCCGCTCAGCCCGATCACGCGGATCATGTCCTTCTTCACCAGCCGCGAGGTCGGGGTCGCCACGCGCACCGACCCCAACCGGATCAGCGACGCCCTGCGTGAGCTCGCCGAGGGCAGGCTGAACCACCCCGCCACCGAAGGCTCGGTCGGGTTCGCCCCGATCGCCGGCAGCGATGGCGGTGTCACGCCCTTCCCGATCCTGCCGCGGCAGGGTCAGCAGCTGACCGATCTCGCCGGCGCCGTGCACACCGTCACCGACCACTGGCTCGACCCCGGCGGGGTCAAGCTCGCCATGGCGGTCACGCCCGTGAAGGCGACCGCGGCCGGCGTGCAGGCCGCCTACCAGCAGATCGTCGTGCCCGCCGTCGCGAAGCCGGTCGTGGTCCACGGCCAGGGCAAGGACGTCCCGCTGAAGCCGGCCGCCATCGCCTCGTCGTTCCAGTTCGCCGCGGTCGAGGGCGGGGCCGTCGAGGTCCGGATCGACCAGGGCAAGCTGCAAGCCGCCCTCAAGGACGACCTCGCGAGCACCGAGACCGACGGCAAGGACGCGCAGATCGTCTTCAGCGGCGACCAGCCCACCGTCGAGCCCTCCGAGGACGCCCGCAAGGTCGACTGGGAGAAGACCTTCCTCCCCCTGATCGACGTGCTGAAGAAGACCGGCGAGCGCGATCTCCCGGTCGTCTACAGCGCGTCGGCGCCCAGCGTGACCACCGACGCCGCCAGTGCGCTCGGCATCAAGGAGGTCATCGGCGAGTTCACCACCGGTGGCCTGGCCGGCCCGGCCGCGACGAACAACCAGACCCTGGCCGCCCGGGTGTCCGGCACCATCGTCAAGCCCGGCGAGACCTTCAGCCTCGGCGGCCGCTCCGGGCCGCGCACCGCGGACGCCGGCTACGTGCCCGCCCCGGTCGACGAGGACGGCACGGGCGCGGACGTCGTCGGTGGCGGTGTCTCCCAGCTGGCGTCCACCTTGTACAACGCCGCCTACCTCGCCGGCCTCGCGGACGCCGGCCACCTGGAGCACGACCACTACCTCGACCGCTACCCCGCGGGCCGCGACGCCAAGGCCGTCAACGCCGACGGCAGCCCGGTCGAGCTCAAGCTGACCAACGACGCGGCGACCGGCATCGCCATCCAGGCCACCGTGTCCGGCGACTCGGTGACCGTCCGGATCTGGGGCACCCGGCACTTCCGCGTCGAGGGCCAGACCGGCGCGCAGACCCCCGGCGAACCACCCCCGATCCAGTTCGGCTCCGGTGGGAGCGGCCCGTGCCGGCCGTCGATCGGCTCGTCCGGGTTCAGCGTCACCGACACGCGCGTGCTCTACGACATCGCGAGCGGCACCGAGGTCAGGCGGACGTCGCACACGGCGACCTACGGTCCGCGTCCGACCGTTCTGTGTTGAGTTGTCAGCGAAGGACCATGCAACCAGCCTCCTCGAAGTCGCGCAGCCAGACCGGCTCCCGGAAGTGCTTGTTCCACCGCAGATCCAGTTTGTCCAGTTTGGACAGACGCGCGAGCGACGCCGGCAACGTCGTCAGCGCGTTCTCCCGCAGGTCCAGCTGACGCAGCTCACTCAGCGAGCCGATCGACGACGGCAGCGCGGTGAGCCGGTTGCCGCGCAGGTGCAGCTCCCGCAACGCGCTCAGCGAACCGATCGACTCCGGCAGCGCGGTCAGCTCGTTGCGGTAGAGCCGGAGTTCGCGCAGCGCCGCGAACCCGGAGAGGTCCGCGGGCAACGCCGTGAGCCGGTTGTCCGTGCACCCCAGGTACCGCAGCTTTCCCAGCCCGCACCAAGCGTCCGGGACCTTCGTCAGCCGGTTGTCGCTGACGTACAGGTACTCGGTGAGCCCGGCCAGCTCACCCAGCTCGTCCGGCAGCGAGTCGAACCGGTTGTGCGCCAAGTCGAGCGTGTGCAGCGACGTCAGCGCCGAGATCCCCGGCGGCAGCGCGGAAATCCGGTTCGCCGCGAGGTTCAGCACGCGCAGCGACGTCAGCGACCACAGTGACTCCGGCACCTCCGGAATCGAGTTCTTGTACAGGTCGAGCCGGGTGACCTCGGATGGCACCGAAGGCACCGACGTCAGCCCCTGATCGCTCAGATCGAGTGCCGTCACGACGACCTCCGAGTCCGCGGCAGCAACGCCCACGTCGAGGCGTTGTCCGGAGTGGACACCTGGATCCGCAGGCCCGGCGCCTCCGACACGGCCAGCTCGGTCAGCCGGAAGTGCATCCGGCCCGCCCGAGGGTGCTCGAACTCCCGCAGCCGCGGCCGCGGTTCGGCCACCTCGTGGCGCGCCCACAGCCCGGCGAACTCGGGGCTCAGCGCCGACAGCCGCCGGATGTCCTCCTCCCACGACGGGTCGCCGACGTGGCTGCCGTACTCGGCGCGCATTCGCGCGACCATGTGCGGCACCTCGTCGTCGTAGTTCAGCAGGAAGCTCCGCGCGTTCGGCTCGGTCACGCAGCACCACAGGAGGTTCTTGTGCAGGCACGGCAGGCTGTGCCACTCCCAGAAGAGGTCCTCCTGCGCCGCGTTCGACGCGAGGACGTCGAACCGGCCGTTGACCACCGTGGCCGGCAGCGGATCGAGCGCGCGCAGCACCTCGCGCACCGCCTCCGGCACCTCCTCGACCGACGACGGCAGCCGCGACGGCGTCAGCTCCGCCAGCCGGTAGAGGTGCTCCCGCTCGGGGTGGTCCATCCGCAGCGTGCGCGCCACGGCGTCGAGCACCTGCGAGCTCGCGTTGATCGGCCGCCCCTGTTCGAGCCACGTGTACCAGGTGACGCCGACGCCGGCGAGCAGCGCGACCTCCTCCCGCCGCAACCCGCTGGTGCGGCGGCGCACGCCGGGCGGCAGCCCGACCTCGGCCGGGCCGATCCGCGCCCGGCACGCCTTGAGGAACTGGCCGAGTTCCTCCCGGCGGCTGGCGTGGACCTGCGTTGACGTCATGCCGGACATGGTGCCCGAGGGGTACGACAATTTCGGGACAAGCAGGTGTTCCCGGTACCAGCATCAGCAGGCTCTCTCCGCCCGCAACCGCCGAACCCCAAGGTCGGAGCCATGACTTTGACCACCGATGCCCAGGCCACCCCGGACCGGGCCGCGCGGCCGGACCGGCGGCCGTGGTTCATGCTGGCCGTCCTCCTGCTCGGCCAGTTCATGGCGCTGCTCGACGTCACCGTCGTGAACGTCGCCATGACCGACATCCGCACCGACCTGCACGCGTCCGGCGCCGCGCTGCAGCTCGTCGTCTCCGGCTACACCGTGGGCTACGCGATGCTCCTGATCACCGGCGCCCGGCTCGGCGAGCTGTTCGGACGGCGACGGCTGTTCGTCACCGGCGTCGTCGCCTTCACCGTCTGCTCGCTGCTGTGCGGCTTCGCGCCCGACCCGGTGACGCTGATCGTCGCGCGCATCGCCCAGGGCGCCGGGGCCGCGCTGATGATGCCGCAGGTCATCAGCGTCATCCAGGCCCAGTTCACCGGCCCCGCGCGGGCCAGGGCGCTCAGCGCGTACACCGCGGTCATCTCGGTCGCGTTCGTGGCCGGCCAGGTCCTCGGCGGGGTGCTCGTCGGCGCGGACCTCTTCGGCGCGGGCTGGCGGCCGATCTTCCTGGTGAACGTGCCGATCGGCGTGGTCGTGGCCGTGCTCGCCCTGCGGCTGGTCCCCGGCGGGGCGGCCAAGGCGGGCCGCCGGCTCGACCTCGCCGGGCTCGCGATCGCCGTGCCCGCGGTGGTGCTCGTCGTGCTGCCGCTGGTCGTCGGGCACGAAACCGGCTGGCCCGCGTGGACGTTCGTCTCGCTCGCGGCCGGTCTGCTGCTGGCCGTGCTGTTCGTGGTCGTGGAACGCCGGGTGCGCGACCCGCTGGTCAACCTGGGCGTCCTCGAGGTCCGCGGGGTCGCCCCGGGACTGGCCGCCCTGGCCACCGGCGTGGCGTCCTACGGCGGGTTCCTCTTCTGCGTGGCGTTGCACCTGCAGGCGGGCCTCGGGGAGACGGCGCTGGCCGCCGGCCTCACCATGGCGCCCGGCGGCGTGGTCTTCGGCATCTGCGGCTTCTTCTGGAACAAGCTGCCGGACCGCGTCCACGCGGCGCTGACGCCGCTCGGTTACGTCGGATCGGCGATCGCGTACGCGCTGCTGGGGCTGAGCCTGCGGGACGGCGGCAAGGGCGGCGCGCTGTTCTTCGCCGCGCTCGTGCTGTTCGGCCTGTCCATGGGCCTGGCGTTCGGGTCGCTGATGGCGCACGCCCTCACGCACGTCCCGCTCGCGAGTGCGGCGGACGCCAGCGGTCTGCTCACGACGACGTTGCAGCTCGGCCAGGTCGTGGGGGTGGCGACGTTCGGGAGCCTGTTCCTGACGCTCGCCGGCGGCTCGTCCGCGCACGCCATCACCACGACGATGCTCTGGGCCGCGGCCCTGCTGCTGGTGGGCGCCGGGTTCGCCGTCGCGCTCGCGCGGGCCTCGACCGGGCGGTAGCCACGAAAAACGGCCCGGCCGGTTCACCCGAAGGTGGACTGGCCGGGCCGAGGTTCGTGGGGATTACCTGGTTACACCGCGACGGCCGTAGGCGCCCGCGGCGATGCTGACACCGATCGCGGCCAACACGACCTGGGTGAGGATCTCCAGCCAGTCGATGCCGTTGGTGTCGGCGTACCCGAGACCGCGCGCGATCGCCGTGCCGATGAAGGCGGCGATGATACCGATCACGATGGTCAGCCAGATCGGGATGTTCTGCTTGCCGGGAGCGACCAGCCGGCCCAGAACACCGATGATCAGCCCGACGATGATGGCGCTGATGATGCCGGCGATAGTCATCGACTTTTCTCCTCTCGGTGGTCGCGGGTCCGGCCACTCGGTCCCGCGAGCTCGCAGACGGAATTCCCCGGCGGTATGCCCTCGAAACGCCGAAGGGCCCCTTCCGGGTCGGAAGGGGCCCTTCGGCGGAATGCGTTGATCAGAACGCGGCTTCGTCGATCTCCATGAGCGCGTTGTCGGCGGCCTCCACGATGGCGCGGCGGGCGGTCAGCTCCGGCAGCACCTGCTTCGAGAAGAACGAGGCCACGGCGATCTTGCCCTCGTAGAACGGGACGTCCTTGGCGGACGCGCCCGCGTCGAGCTTGCCGATGGCGACCTCGGCGTGCTTGAGCAGCTGCCAGCCGATCAGCAGGTCGCCGACCGACATCAGCAGGCGGACCGTGTGCTGGCCGACCTTGTTGATGTTCTGCGGGTCTTCCTGCGACGTCGTCAGGTAGCCGATCAGCGAGCCGAGCATGCCCTGGGTGTCCTCGAGGGCCTGCTTGAGCAGCGCACGCTCGTTCTTGAGCCGGCCGTTGCCCGCCTCGGACTCGATGAACTTCGTGATCTCGCCGGCGACGAAGGCCAGGGACGCGCCCTTGTCGCGGATGATCTTGCGGAAGAAGAAGTCCAGCGACTGGATCGCCGTGGTGCCCTCGTACAGCGAGTCGATCTTGGCGTCGCGGATGTACTGCTCGATCGGGTAGTCCTGCAGGAAGCCGGAGCCGCCCAGGGTCTGCAGCGACTGCACGAGCTGCTCGGTGGCGCGCTCGGAGCCGACGCCCTTGACGATCGGCAGCAGCAGGTCGTTGACGCCGTGCGCGAGCTTCTGGTCGCCCTCGCCGGTCCACAGCTGGTCCTGGAACGACGCCGTGTAGAGGTACACCGCGCGGAGGCCCTCGGCGTACGCCTTCTGGAGCATCAGCGAGCGGCGGACGTCCGGGTGGTGCGTGATGGTGACGCGCGGAGCGGCCTTGTTCAGCATGTTCGGCAGGTCGGCGCCCTGGACGCGCTCCTTGGCGTACTCGAGCGCGTTGAGGTAGCCGGTCGACAGCGTCGCGATGGCCTTCGTGCCGACCATCATCCGGGCGTACTCGATGACCTGGAACATCTGCGCGATGCCGTCGTGGACCTCGCCGAGCAGCCAGCCCTTGGCCGGGGTGCCGTGCTGGCCGAAGGTCAGCTCGCAGGTCGTCGAGGCCTTGATGCCCATCTTGTGCTCGACGTTCGTGACGTAGGCGCCGTTGCGCTCGCCCAGCTCGCCGGTCTTCGAGTCGAAGTGGAACTTCGGTACGAGGAACAGCGACAGGCCCTTGGTGCCCGGCTTGGTCTCGATGCCGGGACCCTCGGGGCGCGCCAGCACGAGGTGCATGATGTTTTCGCTCATGTCGTGCTCGGCCGAGGTGATGAACCGCTTCACGCCGTCGATGTGCCAGGAGCCGTCCTCCTGCTGCACGGCCTTGGTGCGGCCCGCGCCGACGTCGGAGCCGGCGTCCGGCTCGGTCAGCACCATCGTGGCGCCCCAGGCCCGGTCGATCATGAGCTGGGCCCAGTGCTTCTGCTCTTCGGTGCCGTTCTTGTTCACGATCATGGCGAAGTTCGGGCCCGCCAGGTACATGAACAGCGGGGCGTTGGCGCCGAGGATGAGCTCGGACGCGGCCCACTGGACCGTGGGGGGCAGGCCGAAGCCGCCGAGGTCGTTGGTCAGGCCGAGGCGCCACCACTCGCCGTCCAGGAGCTGCTGGTAGCTCTTCTTGAACGACTCGGGGATCTTCACGCTGAACGTCTTCGGGTCGTACACCGGCGGGTTGCGGTCCGCGTCGGCGAAGGACTCGGCGAGCGGGCCGGTCGCGAGCTTGTTCAGCTCGGACAGCACCCCGCGGGCGGTCTCTTCGTCGGATTCGGCGAGCACACCCTGGCCAAGGCGCTCCTGCACGCCGAGCACCTCGAAGAGGTTGAACTCCAGGTCTCGGACGTTGCTCTTGTAGTGGCCCATGTCGTCACTCCAATGTGTTCGGCTCCCCGGCCGGGCACATGTTCGCCTTACTCGCCGGTAACTTCAGGATATTACCTGCGGGTAACCAGAGCAAGCAGATCCGCACTTCCGGGTAAGGGAAATCCGGGCCGTTTCCGGGTCAACGCTGGCCCGGAAGGGCCGTTGTGTCGGCAGTCACCGGGAGGTGACCGTCCTCGGCCCGGGCGACCAGGATCCCGCTGCGGAAGGCGATCGTCACCGCGTGTGTCCGGTCCCGGGCGGAAAGCTTCCGCAGGATGCTCTTCACGTGCGTCCGGACCGTCTCGACGGACAGGAAGAGCAGCTTCGCGATCGCCGAGTTCTCGAGACCCTCGGCGACCAGCTGGAGCACCTGGTACTCGCGCCGGGACAGCGGCATCCCGCCGCGCGGCGCCGGCGGGCTGTCGTCGCCCTTCGGGGTGGTCGTGCGCTTCGGCCGGGCGGTGAGGGCGGCCAGCGCCGGATCGATGTAACGGCGTTCGGTGTGCGCCCGCCGGATCGCTTCGGCGAGCCGTCGCGAATCGATCGACCGCGGCACGATCGCGTGCGCGCCCGCGGCGATCGCGGCCGCGAGGTACTGCTGCGTGCGGTTGGCGTCCCGGATCAGGGTGACCAGGATCAGCGCCGGGTCACCGGCGTTGAGCAGCTTGGTCAGGTGGCAGTTCGGGTCGAGCGCCGAGTCGAGCACGACGACGTCCGGTTTGACCTGCTCGCAGAGCTGCAGCGCGGCGTGGTGGCTGGCGGCCTGGCCCGCCCAGTGCAGCCCCTGGCTGCGGTGGACGAGCGCGGCGAGGCCGTCGCGGAAGATCGGGACCGGATCGACGACCGCCACGCCGAGACTGCGCCCGCCGGGTCCGGCCGGCCCGCTGGGCCTGCGGCTGGGCTCGATGCCGTGCATCGTGGGCCTCCGTCTCTGCGCCGTCGCTCCTGGGGACGCCTCCCGGCATCGTCCGGTCCCCCCTGCCGGGACCGGCCAGAAGTGACTCCTCCTGCTTGGTACGAGTCGCGATTGCGCAGCTCATGACGCCAATTCCCCCTCATGGCCCAACCCGCAGGTCACAGCAAACTGTGGGTAGAAGTCGATCTTGTCGAGTCGACCCGGCCGGCCAGGATGGGACCTGATGGGGCGGTTGGCGCTACTGAGGGTGGCCCGCAGCCGTTCAACGATTTCGACAGTCATCGGATGCGGCCCGCAGCCGCCCGAACTCGGCCCCCAGCCCGGCTGGCGTCCAGTGCGCGTTCAGCCCGCTGGGGTTGGGCAGCACCCACACCCGGGTGTCACCGATCCGGTGGTCCTGCGGGCCGACGTGCGCCTTCGGGAAGCCGAAAGCGGTCCGGTAGGCCCCGATCCCGACGACGGCCAGCCACCGGGGGCGGTACTCGAGCACCTTGGCGACGAGCAGTTTCCCGCCTTCACGCAGCTCGTCGTCGGAGAGCTCGTCGGCGCGGGCCGTGGTCCGGGCGACGACGTTCGTGATGCCGAGCTTGAGGTCGAGGAGGTCGTCCTGCTCATCGGGGGTGTAGCGGCGCGGGGTGAAGCCGCCGGCGTGCAGCGCGGGCCAGAAGCGGTTGCCGGGGCGCGCGAAGTGCTGCCCGAGGGCGCCGGAGTAGAGGCCGGGGTTGATGCCGCAGAAGAGGACGTCGAGGCCGGGGACGATGACGTCGGGGATGGTGGCGTTGTGCGCTGCGGCCAGCTGGTCCTTCGTGGGTCGGGTGCTCACGGGTCCAGTTTCCGGCACGCTCGGGTTGTGGAGGTCACTGCGGACGGCTCGCCGGTCGAGGTCTACCTGCTCCTGCCGCCGAACGGTGAGGCGGAGATCGTGCACGCGGCCGCTCCGCCGGGCGCCTCGATCCTCGAACTCGGCAGTGGCGCCGGCCGCGTCACGCACCCGCTCGTCGAGCTGGGGCACGAGGTCGTCGCCGTGGATGATTCGGCGGCCATGCTCGCGCACGTCCGTGCTCCGGCCGTTCGCGCGCGGATCGGGGATCTGGACCTCGGGCGGACCTTCGACGTCGTGCTCCTCGGCAGCCGGCTGGTCAACACCGAAAAGGACGCGGACCGGCAGGCGATGCTCGCCGCCGCGCGGCAGCACCTCGGGCCGGATGGGCGGCTGATCGTCGAGTGGCATCCGCCCGAGTGGTTCGACACCGTCGCGTCCGGGCAGGGCGGCCTGCTCGGCGACGTGGAGATCGAACTCTCCGACGTCGTCCGCCGCGGCGATCTGCTCTCGGCGACCGTCCACTACGCGGCGCGCGGGCGGCGGTGGCGTCAAGAGTTCACCTGCCGCCGCCTCGTTCTTGACGACGTCCTGACCTCGGCCGATCTCGCCTTCGACCGCTGGCTCACCCCCGACCGGAGCTGGTTCTCCGCCCGCCCCCGTCGCAGGGGGTAGCGAATTCACCACGAACCTGCGTAACCTATGTGATCTCCCGCACAGCGCCGTACCGAGGAGGATTCGTGCAGCTTCCGATCGTCCTCGGGCTGGTCGCGCTGGTCCTCGCCGTCGCCGCGCTCGTCGTCGTGCTCGAAGACCGGCGGGCCGCCAAGCGGGCTGCCCTGCAGCGGAAAGCCCGGTTAGCGCGTCTGGGCGAGGTGGACCCGCTCGCGCCGGGCCGGCTGCACGTGGACCGGTGAACGCCGGAGCGTCAGCAGCAGCGCGCCGAACACCCAGCCGACGCCCGCGCCGAACGTGTTGTTCATGAGGTCGTCGACGTCGAAGATGCGGTAGACGTACGGTGCCGTGCCGAAGTTGGCCGTGACCTGCGTGAACTCGATGAACAGTGACGCCGTGAAGCCGATCAGCGTCGTGCCGACGAGCCCTCGGCGCCAGAGGATCCGCGCGAACACCCCCAGCGGGACGAACAGCAGCACGTTCAGGCACGCCTGCTGGAACGTCTGCGTCGTGAACCACTCCCCGCCGTGCTTGAGGAGCTCCGTGTGGATGTCGGCGATCCACTGGAACGGGTGCAGCTGCACCGTCTGCGTCAGCCGGCGGGTGCCCGGGCCGGGCAGCGGCAGGAAGACGACCGCGAAGGTCATGCAGCCGTAGAGCAGCACCGCCGCCGTCGTGGCGAGGCCGCGCAGGCGCAGGCCGCCGTGGCGGGCCAGCTGGGTGATCAGCTGCGGGACGAGCACCACGACCCACAGCGCGAGGAACCCGATGAACCCGTACTGCAGGGCCGTGACCTGTGCGTTCGTCATGCCACCGACGGTATGGATCTTGCCCGGGGTGCCACTTCGGTCGAAGAGCCCGCGTGCATCGGCCACTCGGCCGACCCGCATGCGGCCGATCGGCGACCCGGCGGGTGACCGAAGTCATGCCGGCGTAACCGGATGCGGCTTGCGTCGACCCGGGAATGAGCACGACGCTCGGCACGTCGGAGTCTTTGCGGGCAACGAAAGGAACGCTCATGGCACCGGTCCGGGTCGGCATCGTCGGGCTCAGCGCGAACGGCGGCTGGGCCGCGACCGCGCACGTGCCCGCGCTGGCCGCGGTGGACGGCTACGAACTCCGGGCGCTCAGCGGCAGCAACGCGGAGTCGGCGCGGGTGGCCGGCGAGAAGTACGGCGTGCCGCTGACCTTCGGCGACGCCGGGGAGCTGGCCCGGCACCCGGAGGTCGACCTCGTGGTGGTCGCGGTGAAGGTGCCGGAGCACCGGGCGCTGATCGAGCCCGCGCTGGCCGCCGGCAAGCAGGTGCTGAGCGAGTGGCCGCTGGGTGTCAGCCTGGCCGAAACCGAGGCGCTGGCCGAAGCCGCTCGCGGGAAGGAAACCGCCGTCGGCCTGCAGGGACGCTCCGCGCCGGCGTTGCGCTACCTGCGTGACCTCATCAAGGACGGCTACGTCGGCCGCGTGCTTTCGACGTCGCTGATCGCTTCCGGCGCCAACTGGGGACCGAGCGTGCGGGCCGGCCGCGACTACCAGCTGCATCCCGAGGGCGGGGCGACCATGCTGACCATCCCGTTCGCGCACACCGTCGACGCGCTGGCCATGGTCCTCGGCGGCTTCACCGGGCTCTCGGCGACGATGGCGACCGTCCGGCCGCGGGTGCGCGACGAGGTCACCGGCGAGTCGGTCGCGATGACCGCGCCGGACCAGATCGCCGTCACCGGCGAGCTGACCGGTGGCGCGGTGGCGTCGCTGCACCTGCGCGGCGGGACGTCGCCCGCCACGGACTTCCACTGGGAGATCAACGGCACCGAGGGCACGCTGGTCGTCGAGGCCGCGGACCCGCTGTTCTGGATCGCGAAGCTGACGTTGCGCGGCAGCCGGACCGGCACGCTCGAAAAGCTGACCGTCCCCGCGCGGTACGAGCTGCCGCAGCTGGCCGGGCGCAGCGCCGAGCCGTCGTACAACGTGGCGCACGCCTACGCGCGGCACCTCAAGGGCGATTTGCCCGACTTCGCGCACGCCCTGCGGGTGCACCGCGTGCTGGACGCCGTCCAGCGGTCGGCCGACAGCGGGCGCCGGGTCGAACCGCACGTAGGGTGACCGTCACTCGCGGTTGCCCTCCGGAAGCCGGCAGGTGACATTCGCTTTACGTCCGTCTTTTGACCCTGGTAGGTGACTGCTTCGCGAGGCAGAATCCTCCGCCGTGCGCCCGTTCGGGGACCAAGGGCGCGAATCGGAGGAAGAACACTCATGAGGCATGTTTTCGGGGGTTCCGGGTGGCAGAGCCCCCGGCCCGGGGCGAAGCCCCGGTTGTTGCAGCTTTCGACCCGGCTCGCGGTGTTCGCCGCGGCCGCGCTGGCGACCACGGCGGTGACCACCGCACCCGCGTCCGCGGGCCAGCGCCCGGATCCCACCACCGACGTCCGGATCATCGGGTTCAACGACCTGCACGGCAACCTGGAGCCGCCGACCGGTTCCAGCGGCCGCGTGGTGCAGTCCGACGGGACCACTGTGGACGCCGGCGGTGCCGCTTACCTGGCCACGCACGTGAAGCAGCTGCGGGCGCAGGTGCGCAACTCGTTCGTCGTGTCCGCCGGTGACAACATCGGCGCGTCGCCGCTGACGTCGGCGCTGTTCCACGACGAGCCGACCATCGACTTCCTGAACCTGCTGGGCGTCGGCGCGTCCGTCGTCGGGAACCACGAGTTCGACGAGGGCTACAAGGAACTGCAGCGCATGCAGTTCGGCGGCTGCCACCCGACCGACGGTTGCCAGTTCGAGAAGACCTTCAAGGGTGCGAACTTCCCGTTCATCGGGTCCAATGTGTACTTCACCAACGGCCTGCCCGCGCTGTTGCCGTTCACCGTCAAGTTCGAAGGCGGCGTGCCGGTTGGTGTCATCGGCGCCACGCTGAAGGACCTGCCGTCCGTCGTCACGCCGGAGGCCATCAAGGGCCTGAAGTTCGGCGACGAGGTCGAGGCGATCAACCGGACCGCGAACCTGCTCGACTACTTCGGCGTCAAGGCCCAGGTCGTGCTCCTGCACCAGGGTGACGGCACCGAGGTCGAGGGCCCGAACGACTGCAAGCTGCGCCCCGGCCCGGCCGCCGCGATCGCGGCCGCGGTGACGCCGAAGGTCGACGCGTTCTTCACCGGCCACAGCCACCAGCAGTACAACTGCGTGATCAACGACCCGGCGGGCCAGCCGCGGCCGGTCATCCAGGGCTCGTCGTTCGGCCGGCTGCTGTCGGTCGTGGACCTGAAGATCAGCCTGAAGACCCGCGACGTCGTGCGCTCGCAGACCAAGGCGTTCAACGAGATCGTGACGCGCACGGTCACGCCGGACCCGGCCGTGGCCGCGCTGGTCGCGGACGCGAAGACCAAGTCGGCGCCGATCGCGAACAAGCAGGTCGGCACCATCACCGCGGACCTGCCGGCGGCGGGCAACGCGGCCGGCGAGTCGCCGCTCGGCGACGTCATCGCCGACGCGCAGCTCGCGGGCACGGCGTCGAACAGCGCGGTCGTCGCGATCACCAACCCGGGCGGCATCCGCGCCGACCTGACGTACAAGTCGTCCGCGAACAACGAGGGCGACGGCGTGGTGACCTACGGCGAGGCGTTCACCGTCCAGCCGTTCTCGAACATCATGCAGACGATCACGCTGACCGGCGCGAACCTGAAGAACGTGCTGGAACAGCAGTGGACCGCGGCCGGCACCAAGATCCTGCAGATCTCGAGCTCCCTGCACTACTCGTACTCGGCGGCGGCGCCGATCGGCTCGCGCGTTTCGAACATCACGGTCAACGGCACGCCGGTCGACCCGGCGGCGACGTTCCGCGTGTCGGTGAACAACTTCCTCGCCGCCGGCGGGGACGGCTTCACCGAGTTCACCAAGGGCACGAACCTGTCGGGCGGCCCGGTGGACCTCGACGCGCTGGTCGCCTACCTGGGCGCCCACCCGAACCTGGCCCCGCCCGCGGCGGACCGGATCACCCGCCTGCCGTAGTTCCCGTTTTTGCAAGCCACCTGGTCGACAATGGAACCCATGACGACCTGGGAAGACGTCGTGCGCCTCGCCTCCGCGCTGCCGGAGGTGGAGGCGGCGACGTGGTACCGCACGCCCGCGCTGAAGGTGGCGGGCAAGCGTTTCGCGCGGCTGCGCACCGAGGCCGAAGGCGGCCTGGTCGTGATGTGCGGGCTCGACGAGAAGGCCGCGTTGCTGGATTCCGGCGACGCGGCCTTCTTCACGACGCCGCACTACGACGGGCACGGCTCGATCATCGTCGACCTCGAGCGCGTGGACGTCGATCAGCTGCGCGAGCTGCTCGAAGAGGCGTGGCGGCGGAAGGCGCCGCGGCGGCTCACCACTTGAGCTCGCCCTTCAGCATGCTCATCAGGATCATGTCGTGCCGCGAGCCGTCTTCGCCGACGAACGCCTCGCGGTGCCGGCCCTCCTCGACGAACCCGACCTTGCGGTAGACGTGCCGGGCGACCTCGTTTTCGGCGACGACCCACAGCGTGATCTGGTGCAGCCGCATGTTGTTAAAGCCGTATCGGCACATCAGGCGCAGCGCCTCGGTGCCGTAGCCGCCGCCGGCGCGGTACTCGGCGTCGCCGATGTAGACGTCCAGGTAGGCCTCGCCGATTTCGGGCTCGGCGTCACGCAGGTCGATGACGCCG
This sequence comes from Amycolatopsis sp. NPDC004625, assembly GCF_040609695.1. Taxonomy (NCBI): domain Bacteria; kingdom Bacillati; phylum Actinomycetota; class Actinomycetes; order Pseudonocardiales; family Pseudonocardiaceae; genus Amycolatopsis; species Amycolatopsis sp. NPDC004625. The sequence continues at coordinate 254,429 of NZ_JBEXKX010000006.1, forward strand.
ATGAGCTTGCGCCCGGCCTTGGCCTCGATGCCCAGGACGACCTTCTCGTAGGTGTTGACCGCGCGTTCTTCGCAGCGCTTGCGCACCTGGGCCAGCGAAAGCGGGTGGTCGTTCTCCATCCAGCGGCCGACCTCGGGGTCGGTCACGAACGCGTGGATCCGCTCGGCGTCCTCCGGTTCGAGCGCGCGCAGCCGGACGAGCTCCCCCTCGAGCAGCATTTCTCCCCCTAGTCCCGCTTGAGCAGCAGGAAGTCGTGGACGTTCAGCAGGCCGAGGAACTGGCGCACGGGCGTCGGCATCGCTCGGCGTGATTCATCATGCACGAGCTTGGGCGAGTGCACGCGGTAGTTTCTCCGCTGGGTGACGAGGGTGCAACTCTCCGCGGCCAGCACGTTCTTCACCCAGTCGGTGTCGGGGCCGTAGGTGAGCGCGACGACGAAGCCGCCTTCGGTGCGGAAGACGTTCAGCGGCGTGCGGTACTCCTTGCCGGATTTGCGTCCTTTGTGGACGAGAAGCCCGAAACCCGGAGCCCAGTTCACGACGTACTTGTTGATCCGGTTCGTCACGACGCGGTTGAACCGGGCGAGTCCCTTGGGCAGCACCATGACCCCGATGATATCAACAAATGATGAATTAACCGATCGGGCGACCCCGGCTCCCGGTGGGTGGTGCCGCGATGGTGGGATATGGCGCATGTCGACCGAATGGCCGCTGCGCCAGGACCCGGAAGGGCCGGTCATCATCGCGCTGGCCCTGGTGAACGACCCCGACGCGCTGGGTTTCGTCGTGCTGGACGACGAGGACGACTGGTTCATCAGCGACGGCACCGAGCTGTCCGACGACGTGCTGGTCAACCGCGAGAGCTTCGGCAAGCTGTCGCTGCGCGAAGCTTTCGAACTGCTGCCGCAGCTGGCCGCCCTGGCGACCCTGCCGACGGGCATGGCTGCGGACTGGGACCCGGAGCGCCGCACCTGGCTGCTGTCGTCGGTGACCGGCTCCGACGACGAGGACGAGGACATCCGCCTGCTCGCCCAACGCCGCGCGGCGTGGGAGTTCGAGGGTTCGCCGGACGACGAGGCCCAGATCAGCACGGGTCTCACCGAGATCCCGACGGGACCGCAGCAGCCGGTGCGCGCGGTCCGCCAGGTCGTCCGCGAGCAGGACGGAACCTGGCTGTTCGTCGGCTTCGAGGTCCCCGAGGCGGAGGACTTCGAGGTCGAGGGCCTGGAGCTGGAGCACGTCGCGAACCTGTACCCGGACGTGCGGACGGTGCTGAAGGCCGCGCCGGGCCAGGTGTACGACCGCGCGACGCCGGACTCGGAGTGGGAGCTCGTCGAGGGCTAGAAAAAGCCCGGCGCGGTTGTCCCGGCGCGGCTTCCCCCGTTCGTCCTTACAGTGAGAACCGGCGATCGGCGCCGGTCAGGATCTGTGAGGAGCAGCCATGCCCCAGTACGCCGCGATCATCTACGCCTCCGACGTCGACCCGACCCGGCCCGAAGCCGTCGACATGATGAAGGACTACGACGAGTTCGGCGCCGGTGCGGCCGCGGTCATCCGCGGCGGCGCGGCGCTGTACCCGACGGCGACCGCGACGACCGTCCGCGTCACCGGTGGCAAGGGCGGCGACATCGTCACCAGCGACGGCCCGTACGCCGAGACGAAGGAAGCCCTCACCGGCTTCTACCTGCTCGAATGCGCGGACCTCGACGAAGCCGTCAAGGTCGCGGCGCAGATCCCGGGCGCCTGGGACGGCGCCATCGAGGTCCGGCCGGTCGTCGACTTCGGCCGGTGAGCGGCACCGGGGACGCGGTCGCGCGGCTGGTCCGGGACGAGGGCACCCGGGTACTGGCCACGCTGGTCCGCGTCACCGGAAGCGTCGACCTGGCCGAAGACGCGGTGCAGGACGCCGTCGTGCGCGCGCTCGAGACGTGGCCGCGCGACGGCGTCCCCGGCAACCCGCGCGGCTGGCTGCTGGTCGCGGCCCGTCGCCGCGCGGTCGACGTGGTCCGCCGCGAGGCGAAGCGGCTCGGGAAGGAGGCGGACGCGATGCCGGCCGTCGACCCGTTCCCGGACCCGGTTTCGGTCCGCGATGACCTGCTGCGCCTGGTTTTCACGTGCTGCCACCCGGCGTTGTCGCTGGACGCGCAGGTGGCGCTGGCCCTCCGGACATTGGGCGGCTTGTCGACATCGGAGGTCGCGCGCGCCTTGCTGGTGCCCGAGGCGACGATGGCGAAGCGGCTGACTCGGGCGAAGCAGAAGATCGCCACTGCTCGTATCCCGTATCGGGTGCCGTCGGCGGAGGAACTGCCCGCGCGCTTGGCCGGCGTCGCGTCCACGGTGTACTTGATCTTCAACGAGGGCTACACGGGACGCGTTTCGTTGCTCGCGGAAGGCGTCCGCCTGGCCCGGTTGCTGGCGTCCCTGATGCCGGACGAGCCGACGGCGTTGGGGCTGCTGGCGTTGGTGTTGCTGCAGGACGCCCGCAGCCCGGCGCGGTTCTTGCCGGACGGCTCGCCGGCGTTGCTTTCGTTGCAGGACCGTTCGTTGTGGGACGCATCGCTGATCAAGGAGGGCGTGGAGCTGGTGGGCCGCGGCCTGCGCCGCACACCGACGACCCCGAACGCGTACGTGGTCCAGGCGGCGATCGCGGCTTGCCACGACCTGGCGCCGTCGTACGCGGAGACCCAGTGGGACGCGGTGATTTCCTGGTACGACGTGCTGTTGACGGTCCTGGACACCCCGGTGGTGAGGTTGAACCGCGCGGCAGCGGTGGCGGAACGGGACGGCCCGGCGGCGGGTTTGGCGCTGGTGGACGCATTGCCGGGGTTGACGGAGTACGCGTGGTGGCACGCGTCGAGGGCGGAGTTGTTGCACCGCTTGGGTTCCTCTGTGGCTGCCGAGGCGTTGGAGCGCGCCGAGGCGACCGGCTTGCCTGCTGCGCATGTGGCGCATTTGCGGGGAAGAATGGAAAGCAAAAACCCCGGACGGAATGCCCGGGGTTTCGACGAGAGCGGATGACGGGAATCGAACCCGCGTATTCAGCTTGGGAAGCTGATGTTCTACCATTGAACTACATCCGCAGTGCGTCGTCAGCATACACGGCACCGTGATCCCCTTGTCCAGGACCCTCCTCCTTGACTCGCGCGCGTCAATGTGACAACACTTGTTGTCGACGTCGGAGGTGAGCGGTCATGGATGAACCCGAGCTGTTCCGGCAAGGCGGGTTCCGGCTGGCCCAACGGCTGTTCATCGAGGGTGACATCCGCGGTGACGAACGCCAGATCGCGCGCCTCAGGGAGTTCGCGCAGGTCGAGGACCGGCTCGCGGACGACGTCGTCGCCTGGATGGTGCAGCAGCCGAAGGGGCACGGGCGCCGGCTCTTCGAGGACGCGCTCAAGGGTGGTGCGAAGGCCGCCGGGCCGCTGAAAGACTTCTTCGACCAGGTTGATTCCAAGCCCTACTGGGTTGATGACGAGCGGCTCGAGCGCGGTGCCAAAGCCATCACCCGGGCCGGGTTGCTGGGGCTCTTTCCGCTCGGTGACATGTCGCTGATGGGCGGTTACCTCGCCTCGCGCGCCACGAAATCGCTGGTCGGGACCGGTGAGATCGAACACAAGGCCACGCGGCGGCTCGTCGAGACCGCCGCCTGGTGGATCGACGTCACCACGCCCGGGGCCCTCACGCACGGCGGGACGGGGTACGCCGCCGCGTTGCGGATTCGGGTTGTCCATGCTCATGTGCGGGCCGCCATGAACCGGCGGGAGGACTGGGACTACGCCGCCTGGGATCGGCCCGTCAACCAGGTTCAGACCGCCGGGACGCTGCTGCTCTTCTCGCTCGTCTACGTCTTCGGCACGCAGCTGCTCGGGCTGCGCTACTCCGCCCGCGAACGCGGGGACATCCTGCACCTCTGGCGGTACATCGGCTGGCTCATGGGCGTCGACGACGAGCTCCTGCCCACCTCCGAAGAGGACGCCTGGCGGCTGCTGTGGCTGCTCGCCGCCACCGAGTTCATCCCCGACGACGATTCGAAGCGGCTCGCGAAGTCGCTGATCGAGGCCAACGCGGCCGTCGGGGAGGGGCGTGGGGCCGTCGGGAAGGTGCTCTCGCACGTCTCCGTGGCCGTGCACTCGTCGATCAGCCGGCTCGTGCTCGGGAAGACCAACGCCGACTTCCTCGGGCTGCCGAACGATCCCGTCGCGCAGGCCGCGATCGTCGCCGTGGCCGGGGTCAACTTCGCCGCCGAGACCGTCCGGCGGTTCATTCCCGGGGCCACCGCGCTGCAGGAACGGATCGGGCAGGCCGGTCGCCGCGGGTACGTGAAGCGGCTCGAGAAGCTCTTCGCGCCCGACACCACCTACGCGCAGCACATGCGGGCGGCCTGAACCCACCGGATAGGCTTCGGCCGTGCTGCTCAGTGACCGTGACCTCCGCAAAGAGCTCGACGCCGGCCGGCTCGGCATCGACCCCTTCGATGCCGGCATGGTCCAGCCGTCGAGCATCGACGTCCGGCTCGACCGGTTCTTCCGCGTCTTCGACAACAGCAAGTACACCCACATCGACCCGCAGCTGCAGCAGGACGAGCTCACCTCGCTGGTCGAAAAGGAGGGCGACGAGCCCTTCGTGCTGCACCCGGGCGAGTTCGTGCTCGGGTCCACCTTCGAGCTCGTCACCCTGGCCGACGACCTGGCCGGCCGGCTCGAAGGCAAGTCCTCGCTGGGCCGGCTCGGGCTGCTCACGCACTCGACCGCCGGGTTCATCGATCCCGGCTTCTCCGGGCACATCACGCTCGAGCTGTCGAACGTCGCCAACCTGCCGATCACGCTCTGGCCCGGCATGAAGATCGGCCAGCTGTGCATCTTCCGGCTGTCGAGCTCAGCCGAGCACCCGTACGGCTCCAGCGAGGCCGGGTCCCGCTACCAGGGGCAGCGCGGCCCGACCCCGAGCCGGGCGTACAAGAACTTCCACCGCGTCGACACCTGGCGGTAGTGGATTCGCCCTCGGCTGAGGCAAGTACCTCGGGCGCTAGGCCGCGACCTTCTCGTCCCAGTCGATGCGGTGGTTCCACATGAAGGCGTTCGGGTCGTCGTCGAACGGCTTCGAGAACACCCGCTTGAGGAAGAAGTCGCGGACGACGCGCCCGACCGGGCCGATCACCTTGTCGTCGCCGTTGCGTTTGCCGGCCGCGACCACGGCCTCCACGCGTTCGCGGCGCAGACCCTCGTACGTGGTCAGCGCGCGCTCGATGCCCGGCACGTCGCGGAGGCATTTGCCCAGCGTGACGGCGTCTTCGATGGCCATCGAGGCGCCCTGGCCCGCCGCCGGGGACGTGGCGTGCGCCGCGTCGCCGATGATCACCATGCGGCCGCGGTGCCAGACCGGGACCGTCGGGAAGTCGTACGTCGGCCAGGCCGGGTAGATCCGGCGGGTCGCGCGGATGATGTCGGTGGCCGGCGTCCGGTCGCGGGCCACCAGGTGCAGCAGCTCGGCGCGCAGCTTGTCCCCGGCGAGCGTGGCCAGCTCCGACGGTGACGGCTCGGTCTTGCGGGCCGGGTTCGCGAACCACCAGACGCGGCCGTCCGGGCTGACGACGTGGCAGAAGAACACCCGCTTGCCGAACACCATGTTGAGCACGCCGGGCTCGTCGGGCAGGTCCAGGCCTTCGGCGAACCCGCCGGTGTTCAGCAGCCGGACGTACCGCGGCGGTGGCGCGTCCGGGTCGATGATCGTGCGGACCCGCGAGCGAAGGCCGTCGGCGCCGATCAAGAGGTCGCCCTCGGCGTGGGACCCGTCCGCGAAGTCCGCGGTGACGTGCGTGTCCGTCTGGCTCGCGCCGGTCAGGCGCTTGCCGTATTCGATCCGGATCCCGCGGCGCACAGCCTCGTCGCGCAAGGCCACGTAGAGGTCGGAGCGCAGGACGGTCTGGCTCACCGTGCCGTCCTGGAGGGCGCCGCCCAGGGGGAACCCGGCGAGCCGGGTGCCGTTGCCGAGGCCGATCGACATCCGCGGCGAGTCGAAGCCCACGCTGCGGACCACGTCCTTGAGGCCGAGCGGGACCAGCGCGTCCAGGCCGTTGACCGCCAGCGTGAGGAACGCGCCGACGCCCTCCGAGTCGCGGTCGTAGGCCTCGAACACCACTGGCTCGTGCCCGGCTTCGTGCAGGGCGATGGCCGTGATCGTGCCCGCCACGCCGCCCCCGATGATCAGTGCCCGTGTCATGTCGTTCGTCCCCTCGAATCTCTTAGAAAGTAATTCGTTCTATCGAACTAAAGAGTGGGCTAGGCTGGTCCCCGTGTCAAGCGAGCGCGCGAAACTGGTCGAAGAGGTCCTGCTCAGGTCGCGGGAGCTGTCGACGGAGACGGTCATGTTCCACACCGCGATCGCCGAGACCCGGGGTCTGTCGGCGGTCGAGACCAAGGTGCTGGACTACCTCGCGCGGTTCGGCTCGCAGACGCCCAAGGACCTGGCGCGGCTTTCGGGGCTCGCGCCGGCGTCGGTGACGGCGATGATCGACCGGCTGGAGCACAAGGGCATCGTCAACCGCGAGCGCCACCCCGACGACCGGCGCAAGGTCCTCATCGCCCTCGACCTGCAGTCGATCGCGAAAGGCGTGCACCTGTGGGACCACCTCGTCAAAGGCATGCACGAGCTCTGCGACCGCTACACCGACGACGAACTCCGGACGATCATCGGGTTCGTCGAGGCCGCCACCACGCTCACCCACGAGTCGACGGAGAAGCTGACGGCCGCCACGAAAGAGTGAGTTTGGCGGCGTGAACGCGGGTCTCGTGCCACGCTCCCAAGGTCGTCTCGGCCTCGGAGGTGGCTGTTGCCCGAAAGACCGCTGCGCCTGGTTCTGGTGCTGGCACTGGTCTTCCTGGCCTCGACCGTCGTGCCGGCGGCGGGCGCGGCCGTCGCCCCGCCCTTCGCGGTCGGCTACGACGACGTCGTCTACGGCGACTTCCTCTACGCGGGCAACGGCGTCCTGCGCTGCCCGGTCGCCGCCGACCACGCGCCGGCCGGCGCCGCGGTGGGCACGCCCGCGGCGTGCGCCAACACCGCGGACCGCAAGGACATCCTGGTCAACGACGACTTCTTCATGCAGTGGGCCGACGTCGACGCCGACCCGGCGACGTTCGATTCGGCGCGGGCCTCGGTGAGCATCCCGCCGGGCGCACACATCGCCTTTGCCCGGCTCAACTGGGCGGGCAGCACGACCTGCGGCACGTCGGCGGTCGCGCCGCCGGGGACGCCCGCGAAGCAGGACGTCCGGCTGTCCGTGGGCAGCGCGAAGCCCGTCGACGTGCCGCCCTCGGGGTACGCCGAAGACGCGGGCTACTACTCGGCCCACTCCGACGTGACCGCCCGGTTCGCGAGCGCCGCGGGCACGCTCGACGTCACGGTCGGGAACGTCTGGGCCCCGAAGGGATTCGACTGCGTCGGCGGCTGGTCGATGGTGCTGGTCTACGCCTACCCCGAGCGCAATCCCGACTTCGCGCCGGAGAAGCGCAAGGTCGTCGTCTACGACGGGCACGTCCGGCAGACCGCCGGCGCGCCGCCGACGGAGACGACGATCACCGGCTTCCGCGCGGCAGCCGCCGACGCCCACCTCGGCGTCACGGCCTACGACGGCGACTGGGGCGCCTCCGGCGACCAGTTCCTCATCGACGGCACCCCGGCCGCCGAGCCCGCGACCGGCGGTACGTCGAACTTCTTCGTCTCCAACGCCGACAACGCGGCCGCACCGGCCGCGAAGAACAACTTCAGCGTGGACGCGAAGGCGTTCAACGTCGACAGCATCCCCACCGGCGCGACGAGCACCAAGCTCGCCTTCGTCACCAGCGGCGACGCGTTCCTGGCGCAGAGCCTCGCGTTTTCCGTGCCGGTGCCCGAGATCCGGGTCGGCCTGCGCGCGACCCAGCCGAAGGCGCACGCCGGTGAGCCGGTGACGTTCGCGGTCGTCGTGACCAACCCGGGCACCGTCCCGGCGTCCGACGTCCAAGTCGCTGACGACGTCGTTCCGGCGTGCTCGAAGCCGCTCGGCACGCTCGCCCCGGGCCAGACGGTGACGTACTCGTGCACCGGAACCGCGCCACCCGACGACTTCACGAACACCGCGAAGGCGACCGGCACGAGCGCGCTCGGCGACCACCTCGACGGCGCTGCCACCGCCCACGTCGACGTCGTCCACCCGGCCCTCGGCCTCACGAAGACCGCCGACCGCCCGGCCTACCGCGCCGGCGAAGCCGCGACGTTCACGGTCAAGGCGACGAACACCGGCGACACCGGCCTCGGCGACCTGCGCGTGACCGACCCGAAGACACCGTCGTGCGCCCTCACCGGCGCACTCGCCCCGGGCGAAAGCCGCACGACGACGTGCACGGCGAAGGCACCCATCGCCGACGGCGTCAACACGGCGAACGCGGCCGCGACCGACGAGCTCGGCAAACAGGTCACGGCCACCGCCGACGCGCCCGCGCCGACGATCGCCCCCGCCGTCGAGGTCACCAAGACCGCGGACCCGCCGGTGATCCACGCGGGCGACGCCGTCACCTGGACGGTCGCCGTCCGCAACACCGGCGACAGCCCCCTCGCCCCGGTACAGGTCACCGACGACACGACGGCATCGTGCGCGCGCACCATCGCCGGCCTGGCCGCGGGCGCGACGCAGGCGTACACGTGCACGGCCAACCCGTCCCGCACGACGACGTCCCGGGCGACCGCCACCGGCACCGACCTGGCCGGCCGGCCCGTGACCGCCACCGCGTCGGCCACCGTCACGGTGATCACCCCGGCCCTGACGCTGGCTGCGGACGCCTCACCCGGCATCGCACGCGCCGGCGACCCGATCACGTACACGATCACGGTCGCCAACGCCGGCGACGCACCGCTGACGGACACCGCTGTCACCGACACGGTCCCGGCGTGCGCCAAGCCGCTCGGCACGCTCGCGCCCGGCCAGACGGTCACCTACCGGTGCACCGCACCGGCCCCGCCGGACGACCTCGCCACGACGGCCACCGCCACCGGCAAGGACCAGCTCGGCCGCGTGGTGAAGGTGACGGACGACGCCACGGTCGACGTCATCCACCCGGCGGTGACGCTGGCCGCGCACGCCGAACCCGCGCAGGTCCGCGAAGGCGACAAGGTGACGTTCGCGGTGCTGGTCGAGAACACCGGCGACGTGCCCCTGACGGGCGTCGCGGTGACGGACGACCAGGTGGCCGCGTGCGCGAAGCAGCTGGGTGCGCTCCAGCCGAAGGCGCAGCAGACGTACGAGTGCACGACGGTGGCGGGCACGGCGGGCATCGCGAACAAGCCGACGGTGACGGGCACCGATCCGACGGGCCGCCCGGTGACAGCGGCGGCCGAAGCGGCGTTCGCGGTGCAGCACCCGGCGGCCGCGATCACGGCGGCCGTCACGGGCGGCCCGTTCCGCGAAGGCGACAAGGTGCCGTTCCGGCTCACGGTTCGCAACACGGGCGACGTGCCGCTGACCGGCCTCCGGCTCACGGGCACCCAACGAGACCCCGGCTGCACCCAGACCATCGACGGCCCCCTCGCGCCCGGCAGCACGAGAGAGACCACCTGCACCACCACGGCCCCGGCCGACGACGTCACCCGGAGCTTCCGGCTCAGCGCCACCCCACCGGTGGGCCCGGAGGTCACCGCCTCCGCCGAAACGACCGTCGACGTCATCCACCCGGCCATCGCGATCACCAGGACCGCCACCCCGGACGTCGTCCGCGCCGGCGACACCGTCACCTCGACGATCACCGTCACCAACACCGGGGACAGCGCGCTCCAGGACGTCGCCGTGGCCGACCCGATCGCCGCGGGCTGCACGAAGAACCTGGGCCGCCTTGAGCCGCAGGCGAAGCAGACCTACACCTGCACGCAGACCGCAGCCAACGCGGACTTCGAAGCCGTCGCGAAAGCCACCGGTACCGACGCCACGAACCGTCCGGTGACCGCCACCGCCGGGGTCCCGGTCGACGTCATCCACCCCGCGGTCACGATCACGAACGACGCTGCGCCCGCCCGAGTCCGGCAAGGCGACACCGTGACGTTCACGCTCGTCGTCACGAACACCGGCGATGTCCCGCTGACCAACGTCTCCAGTGTGGACAGCAGCATCCCGGCGTGCGCTCAGACCATCGGCACCCTCCTCCCCGGCGCCTGGCAGCGCCGCTCCTGCAAGGTAGACGCCGGCACCGACAATTTCGTGAGCTCGGCCACCGCAAAAGCCACCGATCCGACGAATCGCCAGGTCACGGCGACCGCCGAAGCGTCGTACGCCGTCCTCCACCCCGCGCTCGCGATCGCCCAGGACGTCCACGGCGGCCCCTTCCACCCGGGCGACACCGTCACGACGACCGTCACCGTCACCAACACCGGCGACACCCCGCTGACCGCCGTAGAAGCCACAACGCCCTGCGCCAAGGCCTTCGACGAGCTGAAACCCGGCGCGAAACAGCAGTTCGACTGCACGACGACCGCCCCAGCGGACGACGTCGTCAGCACGGCGAAGGCCACGGCGGCCCCGCCGATCGGCCCACCGGTCATCGCGAGCGACACCCATGGCATCGACGTCATCCACCCGGCGCTGCAGGTCACAGTGGACGCCAAACCCGCGACCGTGCGCGCAGGCGACGACGTCACCTTCACCATCACCGCGCGCAACACCGGCGACGTCCCGCTGACCACAGTGTCCGTTGTGGACAAACGCAGGCAGGCCACCTGCGCGGCCGAGTTCGGCACCCTTCCGCCCGGCGCGGCGAAGACCTGCACCTGCACGCGCAAAGCGCCGGACGACGACTTCGAACAAGCCGTCGAGATCAGCGGAATCGATCCCACCGGTCGCACCGTGCACTCGACCGGTGACGCAAAAGTGGATGTCGTCCACCCCGAGATCGCCGTGATGAAAGACGCCACCCCGTACGAAGTCCGGGAAGGCGCCACCGTCACCTTTTCGATTTTGGTCAAGAACACCGGCGACGTGCCGCTGACCGACGTCGAGGTCGTGGACGCCCACACGCCGTCCTGCGCGCACACCGCGCCGGAACTGGCCGTGGACGCGGAAATCTCGTACAAGTGCACAACGGTCGCGGGCAAAGTTGGCTTCGTGGGCAAAGCAACCGCCTCCGGTCAAGATCCGACCCGTCGTCCGGTGAGTGCTTCGGCCGAAGCGGCCTTCGTCGTCCGGATGAGCTGAATGGAGTAACGCGGAAGCGTCCGATTGCCGCGAATTCCGTGCCTGTCGCCGATGGGAAATGTGACCAGTGCGTTCGTAGGGTTCTCGCCGTAATCGTCCCGTGATACGTTCCTGCGCCGTGTCCCCCATTGGTGAACGTGCTCACGTGGTGATGGTGTCACTCAGTGTGCTGCTCGGCGTTTTTTCCGCCGCGGCCGGCACCTGGCTGGCCACCGCGGAAGGAAACACCGCCGAGCTCGGCGCCGCGGCCCTGGTGCTGCCCAACGCGCCCGCCGGAGCCGGCAGCGGCAGCGGCACCGACCTCGCCGGCGGCCAGGTCCAGACCACCACCCCCGGTCAGCCTGCCGCGCCCTCGTCCTCGGCCCCCGCCCCGACGACGTCCTCCGCGGCGCCCACGCCGACGGAGACGTCCGCGGCGCCGCCGGCCACGTCCTCCGAGGCCCCGCCGCCCAGCACCAAGGCCGCGGCTCGCGTCGCGCCCTCGACCGCCGCCCAGGTCCTGTCGCTGGTCAACGACGAGCGCGCGAAGGCCGGCTGTGACCCGCTGACCGAGGAATCCCACCTGACGAAGGCCGCGCAGGACTACAGCGACCAGATGTCGGCCGGGAACTTCTTCTCCCACACCAGCCCCGACGGCACCACGTTCGACCAGCGCATCAAGCAGGCCGGCTACTCGAAGCCCGGCGCGGAGAACATCGCGAAGGGGCAGACGTCGGCCGCGCAGGTGATGGACGCCTGGATGAACTCCGAGGGCCACCGCGCGAACATCTTGAACTGCTCGCTCAAGAAGCTCGGCGTCGGCGTCACGACCGCGGGCTGGTACTGGGTGCAGGACTTCGGCTACTGAGACAGCTGAGGCTTACGGGGACTTGCTCCACCGCTCGGCGACGTCGCCGTACCGCGCCAGCACCGTCGCCCGCAGCTCCGGATCCGACCGCGGCACCGGCTCGATGAACACCTCGGTGACGTCGTGCATCCGGTCCGTCAGTTCGGACGCCAGCCGCACGCAAGCGCGTTCCAGGTCGGCGGCGCCGAGCGAGTCGTCGAAGTCCACGCGGGTGCAGACGAGCACCTGGTCGGTGCCCATGAGCATGGTCTGCAGGTCCACGACGGCCTCGATCTCGGGCGCGTCGGCGAGGTGCTCGCGGATCTCGCGCACCAGCCGCGGGTGGGCCTGCCGGCCGACGAGCAGGCCGCGGTTGGTCCGGCCGAGCAGGTAGGCGACGCAGGCGAGCAGCAGGCCGATGGCGATCGACGCGATCCCGTCCCACATCTCCGAGCCGGTCAGCTGGTGCAGCCCGATGCCGCCGAACGCCAGCAGCAGGCCGATCAGCGCGGCCGAGTCCTCGAACAGGACGGTCTTCGGCGTCGGGTCGTCGATCAGCCGCAGGTACGTCCCGAGCGACTGGTTCTCGGCCTTCGATTCGCGCACGACCTGGCGCACGGCCTGCACCCACGACGTGCCTTCGAGCACGAACGCCACGGCCAGGACGATGTAGCTGAGCAACGACGTGCTCTGCGACTCGCCGTGCCCGAAGAGCGTCGAGATGCCTTCATACAGCGCGAACATCGCGCCCGAGGCGAAGATCGAGACGGCCGCGAGCAACGACCAGAAGTAGCGCTCCTTGCCGTAGCCGAAGGGGTGCACGCGGTCGGCCGGGCGCGCCGAGCGCTTCAACGCCGTCAGCAGCAGGACCTCGGTGATCGTGTCGGCCACCGAGTGCGCCGCTTCGGACAGCATCGCGCCGGAGCCGGTGATGATGCCCGCGATCAGCTTCATCACGGCGATCGCCAGGTTCACCCCGCCGGCGAGCAGGACGGTCAGGGTGCTTTCGCCACCGGACGCACCGGAGTTCGCGGATTCCTCGCTCACTCCTGTCAGCGTAATGCTCAGAGGCGCCGCAGGCCGTGCAGAACGCGTTCCATGAGCGCCACCGCGGGACGGCCGTCCGAGTTCGTGCGGCTGTCGTGGATGGTGACCAGGCCCTGCTCGGCCATGTCGTCCAGCAGCACGCGGACGACGCCGAGCGGCACGCTCAGGTTGGCCGCGACCTCGGCGACCGAGCGCGGCTGGTGGCAGAGGGTGCGCACGGACCGGAACTCACCGGTCAGCCGGGCGCCGTTCCAGTGCGCGCCGGCCCGCGTCGAGACCATCGCTTCGATGGCGAGGTGCCGCCGCGACTGCGTCCGGCCGCGCGTCAGGACGTACGGGCGCACGAGTGTCCGCTGGGCCGGAACGGGGTCCTGGCCGACCGGGACCGGGAACCGGTCCACCACCACTTCGTCGGGTGCGGTGCGGAGAGCGTGCCGTCCGGTGGTCGTCCGCCGGTCCTCGGCCATCCGTGCCGCCCCCTGATTCCGTGATCGTCAATGGTGCCCTCGCTGGCAACGGCGGCGGCGAGGAAAGGCCAGGATACGCCGCTTGTCCAGGGTTCAGGCCGTCGTTTCTCCTTCACACGATGGGCCATTTCGGTGATTATCGTGAACATTATTCGGGATAACGATTACCGCGACGAAGTCCCAGCTAGCGAGCTTGCAGCACAGGACAAAGATGTGACAAGGGGTAGTGGAATGGCTACCGCGCCGGCGATCTTTCCGGCCACGGAAAACGGCCCCGATCAGGAGGTCCTGACCGGGGCCGCGGCGCGAAAGTTTCGCGTCACTCCTCCGCGAGCGACGGCGCCCCGAGCGCAATCGGCTTCGGTTCCGGCTTGCGCTTGACCGACTCCAGCAGCATCTGCGCGACGTCGACGATCTCGACCTTCTCGCTCGCGCTGCCGTCGGCCTGGCGGGCCGTGAGGCCGTCGTTCAGCATCACCTTGCAGAACGGGCAGCCGGTCGCGATCTTCGACGGCGCGGTGCCGAGCGCCTCGTCGACGCGCTCGACGTTGATCCGCTTGCCGATCTTCTCTTCCATCCACATCCGCGCGCCGCCGGCTCCGCAGCACATCGACTTGTCGCCGTGCCGCGGCATCTCGCGCAGCTGCGCACCGGTCGCGCCGACGAGCTCACGCGGCGCCTCGTACACCTTGTTGTGGCGGCCGAGGTAGCACGGGTCGTGGTAGGTGACGTCCTCGGCGACCGGCGCCACGGGCACCAGCTGCTTCTCGCGAACCAGGCGGTTCAGCAGCTGCGTGTGGTGCACGACGTCGAACTGGCCGCCCAGCTCGGGGTACTCGTTGGCGAGGGTGTTGAAGCAGTGCGCGCAGGTCACGACGACCTTGCGGGCCTTGCGCTCGCGGCCCTCGAACACCGAGTTCAGCACCTCGACGTTCTGCTGCGCCAGCATCTGGAACAGGAACTCGTTGCCGGCGCGGCGGGCCGGGTCACCGGTGCAGGACTCCTCCGAGCCGAGCACGGTGTACTTGACGCCCGCCATGTGCAGCAGCTCCGCGACCGCGCGGGTCGTCTTCTTCGCGCGGTCCTCGAACGCGCCCGCGCAGCCGACCCAGAACAGGTACTCGGCGTCGCCCAGGTCGCCGTCGAAGACCGGCACCTCGAAGTCGAGGTCCTCGGTCCAGGCCAGCCGGTCCTTGGCGTTCTGGCCCCACGGGTTGCCCTTGTTCTCCAGGTTCTTGAACATGCCGTTCAGCTCGCTGGGGAACGCCGACTCGATCATCACCTGGTAGCGGCGCATGTCGACGATGTGGTCGACGTGCTCGATGTCGACCGGGCACTGCTCGACGCAGGCGCCGCAGCTGGTGCAGGACCACAGGACGTCCGGGTCGATGACGCCGCCGTCGTCGCCGATCAGGGCCTTCTGCGACTCCGCGATCGCCAGGACGTCGATCCCGGCGTACATGTTGTCGCCGGACAGGCCCACCTCGTCGCCCGCCATGTCCCGCTTGCCGCCGGCCATCAGGTACGGCGCCTTCGCGTAGGCGTGGTCACGCAGCTGCGTGATGACCAGCTTCGGCGACAGCGGCTTGCCCGTGTTCCACGCGGGGCACTGTTCCTGGCAGCGGCCGCACTCGGTGCACGTCGAGAAGTCCAGCCAGCCCTTCCAGCTGAAGTCCTCGATCTTGCCGACGCCGAAGGTGTCCTCGTCCGGGTCGGCTTCCTCGAGGTCGAGGACCTTGCCGCCGCTCATCATCGGCTTGAGCGCGCCGAGCGCGACGCCGCCGTCGCCCTCGCGCTTGAAGTAGATGTTGAAGAAGGCGCTGAAGCGGTGCCAGGCGATGCCCATGGTCATCGTGCGCGCGACGACGATCAGCCAGACCGTGGCGCTCATCAGCTTGACGAACGCGAAGACCGTGACGAGGTTCGGGCTGGCCGGCAGCAGCTCGCCGATCGGGTTGGAGACGAAGGCGGCCCAGGTCGGCGTCTCGTGCGCGCCCAGCGCGGCCTTCGCGGCCCGGACGCCGATGATGCCGATGCCCTCGATCAGGACGACGGCCTCGATGAAGTACGCCCACTTGAAGTTGGAGCCCTGGAAGCGGCTCTGGCGGTCGGCGCGGCGCGGGTGGTTGCGCTGGCGGATGGCCATCAGCACCAGGATGCCGACGATCGTGCCGAGCCCGAGCAGCTCCATGAGCAGCTGGAACGGCGGGAAGTCGTCGAGGATCGGCCAGCCCCAGGTCGGGACGAAGACCTCGCCGTAGGCCTCGAACAGGGCGAGCGAGCCGAGCAGGAAGCCCCACATCACCAGCCAGTGGGCCGGGCCGACGCTGCGCTTGCGGTTCATCCGCGTGTGCGCGGCGAACTCCTTGATCAGCGTCTTCATCCGCGGCATGAACGGCCCGTTGCGCGTCGAGTCGGGCTGGCCGAGACGGATCACCCGCACGAAACGGGCGATGGTCGCGGCGAACATGCCCCAGGCGACGAGGCCGAGCACGACGGAAATCCCGCCGAGCGTCAGTTGCAGAGCGCCCATCGTTCGGGTGCCTTTCGTCCGGGTACTGCGTTGGTCAAAGCAGTGGTGGTGCCGGGAGACTAACCGTCCTTACTGATGAGTAACCCGTTGAGTGGCCTTAAGTCCCACCGATGTGGTGTACGTCGCTCTTTGTTTCGGGACGATCGTCCAGGTAGTTTTCACCCTATGGTGAAGCTCCAAGTCGACGGCCGGAAGGCGCGGGGCGAGAAGCGGCGCGCCGAACTCATCGAGGCCACGCTGCGGATCATCGAGCGTGACGGCGTCGCGGGCGTCACCCACCGGACGGTCGCCGCCGAGGCCGGCGTGCCGACGACGTCCACGACCTACCACTTCTCGTCGCTGGACGACCTGCTGGTCGCGACGCTCATCTCCTGCGCCCGTGACATGGCGACCGAGGTCTACTGGATGATCGACCGGGCGCGTTCGCGCGGGTCACGCGGTGCCGAGGAGGTCGCCGGCCTGCTCGCCGAGGCACTCGGGCCGCGGCGTGGGCGCACGATGGCCGAGTACGAGCTCTACCTGCTGGCCGCGCGCAAGCCCGAGCTGCGCCCGGCCGCGCGGCGCTGGCTGGACGTCCTGACCTCGATGGTCCGCCACGACGACGAAGTGGCGTTCCGGGTCTTCCTCGCGGGCATCGACGGGCTGCTCATCCAGGGCCTGATCGACGACGAGCCGCCGTCAGCGGAGGAGCTGCGGCCGGTGGTCGACTACCTGCTGAAACCGCGTTGACGGCTCGGTTAGCTTCGGATCATGCGGACCTTTGGCGACTACGAACTCGACGACGACCGCGCGCGGCTGGACCTCGACGTGGTGTGGAAGTTCCTCTCCACCGAGGCCTACTGGGGCCGCTGGCGCACGCGTGAGCAGGTCGAAGCCGCGATCGGCGGCTCGTGGCGGGTCGTCGGCGCCTACCGCGGCGGTTCGATGGTGGGGTTCGCCCGCGCGTTCTCCGACGGCGTCTCCTCCGCCTACCTCGCCGACGTCTTCGTCGTCGACTCCGCCCGCGGCACCGGCCTCGGCAAGGAGATCGTGCGGGAGATGATCGACAACGGCCCCGGCGCCCGGTTCCGCTGGATGCTCCACACCGCCGACGCGCACGGGCTGTACCGGCAGTTCGGCTTCGACGAGCACACCAAGGGCCACTACCTGGAGCGCGAGGGGCCCAACGCGGGGAACTTCGTCCGCTAACGCAGGTCGGTGAGGAGGGCGTCCCACGATCGGGTGGACGTTTCGAGGGTTCCGCCCGGGCGGTCCTTCGTGTCGCGGATCCGCACCACCTGGGCGAGCGAGGCTTCCACGCATTCGGCTTCTTGCCCGGTAAGGCCGCCTGCCGGACCCTGCGCACGTGCAACCGCTGCTCGACCAGCTCTGCGGGGGAACCGCCGTACGAGAGGATCGCGCGGGCGTAGTCCGGCGTCTGCAGCAGTCCGTGCACCAGCATCGGCTGCCGGCTGAAGATCGCGGCCGCCGTGCGCTCGAACCCCAGCGCTCTCGACCGGGGTGTCGCTATAGGTGGTGACATGAGCGCAGTGTGTCATCGGGGTCCGACAAAAACGGGCCCGGCTCCGTTGCCGATCCGCAACGGCGCCGGGCCCGGGAAAACTCAGCCCTTGTTCTCGTACACCGGTGTCAGCACCGCGCGGGCGAGGGTGTGGCCGAACATGTTGAAGCCGAGGAACGCCGGGGTTGCGTCCTCCGGCACCTCCAGCTTGTCGAGGTCGAGGGCGTGCACCGCGAAGTAGTAGCGGTGCGGGCCGTGCCCGGGCGGGGGCGCCGCGCCGAGGAACTGCTTGACCCCGCCGTCGCCCTTGAGCGTCACCGCTCCTTCCGGCAGACCGGAGCCGTCGCCCGCGCCGGAGGCCAGTTCCGTCACCGAAACCGGCACGTTGAACACCGCCCAGTGCCAGAATCCGCTGCCGGTCGGGGCGTCCGGGTCGTAGCAGGTGATCGCGAAGCTCTTCGTCTCCGCCGGGAAGCCCTCCCACGCCAGGTGCGGCGAACGGTCCTCGCCGCCGGCGCCGAAAATGCCGGACAGGTGGGGCGTGGCCAGGGTTTCGCCGTCGGCGACGTCGGTGCTGCGGAGGGTGAAGGACGGCACGTCGGGCAGGGATTCGTACGGGCCGGGTGCTTGCGGCATGGATCCTCCTGATCACGGAACCGGTGACTTGCGCCAGGTTAGGCCCAGAGCGCCACCCCTGCGTCTCAGGGCGGGATCTCAGGGTCTTTCGGGGGGTTACCCCCATGTACGGCCCGCTCACCCCGTCATAACGTTCTTCACGCAGAGGAAACAACACTGAGGGGACCAACGACCATGGCGCGCCCGCTTCTGGCTCTGGGAGGCATCGTCCTGATCGGCGTCGGCCTGGCGACCGCGCTCGGGTGGGGCTGGGGTTCGGATTTCGCAAACACCGACACCGTTTCGCAGACCATCCGCAGCGTGAAGCTGGAAGCCGACTCGGGGTCGGTGAAGATCCGCTCCGGTTCGGGGGCGACGACGGTGCGCCAGGAGGTCGGCTACCACTGGCGCAGCAAGCCGTCGGGGCCCTTCTACCGCGTCGAAGGCGACCAGCTGGTGCTCGGCTCGTGCGGCACGAACTGCACGGTCGACTTCGAGGTCGTCGTACCCGCGGGGGTGCCGGTGACCGGGGACATCGACTCGGGCGAGCTGGACGTCGCCGACATGTCCAGTGTGGACGTCCACGTCGATTCCGGGCACGCGAAGGTCGAGGACGTGGCCGGCGCGGTGAAACTGCGGATGGACAGCGGATCGACCGACCTGGCCAACGTCGGGCCGGTCCAGCTGCAGAGCGAGTCCGGCAGCATCACCGGCAGCGAGGTGAACGGTCCGGTCGACGTGACGTCCTCCAGCGGCAGCGTCGAATTCACGCTGGTGCGGGCGAACGACGTGAAGGTGCACGCCGAGAGCGGCGGCATCGACCTGACCGTGCCGGGCGGGTCGTACCGCGTCGAGGGCGGCAGCGACAGCGGGCACCGCGACATCGGCGTGCGCAACGACGGGACCGCCCAGCACGTGCTGGACCTGACGACCGAGAGCGGCAACGTCACGGTCCGCGCGGCCTGACCTCTTCTTCTTACTACGGGGGCATTTTCCGATGGGCAGGATCGAACGGCGCGTGCTGGTGGCCGCGCTGCTGGGGGCGATCGCGACGTTCGGCGTCGTGGGCTTCACGCGCGGGGAGTCCGCGGAGACGCCGGCACAGGGGGTGCCGGTCTCCGTGGATTCCCACTATCGAGTGACTTCTTGGGTCGGCACGCCGGCGGAAGTCGTTGTACAGCAAGGAAACCCGGATTTCTTCCTCACTTCCTGGACCGGCCGCCGCTCCTGATTTGTCGGTGGTCGCTGTTAGGAAGGAAGCACGCCGAAGGCCGGCGTGCAGGGGGAGGAAACGGATCATGGACATGCGCCGGGTTGCCGCGGTCGTGCTGGCGGTCGTGGTCATGGCGGCGGTACCGGCCGTCGCCGCCGCATCGGTGCTGACGTGGCACGCGTGTGCCACGCAGCAGGAACCGACGGCGGAGTGCGCGACGGTCGAGGTGCCGATCGACCGGACACGACCGGAACCGGGGTCGGCACAACTCGCGCTGGCGAGGCTGCCCGCGCTCGATCCGGCTCATCGGATCGGTTCCCTGCTGGTGAACCCGGGCGGTCCGGGTGGCTCCGGCGTCGGGTTCGTGCAGTTCGGCGGGCTGGCGTCACCGGACCTGGCGCCGCTGCGGCAGCGCTTCGACATCGTGGGGTTCGACCCGCGCGGCGACTGGTTCAGCACGCCCCGCATCACGTGCGACGCCGCGACTCTGTTCGACCCGGCGCTGGACCGGTTCCCGTCGACGCGGGCGGGGTTCGACGCGCTGGCCGCGCACAACCGGAAGGCGGGCGCGGACTGCCTGGCCCGGACCGGGCCGCTGCTGGCGAACGCGGACACGCAGAGCGCGGCCGAGGACATCGAGACGATCCGGGCCGCGCTCGGCGAACCTCGAATTTCCTGGCTGGGCCTCTCCTACGGCACCGAACTGGGCGCGATCTACGCGTCGAAGCACCCGGACCGGGTCCGGGCGATGGTGCTCGACGGCGCGGTCGACCACGCGCGGCCGTTGCGCCAGGCGATCCTCGAGGAGGCCGCGGCCACCGAGGACGCGCTGGTCCGGTTCGCGGGCTGGTGCCGTGGGTCGGCTGACTGCGCCCTGCACGGCCAGGACGTCCTCCGCTTCTACGACGACGTCGTGGCCCGGGCGGCTCGCGGCACGATCTGGTCCGGCGACCTCGGGCGTCCCGCGACGGCCGACGAGGTGTCGGCGGGCGTCTACAACCACCTCTACATCCGGGACGAATGGCCGGCCCTGGGCAAGGCGCTGGCCGCGGCCGGCGGCGAGTTCCCGGACGCGCGGGCGCTGACCGAGCGGAACCAGTTCCTGACCCCGATCTACGGCGCCTACCGGGCGATCGGCTGCCACGACTTCCCGGCGCCGTTCACCGGTCCGGCGGACATGGGGTTCATGGCCGGGCTGCTCCGCACGGCGGCCCCGCACAGCTGGCGGTACTCGGAGTTCTGGGACCTGACGAGCGGGTGCGTGGGCTGGCCGGTCCCGGCGAAGAACCCACCGCAGCCGCACCCGGTCCACGGCGCCCCGCCGATCCTGGTGGTGGGCGGCGCGCACGACCCGGCGACACCCCTGTCCTGGGCGCGGGGCCTGGCGGCGAGCATCGACCGCGCGGCCCTGCTGACCCGCGATGACGACGGACACACGGGGCTGTTCAACTCCGCGTGTGCGCGGGCGGCCGAGGTGGGGTACCTGGTGAGCGGGGTCGTGCCCGGTCTTGGGGCGGCCTGCCGGTGAACCGCACCGACGGTGATCGGTGTCACAGCGCAATCAGCCACCGGGGTCGGGAACAAGAAGGCCGACAGCCTCGTTAGGCTGGGTACAGAGGTTGAGCGCAGTCGACTCAAGTCCGGCTTGACGAGGTGCGCGGAGGCCCGATAAAACTTGCCAGGGGCTCGCTCAAGGCGAGAACGAACCTGCAGGTCACGAACATAGCAGCCGTACACAGGAGGAAGCACCATGGCGCGAGCGGTCGGCATCGACCTCGGCACGACCAACTCGGTCGTCGCCGTCCTTGAGGGCGGCGAGCCGACGGTCATCGCCAACTCGGAAGGCTCCCGGACCACCCCTTCGATCGTCGCCTTCGCCAAGAACGGTGAAGTGCTGACCGGTCAGCCGGCGAAGAACCAGGCCGTCACGAACGTCGACCGGACGATCCGGTCCGTGAAGCGGCACATCGGCACCGACTGGAAGACCGAGATCGACGGGAAGAACTACACCTCCCAGGAAATCAGCGCGCGCGTGCTGATGAAGCTGAAGCGCGACGCCGAGGCGTACCTGGGCGAGACGATCACCGACGCGGTCATCACCGTCCCGGCGTACTTCGAGGACGCCCAGCGGCAGGCCACCAAGGAAGCCGGGCAGATCGCCGGCCTGAACGTGCTCCGCATCGTCAACGAGCCGACCGCCGCCGCGCTGGCGTACGGCCTCGACAAGGGCGAAAAAGAGCAGACCATCCTGGTCTTCGACCTCGGTGGTGGCACCTTCGACGTCTCGCTGCTGGAAATCGGCGAGGGCGTCGTCGAGGTCCGCGCCACCTCCGGTGACAACCACCTCGGTGGTGACGACTGGGACGAGCGCATCGTCAAGTGGCTGGTCGACAAGTTCAAGGCCACCAACGGCATCGACCTGACCAAGGACAAGATGGCGCTGCAGCGCATCCGCGAGGCAGCCGAAAAGGCGAAGATCGAGCTGTCCAGCTCGAACTCGGCCAGCATCAACCTGCCGTACATCACCGTGGACGCGGACAAGAACCCGCTGTTCCTCGACGAAACCCTCTCGCGCGCCGAGTTCCAGAAGATCACCGCGGACCTGCTCGAGCGCACCCGGAACCCGTTCAACAACGTCATCCGGGACGCGGGCATCGCCGTCGGCGACATCGACCACGTCGTGCTCGTGGGTGGCTCCACCCGCATGCCGGCCGTGTCGGACCTGGTCAAGGAGCTGACCGGTGGCCGCGAGCCGAACAAGGGCGTGAACCCGGACGAGGTCGTCGCCGTCGGCGCGGCGCTGCAGGCCGGTGTGCTGAAGGGCGAGGTCAAGGACGTCCTGCTGCTGGACGTCACGCCGCTGTCGCTGGGCATCGAGACCAAGGGTGGCGTGTTCACCAAGCTCATCGAGCGCAACACCACGATCCCGACCAAGCGCTCGGAGATCTTCTCCACCGCGGACGACAACCAGCCGTCGGTGCAGATCCAGGTGTTCCAGGGTGAGCGCGAGATCGCCGCGCACAACAAGAAGCTCGGCATGTTCGAGCTGACCGGTCTCCCGCCGGCCCCGCGTGGCGTGCCGCAGATCGAGGTCACCTTCGACATCGACGCCAACGGCATCGTGCACGTGACCGCGAAGGACCTGGGCACGAACAAGGAACAGTCGATGACGATCACCGGTGGCTCCGCGCTGCCGAAGGACGACATCGAGCGCATGGTCAAGGACGCCGAGGCGCACGCCGAGGAAGACAAGACCCGGCGCGAAGAGGCCGAGACCCGCAACCAGGCCGAGACGCTGGTCTACCAGACCGAGAAGTTCCTCAAGGACAACGACGACAAGCTGCCCGAGGACCTCAAGGGCAAGGTCAAGTCCGCGATCGACGAGTCGAACGAGGCGCTCAAGGGCACCGACTCGACCAAGATCCGCGAGTCGATCGAGAAGCTGAACGCCGCTTCGCAGGAGCTGGGCACCGCCCTGTACGCCAACGCGAACGCCGACGCCGCGGCCGGTGCCGCGGGCGGCGCGGGTGCGGGTGCGGCCGGGGACGCCGGTGCGGCCGGCGGCCAGGCCAAGGCCGATGACGTGGTGGACGCCGAGATCGTCGAAGAGGACCCGAAGAAGTGACCCACAGCTACGACGAATCCGAGAACCAGGGCCGCGGCCCCGAGGAGCCGGTGGTCGTGCGGGACCGGCGCCGGGTGGATCCCCAGACCGGGCAGGTCCGCCCGCCCGGTCCGGCCCACGCCGCGCCGGACCCCGACGAGGCGCCCGTGGAGCACGCGGGCCCCTCGCTGGGTGAGTCCATTGTGGACGATTCGGTGTCGGTCGTCTCCGATGTGGAGAAGGAGCTGGCCGAGCGCACCGCCGACCTCCAGCGCCTGCAGGCCGAGTACGCCAACTACCGCAAGCGGGTCGAGCGCGACCGCGAGGCGGTCGTGATCGGCGCGAAGGCGACCGTGGTGAACGACCTGCTGCCGCTGCTGGACGACCTCGAGCGGGCCGACCAGCACGGTGACCTCACCGGCGCGTTCAAGGCGGTCGGCGACAAGCTGATCAGCGGCCTGCAGCGCGCGGGGCTCGAGTCGTTCGGCACCGAGGGCGAGCCCTTCGACCCGAGCGTGCACGAGGCCGTGCAGCACAACACCTCGCCGGACGTGGCGGGCCCGACGGTCACCGTGGTCATGCGCCGCGGGTACCGCTTCGGGGACCGCGTGCTCCGGGCGGCGCTGGTCGGCGTGACCGACCACGAGCCCGGCGCGGCCCCGGGGGACCCGTCCGTCGGTGGCGAGCTGCCACTCGGCGGCGGAGTCGATGAGCAGCAGCAGTAGCGGAAACCCAGTGGGAGGAGGAGACGCCCGATGAGTGCACGGGAATGGATCGGTAAGGACTTCTACCGTGAGCTGGGCGTCTCCTCCGACGCCACCGCGGACGAAATCAAAAAGGCCTACCGGAAGCTGGCCAAGGAGAACCACCCGGACGCGAACGCCGGCAACGCGGAAGCGGAGCAGAAGTTCAAAGCCGTCTCCGAGGCCTACGGCGTGCTCTCCGACGCGAGCAAGCGCAAGGAGTACGACGAGGCGCGGCGGCTGTTCGGCGGCGGGGGCGGGTTCAACTTCCCCGGTGGCGGCGGCACCGGCAGCTTCGACGTCGGCGACATCTTCGGCCAGGCCGGTGCCGGCCAACAGGGCGGTTTCGGCGGGCTCGGCGACATCCTCGGCGGGCTGTTCGGCCGCGGCCGGACGACGGCGGGCGCGACGGCGAACCGGCCGCAGCGCGGTGCCGACGTCGAGACGGACGTCCGGATCGACTTCACCGAGGCGGTCAAGGGCGCGACCCTGCCGCTGCGGCTGTCGAGCCCGGCGACCTGCGCGACGTGCAGCGGCAACGGGGCCCGGCCGGGCACCTCGCCGCGGACCTGTCCGACCTGTTCCGGTTCGGGACTGGTCAGCCGCAGCCAGGGTGCGTTCGCGTTCTCGGAGCCGTGCCGCGACTGCCGCGGCCGCGGGACGATCATCGACGACCCGTGCCCGGAGTGCGGCGGCGAAGGCATCAGCACGCGGACCCGCACGCTGACCGTCCGGATCCCGCCGGGCGTCGACGACGACCAGCGCATCCGGCTGGCCGGCCAGGGCGAGCCGGGCCGCGGCGGGGCGCAGGCGGGCGACCTGTACGTCCGGGTGCACGTGGCGCCGCACGCGCTGTTCGGGCGCAAGGGGCTCGACCTGACGATCACCGTGCCGGTGGACTTCACGGAGCTGACGCTCGGCACCACGATCACGGTGCCGACGCTGGAAGGCAAGGTCTCACTCAAGGTGCCGCCGGGCACGGCGAGCGGGCGGGTGCTGCGCGTACGCGGCAAGGGCATCGCCAAGCGCGACGGCGCCCAGGGTGACCTGCTCGTCACCCTCCAGGCGGCGATCCCCGCCAAACTGGACGACAAGGCGCGCGAGGCACTGCAGGCGTACGCCGAGGCGATGGCCGGGCACGACCCCCGGCCCGAGATCACCGAGCTGCTGCAAGGTAGGTGAGTGTGGTGTTCGGCGGGATTCCCCAGGAAGGGGACGAGGAGACCCCGGTGTTCGTCATCTCGGTGGCGGCCCAGCTCGCCGGGATGCACGCGCAGACGTTGCGCACGTACGACCGCCAGGGCCTGGTGTCACCGGGCCGCACGGCCGGCGGCGGGCGGCGCTACTCGATGCGGGACATCGCGCTGCTGCGCGAGGTCCAGCGCCTGTCGCAGGAGGACGGGGTCAACCTGGCGGGCATCAAGCGCATCATCGAGTTGGAGAACCAGGTAGACGCGCTCCGGGCCCGCATCACCGAGCTGACCGAGGAGCTGGCGGCGGCGTACGTGGCGGCGGAACAGGCGACGGCGGCGGCGCACGCGTCCTACCGCCGGGACCTGGTGCCGCTCAACCAGCAGACGGCGCTGGTGGTCTGGCGGCCCAAGCGCCGCTGACGACCAGCCGACGAAGGCCTCCCCGGGCGACCGGGGAGGCCTTTTCGCGTAGTGGGGCCGCGAGCAGTCCCTCCCGGCTGCTCGCGGCCGCGCCGCGGGTTACGTCTTGACGTTCAACAGCTGCTTGACCTCGGCGGTCCGCGACTCGATCACCCGCCGTGCCAGGTCCCGGGCCTGGGCGTTCACCCCGCCGCTGGTCCCGTTCTCGGTCTGGGCCAGCTCGACCGCGCCCTGCTGCTGGCCCGTCAGCACGTCCAGGAACCGGCGGGTGAACTCGCTGTCCGGTGCCGTCCGGAGCGCTCCCACCAGGTCCGGCGACGTCATCTTCATGCCGCCGTGGCCCGCGTGGGCCTCCGGGGCCACCGTCTCCGGCTGGTTCCACTCGGCCAGCCAGCGGCGCATGTCCGTCACCTCGGTCTGCTGCGTCACCTCGATCGCCTTCGCCAGCTCCTTCACCGCCGCCGGGACCGGGCGGGCCGCAGCCAGCCGCACGATCTCGATCCCCTGCTCGTTCTGGGGGATCAGCATCTGCAGGAACATCACGTCGGCCGCGTTGTGCTGCGGGGTGGCCGCCGTCGTGCCGCTGCCGCATCCGGTCAGCAGCAGCGCGACGACGGCCAGGACCAACCTCACTGGCGCTGCCACAGCGCCGGGGTGTTCGGCGGCTCCCAGCCCGCGATCGCCGTGTGCGGCTGGAGGCAGCGGTAGCTCACGCCGTTGTACGTCACGACGTCGCCGGCCTTGTACGCCGTGCCCGCCGACCACGTTCCGCTGGACGGCGGGGTGGTCGTCGTGGTGGGGGGCGGGGTGGTCGTGGTCGGTGGGGGCGTCGTGGTGGTCGGCGGCGGGGTGGTGGTCGGGCCGCCGCCACCGACCTGCAGGTCGATGCAGCTGTAGAACGCGTTGGCCGTGTCCGCGATGTTCCAGATGGCCAGCACCTTGATCCGGCCCGAGTACCCGGCCAGGTTCACCGTGTGCGACAGCGTCGACGGCGGCTGCTGGTTGTTGCCGTTGAACAGCGCGACGCGGGTGTTGCCGACGTAGTACTCGTAGCTCAACGTCGAGTGCCGGGCGGTGAAGACCCAGTTGAACGTCACCGTGGTGCCCACCGACTTCGCGGGCCACGGCTTCGACTCGTCGGCCAGCTCGGCGAACTGGGACAGGCCGCCGTTGCAGCTGCGCAGCCCCTTCGGGCCTTCGACGCTCTGCGGTTCGTAGATGATCTCGCCGCAGTTGGGGACCTTGCCGGCCGCGCAGTTGGCCTGCCGGCTGGGCGGATCCGACACGTAACCGTGGGCACTCGCGCTGGTGGCGGGGAGGACGACGACCAGCACCGGCGCCAGCAGGGCACCGGACGCGGCCGCGAAGAGCTTGCGTTTCCAGGTCATTTTCGGCTCCTCGAAGGGGAACAGCGTCGTTCCGCCAGGAAGGACGAACGAGCACATCCGGGGAAGATGTGGTCTAGACCATAAGTCGATTCGTACACAACGGTCAACGAACTACCGCCGTTCGACGATTTCGCTGCTCCGTCCGGCTCAGTGCGAAGGTGGGGCCGGCTGCTGCAGGTGTTCGCCGAAGAACGCCGTCACCCGGCGCCACGCGTCTTCGGCCGATTCGTGGTGGTAGGTGAAGCCGACCACCTTGAGCAGCAGGTTCAGCGGCGCCGCAGTGTTGATCTTGTTGGCGAACCCGTGGCTGGCGTCCGGGTACTCCTTGACGTCGTGCGGGATGCCACGCTCGGTGAGCGCCGTCTCGAGCTTCGCCGCGGCGCCGCGCAGGCCGAAGTCCTTCTTGCCGAAGCTCGCGACGATCGGGCAGGCGTCGTCGAGCACCGACAGGTTCTTCGGCAGCTGCCCGTAGTACGGCGCGGACGCCTCGAAGCCGCGTGACGCCGCGACGAGCGCGAAGCCGCCGCCCATGCAGAAGCCGGCGATGCCGACCCGGCCGGAGCTGTCCTCCCGGCCGGTCAGGAGCGTGCGGGCCGCCTCGATGTCGTCGAACGAACGACCCCGGCGGGCGAACATGTCCGTGAACACCTGCCGCACGCAGCGGCGCATGCCGCCGCGGGAATAGAGGTCCGGGCTGAGCGCGAGATATCCCTCGCGGGCGAAGCGGTCGGTGATGTTCTTCGTGTCCTGGCTCAGCCCGAACGCGTCGTGGATGAGCACCACGCCCGGGTGCGGCCCGGCACCCCCGGGTTCCGCGAGGTAGCCGCCGATCGTGCCGTCCGAAACCGGAATAGTCATCTCCATATCGGTGAAGATAGCGAGAAACTCCCGGTCCGGCGCGTCCCGCTGAGAGTCTCTCAGCGCATTCCGGACAAAGCTCAGTCCAGCGTGAACGGGTCGTACGATATTCGTTCCAGATCGATCCCCTTGGCCAGCAGTTTCGCGACGGTCGCCTGGATCATCGGCGGCGAACCGGAAACGAGGACGTCGTGGTTCCGCCACGTGCCGCGCTGGGTCACGGCGTGGGCGAGCGTCCCGCGGTCGCCGCCGGCCAGCGCGCCCTCCTCGGTGACCGGGGTGACCGTCAGCCACTTCGACGTCGCCGCCAGCCGGCGGAGCTCGTCCAGCGCGTACAGGTCCTCCGGCCGCTTGCCCCCGAAGAACAGGTGCACCGGCGGGTTCCGCTTCCAGCGCGAAAGGTCGTCGAGGATCGCCAGCAGGGGCGTGATGCCGGTGCCGCCGCCGATCATCAGCAGCCGCCGCTTCGTCGAGGTCGGACGCACGTTCAGCACGCCCATCGACGGCCCGAGGCGCCAGACGTCGCCCGGTTGCGTGTGGTTGACGATGCTGCCGCTGACCCAGCCGCCGGGCACCGCGCGCACGTGGAAGGTGAGCTGGCCGTCGCCGCGGGGCGCGTTCGCCGGCGAGAGGTACCGCCAGAACCGCGGGCGCTGCGGCACTTCCACGCTGACGTACCCGCCCGAGCGGTACGGCAGCAGGCCCTCGGTGCGCACCTTCACCAGCGCGACGTCGCGGGAGAGCTTCCGGTGCTCCAGCACGGTCGCCGACCACGCGGCCGGCCCGGTCTCCGCCTGGGCGGCCTCGCGCATGGTCTTGGCGATGAGCCCGTAGGCCGTCGTCCACGCGGACTCCACCTCGGGGGTCCACTTCTCCTTGAGAAATCGTTTGAGCGCGGCGATCAGCGCGACGCCGACGGCGTCGTAGTGGCGGGCGACGACGGCGAACTTCCGGTGGTCGCGGCCCAGCTGCCCGAGGAAGGTGGCCAGCTCGTCGGGCCGGTCGACCATCTGCACCACGTACACGAGCGCGCGCAGCAGCCGGCTCCGCTGGGTGGTCATGGTGACCGGGAACAGGTCGCGGCAATCGGGCGCGACCACGAACAACGCGCCGTAGAAGTACTGCGCCAGTTCGTCGGCTTTCGGTTCGATCTCCGCAAAACTTTCACGAATCAACCGGGCCAGTTCACGACCTTCCACGGCCGAAACGGGCAGCGGTTCGGGCATTGCGGAGACCTTCACGGATTCAGCACTCATCGGGAACGGTAATCTCCAGTCCTGCAAAGGCTTTTTTGCGACCGTGCACGCGGCGTCGCTGTGCGGTGCCGCCCCCGAGGGTTCCCGACTGTAGGCGAATTCCCGTGCAGATGCGCGGGATTACGCGCGTTCCCGCTCGAACGGAGCAATTCGGCCACGCGCGGTCAACCCCGCCTGGCATAGCGTAAAAATGATCACGGCTGCCGGAAAAATCCGTTACCCGTTGCTGATTCTCGAAGCGTAACGAAATTGCGCGCCGGAACGACCCGGCCGCGCCGTGCTAGTCGATCGTGAACGGGTCGTACTGGATCTGGTCCAGCGCGCTGCCCGCGACCAGCATCCGCGACACCGTCGCGCGGATCATCGCCGGCGAGCCGGACACGAGGATGTCGTGGCCGGGCCAGGCGCCGTACCGCGTGACGGCTTCGGCCAGCGTGCCCTGCTCGAACCCGGGGACGTCACCGCCGCGTTCCACCACCGGCGTCACGTTCAGCCACGGGTTCGTGGCTGCGAGCGCGCGCAGTTCTTCGAGGTCGTAGAGGTCCTCACGCGCCGGACCGCCGTAGAACAGGTGCGTCTTCGGGTTCTCGCCCCACAGCGCGAGGTGGTCGAGGATCGCCCGCACCGGCGCGACCCCGGTCCCGCCGGCCACCATCAGCACGCCCCGCGACGACTCGCGGTCGACCGTCAGGCGGCCCAGCGGCGGGCCGAGCCGCCAGACGTCCCCGGGCTGCGTGTGGCTGACGATGGCGCGGGACACCCAGCCGCCGTCGATGGCGCGGACGTGGAACTCGATGCCGCCGTCCTCGCGCGGCGCGTTCGCCGGCGAGAGGTACCGCCACAGCCGCGGCCGCTGCGGCACTTCGACGCTCACGTACTGGCCCGGGTGGTACGGGAGGGGCTGGCTGGGCACCAGGCGCACCAGGGCCAGGTCCCAGGTCAGCCGCCGGTGTTCGACCACGGTGGCCGACCACGACGGCGGGTTCGTGTCGGACGCGGCGGCGTCCTGCATGGCCCGCGCGGCGATGGTGAACGCCTCGGCCCACGCGCGCTCGACCTCGGGCGTCCACTCCCGGCCGAGGTGGTTCTTCAGCGACGCGAGCAGCGCGGTGCCGACGGCTTCGTAGTGACGCGGGACCACGCCGAACTTGCGGTGGTCGCGGCCCAGCTGGCGCAGGAACGGCGCGAGGTCGTCGGGCCGGTCGACCATCTGCACGATGTGCACCAGCGCGCGGACCAGCCGGCCGCGCTGGATCTCCATGTTGATCGGGAAGAAGTCGCGCGTGGTCGGGGCGAGGGTGAACAGCATCCCGTAGAAGAACTGCGAGATGTCCGCGATGTAGGGCTCCGACCTGGCCCAGCTGTCCCGGATGAGCCGGACCATCGCCGTGACGGCCGCGGGGGCTTCACGCGGGGCCGAAGACCTGGGGAGCGGGCTGACGGAATCCGCTGTCATGGGAGGTTGTTCACGGGTCGGGGACCGCCTCCTGGGTCCTGTACCACTGCTGCCACCTCGTCACTCGACGTCACCGGAATGCGCCGCGCGCACCACCCGTCCGCAGGGTAGCGGCCGGGCGCCCTTTTGCCCGCATTGTTGCTCCGACCGGGTGTATCACCGCCGATCGGGCGTGGGCGACCTCACCGGCGAGATGGTTGTCCCGAGCAAGCGTCCGGCAATAAACTTGTATGGCACAACTAAGGGAGGTTCCGATGGGCTTCGACGACACCGACGACGACGTCCGGGTCGAGCTCATGCGCGAGCTGAAGACCGCTTCCCAGCTCCAGCACGCCTGGATCATGCAGGCCTGGCAGAGCGAGCCCGGGCTGCACCCGGCGGCCGCGATGCTGCTGTCCGACCTGGCGAAGAACGGCGAGGCCCGGCCGTCCGAGCTGGCCAAACGCCGGTTCGTCGACCTCTCGGTCGTGAGCAGGCAGATCACCCAGCTCTCCGCCGCCGGGCTGGTCGACCGCCGTCCCGCGCCCGAGGACGGCCGGGCGTCGCTGGTGAGCGTGTCCGAGAAGGGCCGGGCCGAGCTCGCCCGCTGGCGCGTCAACTACGTCGAGTTCATGGAGAAGGCCCTCGGCGGCTGGGACGACGAGCGCGTCAGCGACCTCACCGCGCGGCTCGCGGAGATGAACACCGACCTCCGGCGCGCGCTCGGCAGCGCCGCCTGCCTCGCTGACACGAACAAGTGACGCGGGTCCGCACGGGCACACCCGAAGTGGCTTTTTGCTCCCTCGAAACTGTCCGTTCGGTCCTGACCTAGGAGCATTCCGCGGCGTTAACGTCGGTGGGTGAGGCGTGACCGGGTCGCACTGCTGTGCGCGCTGGGGATCGACAACTTCGGCTCGGGTCTGTTCCTCCCGTTGGCGCTGGTCTACGTGACGCAGGTGGTCGGGGTGCCGCTGGCCGTGGCCGGCACCGCGGTCACCCTCGGTGCCGTCGGGGGGCTCGTCATCCCGCCGCTCGCCGGGCGGCTCGTGGACCGCGTCGGACCCCGCGCCGTGGTGGTCGGCGCCCAGCTGCTGCAGGCCGCGGGTGCGGGGGCGTACCTGCTCGCCGACGGCGCGGGCCCGGTGATGGCGGCCGCCGTCCTGCTGTCCGCCGGGCAGCAGCTGTTCTACAGCTCCCTGTTCGTGCTCATCGCCGACGTCGCGGGCGACGTCCCGAAGGATCGGCCGTTCGCCGAGGTCGGGATGGTGCGGGCCGCCTGCTTCGGCCTCGGCGGGCTGGCGGCCGGCCTGCTGCTGACGTGGCTCGGGAACACGGGCTACCGCATCGCGCTCGCCGTGGACGCGCTGACGTTCTTCGCGGCCGCGTCCATCCTCGTCTTCTTCGTCCGGCTCGGGCGGCCGCACCGGCAGGAGCGCGAACGGTCGGTCCGGGTGCTGCGCGACCGGCCGTACCTCGCGTTGATCCTCTTCAGCGGGCTCTTCGGGCTGTCGCTGGACTTCTTCCTGATCGGCACGCCGGTGTTCGTGCTCGACCGGCTGCACGGCCCGGCCTGGCTGCCGGGCGCGATCCTCGCCCTGCTCACCGTGGTGACCAGCGTCGGCGGCACGCTCGCGCTGAAGCTCACCGCCCGGCTGACGCGGATCGCGGCGATGCGGGCCGGTTCGGCGTTGTTCTCCGTGTGGTGCGTGGTCAGCCTGGGCGTGCTGCTGGTGCCCGACGGCTGGCAGGTGGCCTACCTGCTGGCGTCGACGCTGGTGTTCGCGGCCGGTGACCTGGTCTTCGGGCCCCGGTCGGGGGCGCTCGCCGAAGCCGCGGCACCACCGGTCGCCCGCGGACGTTATCTCGCTGCGTACCAGTACGCGTTCACCGTGGCGCAGGTGCTGGCCCCCGCCGTGGTCTCGCTGTTCTCGGTCGCCGACTGGCTACCCTGGGTGCTGGTCGGGGCGTGCGCGGGCCTGGCCGTGGCCGGGCTCGGCATGCTCGGTTCGCGGTTGCCGGCGAGCGCCGTCGCTCCCGGTCGAAGTTGAGCGGAACAGACTCAAGTTTTCGTGCGTTAGAGATAGTGTCAGGCCACGGTCAGGGCCTGTCACCAGGACTTTTGAAGTACCGAGCATGAGGTGAGGGATGGACGCTTTCAACCCGACCACGAAGACCCAGCAGGCGATCTCGTCCGCGGCGCAGGCGGCCACCATGGCCGGCAACCCGCACGTGGCGGCCGCCCACCTGCTGGGCGCCCTGCTGGCGCAGGGTGAGGGGCTGACCGCTCCGCTGCTGACCGCGGTCGGGGCCGACCCGGGGGTGGTGCACAAGGAGCTGGAGCCGCTCATCGCGGCGCTGCCGTCCGCGACCGGGGCGACCGTGTCGAGCCCGCAGTTCGACACCAACGCGGTCAAGTCGCTGACCCGCGCCCAGAAGCTGGCCACCGAGCTGGGCGACGAGTACGTCTCGACCGAGCACCTGCTCGTCGGGCTCGCGACCGAGGGCGGCCAGGTCGCCGACCTGCTCAAGCGGCACGGCGCGACGCCGGACGCGCTGCAGGAGGCGTTCGCCAAGGTCCGCGGCTCGGCCCGGATCACCAGCGCGGACCCGGAGAGCACGTTCAAGGCGCTCGAGAAGTACGGCGTCGACCTCACCGACCGCGCCCGCGCCGGCGAGCTCGACCCGGTCATCGGCCGCGACACCGAGATCCGCCGCGTCGTGCAGGTGCTGTCGCGGCGCACGAAGAACAACCCGGTCCTGATCGGCGAGCCGGGTGTCGGCAAGACGGCCATCGTCGAAGGGCTGGCCCAGCGGATCGTCGCCGGGGACGTGCCGGAGTCGCTGCGCGGCAAGCGCGTCGTCGCCCTCGACCTCGGGTCGATGGTGGCCGGCGCGAAGTACCGCGGCGAGTTCGAGGAGCGGCTGAAGGCCGTGCTCAAGGAGATCACCGACTCCGCGGGCGAGGTCATCACCTTCATCGACGAGCTGCACACGATCGTCGGCGCCGGCGCGACCGGCGAGGGCGGCGC
Organism: Amycolatopsis sp. NPDC004625; assembly: GCF_040609695.1. Classification (NCBI taxonomy): domain Bacteria; kingdom Bacillati; phylum Actinomycetota; class Actinomycetes; order Pseudonocardiales; family Pseudonocardiaceae; genus Amycolatopsis; species Amycolatopsis sp. NPDC004625. The sequence goes on from NZ_JBEXKX010000006.1 coordinate 287,771, forward strand.
GATGGACGCGGGCAACATGATCAAGCCGATGCTCGCCCGCGGCGAGCTGCGGATGGTCGGCGCGACCACGCTCGACGAGTACCGCCAGCACATCGAGAAGGACGCCGCCCTGGAGCGGCGCTTCCAGCAGGTGCTCGTCGGCGAGCCGTCGCCGGAGGACACCATCGCGATCCTGCGCGGCCTCAAGGAGCGCTACGAGGTGCACCACGGGGTCCGGATCACGGACGCCGCCCTGGTCGCCGCCGCGACGCTGTCCGACCGCTACATCACCGCGCGCTTCCTGCCGGACAAGGCGATCGACCTGGTCGACGAGGCCGCGTCCAAGCTGCGCATGGAGATCGACTCGCGGCCGGTGGAGATCGACGAGGTCGAGCGCGCGGTGCGTCGCCTGGAGATCGAGGAGATGGCGCTCGCGAAGGAGAGCGACGCCGCTTCGAAGGAGCGTCTCAACAACCTGCGGGCCGAGCTGGCCGAGAAGCGCGAGACGCTGACGGCCCTGACCGCGCGCTGGCAGAACGAGAAGGGCTCGATCGAGCGCGTTCGCGAGCTCAAGGAGCAGCTCGAGCAGCTGCGCGGCGAGTCCGAGCGCGCCGAGCGCGACGGCGACCTCGGCAAGGCCGCCGAGCTGCGCTACGGCCGGATCCCCGCGCTGGAGAAGGAGTTCGAAGCGGCCACCGCGGCAAGCGAGGCCAGCCAGCAGAACGTCATGCTCAAGGAAGAGGTCGGCGCGGACGACGTCGCCGACGTGGTCAGCGCGTGGACCGGCATCCCGGCCGGCCGGCTGCTGGAGGGCGAGACCGGCAAGCTGCTCCGGATGGAGGAGGAGCTGGGCCGGCGCGTCATCGGGCAACCCGAGGCCGTGCAGGTCGTCGCGGACGCGGTGCGCCGCAGCCGGGCCGGCGTCGCCGACCCCGACCGGCCGACCGGCTCGTTCCTGTTCCTCGGCCCGACCGGTGTCGGCAAGACCGAGCTGGCCAAGGCGCTGGCGGAGTTCCTGTTCGACGACGAGCGCGCGATGCAGCGCATCGACATGAGCGAGTACGCCGAGAAGCACTCGGTGGCGCGCCTGGTCGGCGCCCCGCCCGGGTACGTCGGCTACGACCAGGGCGGCCAGCTCACCGAGGCCGTCCGGCGCCGCCCGTACTCGGTGGTGCTGCTGGACGAGGTCGAGAAGGCCCACCCGGACGTCTTCGACGTGCTGCTGCAGGTCCTCGACGACGGGCGGCTGACCGACGGACAGGGCCGGACGGTGGACTTCCGCAACACCATCCTGATCCTGACGTCGAACCTCGGCTCGCAGGCCATCGCCGACCCCGGGCTCGACGAGCGGCAGCGGCGGGACGCGGTGCTCGAGGTGGTGCAGCGGCAGTTCAAGCCGGAGTTCCTCAACCGGCTCGACGACATCGTCGTGTTCCACTCGCTCGGCACCGAGCAGCTGACGTCCATTGTGGACATCCAGGTGGCCAAGCTCGCCAAGCGGCTGGCCCAGCGCCGGCTGAACCTGGAGGTCACCGACGGTGCCCGCGAGTGGCTCGCGCTCAACGGCTTCGACCCGATCTACGGCGCCCGCCCGCTGCGACGGCTGGTCCAGTCGGCGATCGGCGACAAGCTGGCGAAGGAGCTGCTGTCGGGCGAGGTCAGGGACGGCGACACGGTGCGCGTCGACAGCCCGGAGCTCGAAGCCGGTGACTCGCTGACCGTCACCCGCGTCTGACCGGTCGTGAGTGGTAAGGCGGGTTCTAACCCGCCTTACCACTCACGACAGCCGCGGCAGACTGCGAAGCCTGGGGCG
>NZ_JBEXKX010000007.1:0-94306 GCF_040609695.1 Amycolatopsis sp. NPDC004625
GGCGGGGGGGGGGGCGCGCGCGCCGGGGCGGGGGCCGCGCGCCCCCCCCCCACCGCCCGCCGCCCCCGCCCTGCCGGGGACGCCGTGCCGACCCTCCGGGTCAGGAAGTGATGGTCGGCAGCTCGGGTGCGGCGACGTCGTAGACCTTGCCGTCCTGGGTCAGCAGGGCGGCCAGGACCTTCGCCTTGCGGTCCGTCTGCTCCGCTGTTCCCCAGCGCACGATCTTCCCGCTGGCCAGCGTGAACTCCACGCTCGCCGGGGTCTTCGCCGTCGCCGTCGTGACCTGCTTCAGGAGCTGCTCCGGGATCACGCCGAGCACCGCCGTCACCGCGCGGGTCACCGGGTCGTCCGCCGAGACCTTCGGCAGCTTGAGCTCCGGCAGGCCCGGTGGCCGCGCCGCGACCGTCTTGAACACCACGCCGCCGCCGTCGACCAGGTGGACGCCGTCGCCGCCCGGGCCGCTGTCGAAGAACGCGATCGCCGTGCGCTCGGTCACCGTGATCTCGACCGTGTTCGGCCACGAGCGCGACACCTCGACCGTCGCGATGCCCGGCATCGCCGCCACCCGGTCGCGGATCTCGTCGGTGCTCAGCCGCAGCAACGGCTTGTCCGCCGGCACTGCCGCCACCGTGCGGATCTGGTCGGCGGGCACCGTGCGCGAGCCGCTGACCGCGACGTCCTGCACCCCCAGCATCGAGCTGAAGAACAGCAGGTACACCGCGGCCACGACGGTCAGCACGCTCAGCAGCGCGACCCACCGGCGGCGGATCTCCACCTGCCGGTTGGGCCGGGTGCGCGGGCTCGGCTTCGCCCGCGCGACGCGGGTCCGGCGGCGCTCCTCCTCGGAGCGCCGCCCCCGGCGTTGCCGGGCCAGGGACGCGCGATCCTCTTCCGCGGAGGAGGCGGACGGCGGACGGCGTTCCCTGGTCGGACTCATGGCCTCAGCGCTTGTCCAGCTCGGCGAGGATCTCCGGGCCCAGCTGCGTGACGTCACCCGCGCCCATGGTCACGACGAGGTCGCCGGCCTTGGCCAGCCCGGCCGCCAGCGGCGCCGCGACGTCGAACGCCGGCTCGTAGTGCACCGGCGCGGTCACCCGGTCCGCGATCAGCGCACCGGTGACACCCGGCTCCGGCTCCTCGCGCGCGCCGTAGACGTCCAGCACGACGACCTCGTCAGCCAGCGACAACGCGGCCGCGAACTCCGTCGAGAACGTCTTGGTCCGCGAGTACAGGTGCGGCTGGAACACCACGATCACCCGGCCGGACCCGGCCGCCGTGCGCACCGCGCGCAGCTGCGCGGCCACCTCGGTCGGGTGGTGGGCGTAGTCGTCGTAGACGCGGACGTCGCCGGCCCGGCCCTTGAACTCGAACCGCCGCCGCACCCCGCCGAACGCCGCCAGCCCGGCCACCAGGCCCTCGACCGGCGCGCCCAGCTCGACCCCGGCCAGCAGGGCCGCGACCGCGTTGAGCGCCATATGCTCGCCCGGCACCGCGACCCGCACGTCGACCGGCTCGCCCCGCAGCGAGATCCGCACGATCCCGCCGTCGGGCAGCGGCTCGTAGGACGTGATCGCGACGTCGTCGACGCCGCCGACCTCGCGGCCGTACCGCTGCACCCGGACCCCGCGCTTCTCGGCCTCGTCGCCCAGCGCAGCGGCGCCTTCGTCGTCGGCGCAGACGATCAGCAGCCCGCCCGGCTCGATCCGGCCGACGAAGTCGCTGAACACCTTCGTGTAGGCCTCGGCCGTGCCGTGGTGGTCCAGGTGGTCCGGCTCGACGTTCGTCACGACGGCGACCGACGGCGAATAGGTCAGGAACGAGCCGTCGCTCTCGTCGGCCTCGGCGACGAAGACGCCGCCCTCGCCGTGGTGGGCGTTGGCGCCGGACTCGTTGAGGTCGCCGCCGATGGCGAACGACGGGTCGAGCCGGCAGTGCTGCAGCGCCACGGTCAGCATCGACGTCGTCGACGTCTTGCCGTGCGTGCCCGCGATGCAGGCGACGCGGTGGCCTTCCATCAGCCCGGCCAGCGCCTGGGCCCGGTGCAGCACCGGGACGCCGGCCGCGCGCGCGGCGGCCAGCTCGGGGTTGGTCTCCTTGATCGCCGTCGAGACGACCACCGCGGACGGCGGCTGCGGAAGAGCGGAGATGTTCGCAGCGCTCTGGCCGACGAACAGCTCGGCGCCCTGGGCCCGCAGCGACAGCAGCGCCCGCGACTCCTTGGCGTCCGAACCCGACACGAAAGCCCCGCGGGCCAGCAGGATCCGGGCGATCCCGGACATCCCGGCCCCGCCGATCCCGATCAGGTGCGCCCGGCGCAGTTCTTCAGGCAGTTCAGGCACCCGCGGCCTCCAAAACGATCCGGGCGAGGGTTTCGTCGGCCTCGCGGTGGCCCATGCCGACCGCCGCCGCACCCATCTTCGCGACGCGGTCGGCGTCGGTGACCAGCGGGACGACCAGCTCGGCGACCTTGGCCGGGCTCAGGTCGGCGTCGTCGATCATCAGCGCCGCCCCGGCGTCGACGGCGGGGCGGCCGTTGGTCGCCTGCTCGCCGTTGCCGATCGGCAGCGGGACGAACACCGCGGGCAGCCCGACCGACGTCACCTCGGCGACGGTCATCGCGCCCGAACGGCAGATCGCCACGTCGGCCGCGGCGTAGGCCAGGTCCATCCGCTCCAGGTACGGCACCGGCACGTACGCCGGCTTGCCCGGGAACTCCTGCACGACCAGCGTGTTCTTCGGCCCGTGCGCGTGCAGGACGCCGACACCGGCGTCCGCGAGGTCCTTGGCCGCACCCGACACGGCGGCGTTGATCGACTGCGCGCCCTGCGAACCGCCGAAGACCAGCAGCGTCGGCGCGTCCGGGTCCAGGCCGAAGTGCGCGCGCGCCTCGGCCCGCAGCCCGGCCCGGTCCAGGGTCGTGATCGACCGCCGCAGCGGGATCCCGACGACCTCGGCCTTCGGCAGCGTCGTCCCCGGAACCGCGACGGCCACCCGGCGGGCGAACCGCGCACCGACCTTGTTCGCCAGGCCGGCCGACTTGTTGGCCTCGTGCACGACGATCGGCACGCGCCCGCGCGCGGCCAGGTAGGCCGGCAGCGCGACATACCCGCCGAAGCCGACGACGACGTCCGCGCCGACGCGCTCCAGCACCTCGCGGGTCTTGCGGACCGAGTCGCGGACCTTCAGCGGCAGCTTGACCAGCTCCGGCGTCGGCTTGCGCGGCAGCGGCACCGGCGGGATCAGCTCCAGGGGGTAGCCGCGGGCCGGGACGAGCTTGTTCTCCAGGCCGCGCTCGGTGCCGAGCGCGACGACCTTCGCGTCCGGTCGCAGCCGCATGACGGCGTCGGCCAGGGCGAGGGCGGGTTCGATGTGTCCTGCGGTGCCACCTCCGGCGACCACCACCACCGGCGCCTTGCCCGCGGCTGATCGCTCGGTTCCCTTGACGGGCTTACTCACCTATGACCTCTCCGGTTCGCGGTACTCCGGGTACCACGGCTCGCTGTTGTCCGCGCGGCCCCGCCGCGAGACGTGGCCGTGCTCGTCCGTGCCGCGCTGCGGCGCACCGGTTCGCGGACCGACCTGCGTCGTTCCTGTGCCGGGGCGGGCCGGGCCGCACGGGGCGCCGGCCTGGCCGCCTTCGCCCCGGGCCGTCCCGCCCCCTTGCGTGTGGCGGGCGGGCGGTACGGGTCGGGCGCGGGCAGCCGCAGCAGGCGTCCGAATTTACCCGGCCCCTGCGTGCGCAGCGCGGCCACCGCCTCCGGTTCGTGCCGGGCGGCGTTCGCGAGCACGCCCATGATGAGCATGGTGATCACCAGCGAGGTGCCGCCGTAGGAGATCAGCGGCAGCGTGACGCCGGTGACCGGCAGCAGGCCGACGACGTAGCCGATGTTGATGCCGGCCTGGGCGACCAGGAACACCGTCAGGGTGCCGGAGACGATCCGGATCCACGGGTCGATGTTGCGGGTGGCGATCCGCAGGCCGACGACCGCGACCCCGCCGAAGAGGGCGAGCACGACGACGCAGCCGATCAGCCCGAGCTCCTCGCCGATCAGGGCGAAGATGAAGTCGTTCTGCACGTTCGGCAGGTAGCCCCAGTTGGACGTGCCCTGGCCGAGGCCCTTGCCGAGGAACCCGCCGTCGGCCAGCGCGAGCTTGGCCTGGTTGGCCTGGAAGCCCTCGGCGGTCGTGTCGGCGTCCGGCGAAAGGAACGACATGACCCGGTCGAGCCGGTAGGGCGCGATGACGGCGAGCACGAGGATGCCGGCCAGGCCGCCCGCGAGGATCACGCCGAACAGCCGTTTCGGGGCGCCGGCGAACCACAGCAGGGCCAGCAGGACGACGGCGAGGGTGACCGTGCCGCCGAGGTCGGGCTGCAGCATGACCAGGGCGAACATCAGCAGCGCGATCGGCACCACGGGCACCAGCAGGTGCCGCCACTGGTGGATCACGTTGTACTTGATGACCAGGATGTGCGCGCCCCAGAAGGCCAGCGCGACCTTCGCCGCCTCGACCGGCTGGAAGGTGAACTCGCCGATCTTGAACCAGCCCTGCGAGCCGTTGACCGTCGAGCCGAGCGGGGTGAGCACGAGCACCAGCAGGCCGAGGCAGATCACCGTCGCCGTCGCCGACATCCGCCGGATCCGCTCCAGCTTGACCCGCAGGCCCAGCCAGAACACGACCGAGCCGAGCGCGACGAAGACCAGGTGCTTGACGAACAGCGAGTACACGCCGCTGCCGGTCTTCGGGTTGTAGGAGGCGACCGACGACGCCGACAGCACCATGACGATGCCGATCACGGTGAGCACGCCGGTGAGGGCGAGCACCAGGTGGAACGACGCCAGCGGCCGCGAGAGCCACGCGGTCAGCGCGGTCCGGACGGCGACGAAGCCGCTCTCCTTGCGCTCGCGGCGCGGCCGCTTCGGCGGTGCTTCGGGCTTGCTTTCAGCTGTCGTCACTCGGCTCCCCCGCTGCGTCGTCGCGGAGGACGTGCACCGCCGCGGCGAACGCGTCGCCGCGCGCGCCGTAGTTCGGGAACATGTCCAACGACGCCGCGGCGGGTGCCAGCAGCACCACGTCACCGGGCCGGGCCATCGCGCTGGCCGCACTCACCGCCGCAGTCATGGGTTCATCGTCACCCGGACGGAGGCTGTTCACCGGGACATCCGGCGCGTGTCGCGCAACCGCGGCGGCGATCACGGGTGAATCCACGCCGAGGAGCACGACCCCGCGGAGGCGGCAGGCGATGCTGCTCACGAGTTCGTCGACCGAGGCGCCCTTCAGCTGGCCACCGGCGATCCACACGATGCTCTCGTGCGCCCGCAGGGACCCGGCGGCCGCGTGCGGGTTGGTCGCCTTCGAGTCGTTTACGTACCGCACCCCGGCCACCTCGGCGACCTCGGCGGCGCGGTGCGGGGCCGGCTGGTACTCGCGCAGGCCCTTCAGCACGGCCTCCGGCGTGACGCCGTGGGCGCGGGCCAGCGCGGCCGCGGCGAGGGCGTTGGCGACGTTGTGCGGGCCCGCGGGACGCACGTCCGACAGCGTGGCGAGCTCCTCGGCGCTGTTCGCCGGGTCGGCGACGAAGGCGCGGTCGACCAGCAGGTCCTCGACCACGCCGAGTTCGCCGGCGCGCGGGGTGTCGAGCTGGAAGCCGACGTGGCGGGCGCTCTCGGGCGCGTGCTCGTCGGCGATCCGGGTGGACCAGTCGTCGTCGGCGTTGTGCACGGCGACCTTGGCGCGGGTGTACACCCGGCCCTTCGCGGCCGCGTACTCGTCCATCGAGCCGTGCCAGTCGATGTGGTCTTCGGCCAGGTTGAGCACCACGGCCGCGTCCGGGGCCAGCGTCGAGGACCAGTGCAGCTGGAAGCTCGACAGCTCCACCGCCAGCACGTCGTACCCCGCGCGCACCGCGTCGAGCGCCGCGTACCCGATGTTTCCGCAGGCCACGGCGTTGGCCCCGGCCGCCTTGAGGATCGATTCGAGCATGCCGGCGGTGGTCGTCTTGCCGTTGGTGCCGGTCACCACGAGCCAGGCGGGCGGGTGTTCGCGCAGCTGCCCGACGCGCCAGGCCAGCTCGACGTCGCCGATCACCTCGACCCCCGCCTCGGCGGCGGCCACGAGCAGCGGCGACGTCGGCCGCCAGCCGGGGCTGGTGACGACCAGGACGACGTCGGACGGCGGCTCGGTCAGGCCCGGCACCAGCTCGGCGCCCAGGCCCTCGAGCTCGGCCAGGCGCTCGGCGTTACCGTCGGTGACCGTGACGCGCGCACCCAGCTCGACCAGCACCGGCACCACCGACTTGCCGGTGACCCCGGCCCCGGCGACCAGGACGTGACGACCAGCGATGTCCACGATCAGCCGCCGAGGCCCAGCTGCTCGCTGTAGAACAGGCCGAGCCCGAACATGCAGCAGATCGCCGAGAGCAGCCAGAACCGGATGATCACCGTGGTTTCGGCCCAGCCGGCGAGCTCGAAGTGGTGGTGGAACGGCGCCATCCGGAAGAGCCTTCGCCGGGTCGTCCGGAACACCGCGATCTGCGCGACCACCGAGATCATCTCGACCATGAACAGGCCGCCGATGACGATGGCGAGCAGCTCGGTGCGGGTCGTCATCGACAGGCCGGCGACCAGGCCGCCGAGGGCCAGCGAGCCGGTGTCGCCCATGAAGATCTTCGCCGGGGCCGCGTTCCACCAGAGGAACCCGACGCAGGCGCCGGTCGCCGCGGCGGCGACCACGGCCAGGTCCAGCGGGTCGCGGACGTCGTAGCAGGCCGGGGCCGGGCCGTTCGCGCAGGACAGCCGCTCCTGCCAGAACGAGATGACCACGTAGGTGGCCAGCACCATCGCCGCCGCGCCGCCGGCCAGGCCGTCGAGGCCGTCGGTGAAGTTCACCGCGTTCGACCAGCCGGAGATGACGATGTAGCAGAAGATCACGAAGATCACCGACGGGAAGGTGATCAGCGCGAGGTCGCGGACGTAGGAAAGGCTCTCCGACGCCGGCGTGATGCCGTGCTCGTTCGGGAAGTTCAGCACCAGCACCGCGAACGCGATCGTGACCACCAGCTGGCCGACCAGCTTCGCGGTCTTGTTCAGCCCCAGGTTGCGCTGCTTGCGGATCTTGATGAAGTCGTCGAGGAACCCGACGATCCCCAGGCCCACCGCGAGCATCAGGACGAGCAGCCCCGACGCCGTCGGCGCGCCGCTGCGGGAGTTGAACATCCAGTTGATCAGGTGCGCGGCGAAGTACCCGACGACCATCGCGATGATGATCGCGACCCCGCCCATGGTCGGGGTACCGCGCTTGGACTTGTGTCCCTGGGGGCCTTCCTCGCGGATCTCCTGGCCGAAGCCCTGCCGGGAGAAGACCCGGATCAGGTAGGGCGTGAGCAGGATGGAGATCAGCAGGCCCGCCGCGGCCGCGATCAGGATGCTGATCACGCGTCACCACCGTTCGAGCGATTCTCGGAGTTGTCGGTTTCCCGGGGTTCGAGCAGAGCTTCGGCGACCCGCCAGAGGCCGGCGGCCTTGGAGGCCTTGACCAGCACCACGTCCCCGGGGCGCAGCTGATCATGCAGCAGGGCGATCGCGGCCTCGACGTCGGGTACCAGAGCGGACTCCTCGCCCCAGGACCCCTCCTGGTGCGCGCCCTGGTGCATGGCCGCCGCCTCCGGGCCGATCACGACCAGCTTGGCGATGTTGAGCCGGACGACCAGGCGGCCGATCTCGTCGTGGGCGGTGACCGAGTCCGCGCCCAGCTCGCCCATCACGCCGAGCACGGCCCAGGAGCGGCGCCCGGAGTCCCGGGTCATCGCCGCGAGGGCCTTGAGGCCGGCCCGCATCGACTCGGGGTTGGCGTTGAACGAGTCGTTGAGGATCGTCACGCCGTCTTCGCGGGTGACGACCTCCATGCGGCGCGCGGAGCGCCGCTCGACGGCCGAAAGCCGCGCGGCGATCTCGGCCGGCGACGAGCCCAGCTCCAGGGCGATGGCGGCGGCGGCCAGGGCGTTGCTGACGTGGTGCTCGCCGTGCAGCGGCAGCCGCACGTCCGCCTCGCCGGCCGGGGTGACCAGCCGGAAGGCCGCCCGGGCCTGGTCGTCGAGGGTGATTCCGGTCGCCCGGACCTGGGCGGACGCGCTCTCGCCGAAGAACACCACGCGGGCCTTCGTGCGGCTCGCCATGGCCGCGACCAGCGGGTCGTCGAGGTTGAGCACGGCGACGCCGTCCTCGGGCAGGGCCTCGACCAGCTCGCCCTTGGTCTTCGCGATGCCTTCGCGGGAGCCGAACTCGCCGACGTGCGCGCTGCCGACGTTGAGCACCGCGCCGATCCGCGGCGGGGCGATCTCGGCGAGGTGGGCGATGTGGCCGGGCCCGCGCGCGGACAGCTCCAGCACCAGGTGCCGGGTCTCGGCGTCGGCGCGCAACGCCGTCCAGGGGTGGCCGAGCTCGTTGTTGAACGACCCCGGGGGCGCCACCGTCGGGCCGAGCGGCTCCAGCAGCTGCGCGATCAGGTCCTTCGTCGACGTCTTGCCGGACGAGCCGGTGACCCCGACGACGGTCAGGGTGCCTTCGGCCAGGCGCTGCACGACGAACCGGGCGAGCTTGGCCAGCGCGGCCAGCACGGCGGCGCCGGAGCCGTCCTTGTCGCCGGTCAGCGCGACCGACCGCTCGTGGGCCTCGCCCGCGGGCAACGGCGGCACGACGATCGCGGGCGCGTCGACCTCGCGGGCGGCCAGCACGGCCACGGCGCCGGCCTCGACGGCCCGCGCGGCGAAGTCGTGGCCGTCGACCTGCTCCCCCGGCAGCGCGGCGAACAGGCCGCCGGGCGTGAGCTTCCGGGTGTCGAACTCCACAGTGCCGGTCACCTGCGCGCCCGGATCGGCGCGGTGCAGCCGGCCGCCGACGACGTCGGCGATCTCGGCCAGGCTGAGCACGATCACACACTCACCTCGAGTTTGTTGCGGATGGCCGCGGCCAGCTCGTCGCGGTCGGAGAACGGGTGCACGACACCACCGGCCTCCTGGCCGGATTCGTGCCCCTTGCCGGCGAGGAAGACGATGTCGCCCGGCCCGGCGAGCGCGACGGCGTGCGCGATGGCCTCGCGGCGGTCGCCGATTTCGACCACCTCGCCGCCCTCGGCGGGGCCGACCGCGCGGGCGCCGGCCAGCATGGCGGCGCGGATCGCTGCCGGGTCCTCGGAGCGCGGGTTGTCGTCGGTGACGATCAGGACGTCACTGCGGCGGGCCGCCGCCTCGCCCATCATCGGGCGCTTGGCCGTGTCGCGGTCGCCGCCGCAGCCGAGCACGGTGATGATCCGGCCTTCGGTGCGGGCCCGCAGCGCATCCAGGCCCTGGGCGACCGCGGCCGGCTTGTGGGCGTAGTCGACGACGGCGGTGAACTCCTGGCCGACGTGGACGCGCTCCATCCGGCCCGGCACCTGCACCTGCGCGAGCCCGGCGACGATGTGCTCCAGGCTCACCCCGGCGGTGCTCAGGATCGCGGCGGCGAGCACGGCGTTGGCGACGTTGAACTCGCCGGGCAGCGGGATCCGGGCGGGCGCGCTGACACCGCCGGGGCCGTGCAGGGTGAACGTCTGCTCGCCGTGCGGGGTGGCCTGCAGGTCGGTGGCCTGCCACGCGGCCTCGGTGCCCGGGTCCGTGGTCACGGTGATCGTCTGCGGCGTGAGCAGCGCCTGGCCCCACGCGCTGTCGACCACGACGACCTCGTGCGTCGAGCGGCCGTCGAACAGCAGGGACTTCGCGGCGAAGTACTCCTGCATGTCCTTGTGGAAGTCCAGGTGGTCCTGGGAGAGGTTGGTGAACGCACCGACGGAGAACCGGGTGCCGTTGACGCGGCCCAGCGCGAGGGCGTGGCTGGAGACCTCCATCGGCACGTGCGTGACACCGCGTTCGAGCATCACCGCGAGCAGCGCCTGCAGGTCCGGCGCTTCGGGCGTGGTGAAGCCGCTGACCAGGCGTTCGCCGGCGATCCGGGTCTCGACCGTGCCGATCAGGCCGGTGGTCAGGCCGGCCGCCTGCAGCCCGGCGTCGACCAGGTAGGACGTCGTGGTCTTGCCGGAGGTGCCGGTGACGCCGAGGACGGCCAGCTTCAGCGAGGGCTCGCCGTAGATCCAGGCGGCGATCTCGCCGAGGGCCGCGCGCGGGTCGGCGTGCACCAGGATCGGGACGCCGGCGTCGCGCAGGGCGGGGCGCTCGGCGCCCGCGGCGTCGGTGAGCACCGCGACGGCGCCCGCGGCGACGGCCTGGTCGCTGAAGTCGGCGCCGTGGGCGCGGGCCCCCGGGAGGGCGGCGAAGAGGTCACCGGGCAGCACGTGCTGCGCACGCAGCGTGGTGCCGGTGACGGTCAGCTCGGCCGCGTCGGGCGAGCCGGCGATCAGGCGGGCGTCCGCCCTGGCGAGCAGCGTCGCCAGCGGGACCGGGACGATGCGCTCCGGGCGGGGCGGCGCGGGGACCGCTTTCACCGGGCTTTCCGGCACCGGGGAACTGGACGAGGACACGGACACGGCCAAGAGGCTACCGGCGGCCGTTCCGGGCCCCCGCACGCGGTACGGCGATTGCGTGCGGCTGAGGCACATGTGCTAGGCGGTTCCCTGGACCTCGTTGCCCCGCAACACTTTCCCACCCGCCGGCCGATGTGGACGCTCTGCCGCAGCCGGTCGTGAGTGGTAAGGCGGGTTCTAACCCGCCTTACCACTCACGACCCCGCCGCGGCAGAGGGGCTAAGGGGCGATGATGAGCGGGACCTCCGGCGAGGGCCCGTCCGACAACGGAATCTGGTACCGCTGCGTCAGGTACGACGCGATGGTGTGGAACAGCGGCGCGGCGGAGTGCCCCACCGGCAGCGTCGTGTCCGGCGCGTCCAGCCGGATCCCCACCACGAACCGCGGGTGGTCGGCGGGCAGGATGCCGGCGAACGTGATGTTGTACAGGTGGTCGCTGTAGGCCTTCGTCCGCGGGTCGACCTGCTGGCCGGTGCCGGTCTTCCCGGAGATCTGGTAGCCCTCGACCGCCGCGGTGGGCGCGGTGCCCTTCTGGAGGCCCTTCCCGTTCTGGGCGACCGCACGCATCATGTCGCGCACCGTCCTGGCGGTCTGCGGTTCGACCACCTGGACCGTCTTCGGCGCCGGCTCGGCCACGGTCGTGCCGTCCGGGTTGACCTTGGCCTTGACGATCCGGGGTTCGACGCGCAGGCCGTCGTTGGCGATCGCCTGGTACATCCCGGCCATCTGCAGGATGGTCATCGACAGGCCCTGCCCGATCGGCAGGTTGCCGAAGGTGGTCGCCGACCACTGGCTGCGGGCGGGCACCACGCCCGCGCTCTCGCCGGGGAGGCCGACGCCGGTGCGCTGGCCGAGGCCGAAGAGCTTGAGCAGGTTCGCGTAGCGTTCCTCGCCGATCTTCTGCGCCAGCAGCAGGGTGCCGATGTTGGACGACTTGGCGAAGACGCCGGTGGTGGTGAACGTCTGGGTGCCGTGCGTCCAGGCGTCGTGCACCGTCTTGTCGGCCACCTGCAGCGCGCCGGGCACCTCGACCGTCGACTCCGGCGTCGCGACGCCGTACTCGATCGCGCCGGTGGCGGTCACCAGCTTGTTGACCGAGCCGGGTTCGAACGGCGTGGTGACGGCCGGGTTGCTCAGGTCCTCGGGGGTCCAGGAGCTCTGGTCGTTGGGGTCGAACGTGGTGTCGTTGGCCAGCGCGTAGACCTCGCCGGTCTTGGCGTCCAGCACGACGGCCTGGCCGCCCTTGGCGTGGGAGTTGCGGACGTAGTCCGACAGCTGGCGCTGCACCTCGTACTGCAGGTCGGAGTCGATCGTGAGCTCGAGGTCCGACCCCGGGACCGCGGCCTGGATGTCGCGCTCGGTGCCCGGGATGACGACGTTGTCGCTGCCGTTCTTCGTGTTGACCAGCATTCGGCCCGCGGTACCGGCGAGGTCGTTGTCGCGGATGAGCTCGAGGCCGACGAGGCCGTGCAGGTTGTGCTTGGAGACGTCCACGTCGTCGGAGCGCCAGTTCGCGGCGCCGACGATGTTCGCCGCCAGGTTGCCGCCCGGGTACTCGCGCAGGGCGCGCTTCTCGACGCCGATCCACGCGTAGTGCTTGACGATGTCGGCGGCGATCGACGGCTCGACGTTGTTCACCAGGTAGGTGAAGGACGCCTGCTTGTGGAACAGGTCGAGCAGCTGCTGCTCGGTGATCACGTTCGGCAGCTTGCCGGCGATGTACTTGGCGGCCGCGGTGGTTTCGGCGTCGAACGTCTTGGCCGTGCCGGGGTTCTTGGCGGCGAAGTCGTCCATGCTCTTGTGCAGCGCCTTGAGGTTCACCGAAAGCGTGCGCACCTCGACGCTGAACGCCAGCTTGGCGCCGTTGCGGTCCACAATGGACCCGCGCTGGGCCGGGATGTCGATGGTCTGGGTGCGCTGCCGCTCGGCCGCGGCCGACAGCGCCGCGGCGTCGAACCACTGCACCTGCACCAGTTTCACGCCCGCCACGAGCAGCACGGCGACCAGCAGCAGGCGCACGGCGGAGAACCGGCTGCGGTGCCCGCCGTTGCCGCGGCGCGCGGTGGCGCTGCGCGTCCCGGCGGCGTACGTCCGCCGTGCGCTGCCCGCGGCGCGCGCGCGGACCTGGCCGCGGCCCGATGCCATCACTGGCCGGCTCCCGGCTGGGCCGGCGGCTCTTCGGCGGGCACGGCGGGCTGGTCGCCCTCGATCGGCGCGCCCTGCTGGGACTGCGTGCCCGCCGCGGGCGCGGCGGGCGGCGCGGCCGGCACCACCGGCGTGTCCGCCTGGGCCTTCTTGGGCTCGCCGACGAGCGAGGTCCTGCCGTCCGGGCCGACGACGATGCGCGCCGGGTCACCACCGGGCACCATGCCCAGCTGCTGGGCGGCGGGGGCCAGGGAAGCGGGCGACTCGGCCTTCGCGACGTCGCGCTGCAGCTGTTCCTTCTGCTCGGCCAGGTTCGCGTTGGTGGTGCGCAGCTGCTCGAGCCGGTAGGAGTCGGCGATCGCCTGCGTGGTCAGCCACAGCGTGGTCGCCACCCCGGCGGCCAGCAGCGCCATCATCATCAGCACGAACGACGCCCGCGACTTGGGCAGCAGGGTCCGGAGCTTGAGCTTCGGCTGCGGCGCGGCGGCCGCGGCCTTCGGCTCCGGGCGCGGCTCGCGCTCCTTGAGCAGGTCGGCGCGCTGGGCCCGGCGCGCGTAGGCGCGCTCGGCCGCGGACGTGCGACCCCGCGACGCGCGGCGCCCCGGTTCGGGCGCGTTCGGATCCGGCTCGACGGTGGTCGTCGCAGTGCGGGCGGCCTCGGTGCGGCGGCTCCCCGTCGCCGGCGCGGCCCGGCGGCGGGACTTCGCGGGAGCGGTCATCGCGGCTCTCCGATCCTCTCTGCGGCCCGCAGGCGCACCGAAGCGGCCCGCGGGTTGCGTTCGATCTCCTCTTCGCCGGCCTTCTCGGCGCCGCGCGTGAGGAGTTTCAGCTC
The DNA here is from genome assembly GCF_040609695.1 of Amycolatopsis sp. NPDC004625. Classification (NCBI taxonomy): domain Bacteria; kingdom Bacillati; phylum Actinomycetota; class Actinomycetes; order Pseudonocardiales; family Pseudonocardiaceae; genus Amycolatopsis; species Amycolatopsis sp. NPDC004625. The sequence goes on from NZ_JBEXKX010000007.1 coordinate 13,490, forward strand.
CGGTCCGTGGCCCGGCAGCTCCACCGGGAGCCCTTCCGGGGTGCGGGACTTCGCGAGCTCGGCCAGCGCCTGCTTGACCAGGCGGTCTTCCAGGGACTGGTAGGACTCGACGACGATCCGGCCGCCGGTCCTGAGGGCCCCCAGGGCGGCGGGCATGGCGCGGCGGAGCACCTCCAGTTCGCCGTTGACCTCGATCCGCAGCGCCTGGAACGTGCGCTTGGCCGGGTGCCCGCCGGTGCGGCGGGTGGCGGCCGGGACGGCGTCGTAGAGCAGCTCGACCAGGCGTCCGCTGTTCGTGAACGGCTCCTTCTCCCGTTCGGCCACGACCGCCTTGACGATCCGCTGCGCGAAGCGTTCTTCGCCGTAGTCCCGCAGGATGCGGACGAGCTCGCCGGGTGCGTAGGTGTTGAGGACGTCGGCGGCGGTGAACCCGGTGGTCGGGTCCATCCGCATGTCCAGCGGCGAGTCCTTGGCGTAGGCGAACCCGCGTTCGGCGCGGTCCAGCTGCATCGACGAGACGCCGAGGTCGAACAGGATGCCGTCGGCCTTGGCGATGCCCAGCCCTTCGAGGGCGTCAGGGAGGCCGTCGTAGACCGTGTGCACGAGGTCGACGCGGTCGCCGTGGCGGGCCAGGCGTTCGCCGGACTTCTCGAGTGCGGCCGGGTCGCGGTCCAGCGCGACGAGGCGCAGCCGCGGGAACGCTTCGAGGAGGGCGTCGGAATGCCCGCCGAGGCCGACCGTGGCGTCCACGAGGACGCCGTCGCGGTCGGCGAACACGGGAGTGAACAGCTCGACTATCCGGTCGAGCAGCACCGGGACGTGCTCGGGTGCCGTCATCGTTCCCTCCCCCTTTCTCGCCTGGTCGGCCGGGGGAAATATGGCGGATGCCGTCAGGTCCCTGTCCGCCCGCTGCGGACCTGGTACCGGGGAAGGTGCACCAGGGCTGTTGAGCGGACAGAGGCCTCACGGCATCCGGGTGGGCTTCCCCTCCTCGCGCGGGCGGCGAACCTCTCGTCCCCCGACGACGAAGGTGCACCGCGACCGCACGTCTAGAAGACGCCCGGCAGTACTTCCTCTCGAGCCTTCGCGTAGCTGTCTTCGTGTTCCTCCAGGTACGCCTGCCACGCTTGGGCGTCCCAGATCTCCAGCCTGGTGATCGCCCCGATCACCACGCACTCCTTGCTGAGCCCCGCGTAGCGGCGGAGCTCGGGCGCGACGGTGATGCGCCCCTGGCCGTCCGGACGTTGCTCGTCCGTGCCGGCGAACAGGTAGCGCTGGTAGGCCCGAACCGCCTCGTTCGTGAACGGGGCCTCGGCGACCTTGCGCGCCATCTGCTCGAATTCGGCGCGTGGGAAGACGAAGAGGCAGTGATCCTGCCCCTTGGTGACCATCAGCCCACCCGCCAAGGCGTCACGGAACTTCGCGGGCAGCGCGAGCCGCCCTTTGTCGTCCAGCTTCGGGGTGTGGGTGCCGAGGAACACGGCCTCCACCTCCCTACCGTCCACGGTGGCGAACCACCCCGGACGGCCACGGGGCTTCCCTTCCGCCCCACTGGGCACCACCGTACCCCACTTTTCACCACAGTCAACGCGACAAACGCGCGGACCACTCCGTCGAGTGTTCCGTTTGCGCAGGTCAGCAGGGTGGGCCCAGGTGGGGGCTGTGGTGGGGGACGGTGGCCAAGATCCCCCGCGCCGGGGGCCGGAGCAACCTCAGCTGTTCCCCATGCGTCCGCATAACGGCCGCGAAAGAACCCTCCACCCCACCAAGTGGGCCCCCGTGGGGACCCGAGTGGGTCCCAGTGGGGAACACGGGTGGGGCCAGGTGGGGAAACCCCCGTGAACAGCCGGGCATCACCCGCCCGGCCGAGATGCCCCTCCAAACACGCGTGATGCCTCTCCAGTCACGCGTGATGCCCGTCCGGGCTCAGTCCTCGGGGGTCAGGAGGGCCGCGACGCGGGCGGCGAGGCGGGTGCTGTCGACCGGGCTGACCGTCACCCACTCCCGCCCACCCCGGCCCGGGGTCTTCGCCGCGCAGTACGCGCCGACGTCGGTGTCGAACCACGTCAGCCCGCCGACCCGCGCCACCCGCCCCGACGGCGACCGGCGGCTGACGCTGAACTGCCCCGCCGCGTACACCGGCCGGGCCTGGATGGCCAGGACCTCCTCGAGCTGCGCCGACGCCGCCCCCGACACCGCGTCCGAGACGCCCGCCAGGGTCGACTCCGGGAGGCTGATGCCGTAGCCCGGGCCGGCCGACAGCTCCGGCAGGACGTCGACGATCGCCGTGCAGAGCTCGGCCTCGCGGATCGAGTCCAGGCCGATCGTCTGCTCCGGCTGGGTCGCCAGCACGCCGCGGCGGCCGCGGACCGCCGTCACCGCGCGGAACGGCGTCGGCGCCGTCATGTCGGCCAGCGCCTCGCACGCGACGAACACGTCCCCCGCCGCCAGCAGCTCAAGGCGCGCGGCCAGCGCCGGCTCCAGGCGTGCTCCTTCGCAGAGGCCCCGCGAAGCCAGGTTTTCGTAGACCGCCGCCCGCACCTCGGCGCGCTCCGCGTCGGTGGCACCGACGCTGCGGACGGTCAGCGGTTCCGGCGGGCGGTCGTGGCCGAGGTCGGTCCAGAGGATGTCGAACGCCGACGCCGAAAGGCGGATCAAGCCCGCCCCAGCGCCGGCGGGGCCGGGAACGCCTCGGCGGGCACGTGCCCGTGCAGCGCGGTGTCCCGCGTCCGCAGGACGTCGATCGCCTTCTGCCGCGCGGCCTCCGCTTCGGCGCGGCGGGCCGCCATCTCCCCGGCCAGCCCGGCCAGGACCAGCACGTTCCCGCTGGACGCCGCGTCGCGGATCATCGACGCCGGGTCGTAGGTCACCGGCGGCGGCATGTCGGCCCGCGCCCGCGCGGCCACGTCGGCCTGCGCCCCGACCGCCTGGCCCACCGAAGCCGACACCGCGGCGGAGTGCGAAAGCCACCGCGCGACCCGGCCGAGCGCCGCGCGCGCCGCGTCCCCCGCCTCGCCCCGCCAGTGCTCCTCCGAGGAGGCGACCAGCGCGGCGACGTCGGCGGTGGACTCCTGCAGCCGTTTCGCGAGCCCGTCCCAGCGCGCCCCCGCCTCGCCCGCGGCGACCGGATCATTGCCGCGCTCGACCTCCGCGGCCATCGCCTCGTGGCTGTAGGCCTCGTACCGCGCGGTGGGCACGGGGGGTTCGGGCACGGCGCACCTCCTGGTCAGGGCAGCTTGGGTTCGACCAGCCCGGCCACCGTGCCCGCGCGACGGCACGCGAGCGGGGTGTCCGAAAAGCCGGTGTTGCTGACGTCGATCTGAACGCTGGCGCCGTCGCCCACGCCGATCAGCACGGCACAGGTGCCGTCGGCGGCCTTCTTGTCCGCCACCCGCAGCGCGGGGTGGGCACCGACCTTCGTCTTCGTGGCCGTCTTCTTCGCGACCTCCAGATCGGCCAGGCCGTCGGTGTCGCTGAGGGTCAGGGTGACGCCGAAGGTGCCGGGCACGCTCCAGTCGCACGCGCGGGCGCCGCCGATGTCCTTGGGCTTGCCGAGGACGCCGATCCCGGCCGTCGACCGGTCCTGCGGGTCGAGCAGCGTGCACGGGTCGAGCGCGGCCAGGCCGGTCCAGGCGACCGGCGGGCGTTCGGACGTGGACGTGTGCGCCGCGGTGGCCGGCTCGGCACTCGGTGCCTGCCCGCAGCCACCGAGCAGGAGTAGAAGGACGGGCACGGACCACCGGACCGTCCGCCGCCGCTCAGCCACCGGTGCAGTCCACGCCTTCGGCCGCCTGCTCGTCCGCGTGCTGGTACTTCGCCAGCGCCTCGCCGATCCGGTGCTTCAGCGTCTCCAGTTCCTTGCCGAACGCCGTCAGCTGCTGGACCGCCGAGCCCTGGCCGCCGATGCCGTACTCCGCCATGAACTCGCCGATCTCGCCCGCGTACCCGCCGCCGAGCGGCACGCTCCGCCCGAGCACCTTGGCTTCGCGGACCATCTCGCCCACGACGTCCTGCAGGGCACCGAGCTTCGCGTAGGCGTCCGTGGCCAGCTCGGGCGCGACCGCGAAGCCGCGCAGGTCGAAGGGCGGCTGCGTTCGCACCTCGCTCATAAGCGGTTACGCCTCTCCGTAGCCGGGCGACCTCGAACCGCAGCATACGACAGAGCAGGGTGTCAGCGGGAGCACCCAGAATCGGGTGAAAGGGCACCCGTTCGGGGTATCGTCGCTGCTTGCGCAGTGTCATCGCGGGGTTCCACCCCCCGGTTCGCCCGGGTTTGACACACTGGGTGGCAGGCTGGTCGCTGCGCGCGGACACCAGCGAGGGGCCGTTCGGCCCGGCGGTGCGCACAGTGCGCGCGGCCATGCGCCACCAGGAGGTCGAGTGACGTCGAGAATCCAGTCTGCCGCGCCCGGATCGGGCGAGCAGGCATCCGGGCGGCCGCCTTATCCGGCGGAGCCCTCGGGCAACGGCCGGGCCCCCGGCCAGCCCGGCAGAGTGCCGCTGGACGAACTGCACGAGACCGCGCGGCGGATCGCCGCCAACGTGGAGCGGGTGCTGGTCGGCAAACCCGACGTCATCCGGATCGCGCTGGTCACGCTGCTCGCCGAAGGCCACCTCCTGGTCGAGGACGTGCCCGGCGTCGGGAAGACCTCGCTGGCCAAGGCCCTCGCCCGGTCGATCGACTGCACGGTCAGCCGCATCCAGTTCACCCCGGACCTGCTGCCGAGCGACGTCACCGGCGTCTCCATCTACAACCGGCAGAGCGGCGGGTTCGAGTTCCGCCCCGGCCCGGTGTTCGCGAACATCGTGGTGGGCGACGAGATCAACCGCGCCTCGCCGAAGACGCAGTCGGCGCTGCTGGAGTGCATGGAAGAGCACCAGGTCACCGTCGACACCTCGACCTACCACCTCGACGAGCCGTTCATGGTGATCGCCACCCAGAACCCGATCGAGATGGAAGGCACCTACGCGCTGCCCGAAGCCCAGCGCGACCGCTTCACCGCGCGGGTGTCCATCGGCTACCCCGACCAGCAGGCCGAGCTGGCCATGGTCGACGAGCACGCCGGTCACAACCCCCTGGACGACCTGCAGCCGGTGTCCGACGGCGAGACCGTGCACCGCCTGATCGAGACGGTCCGCGGTGTGCACATCGCGCCGGAGGTCCGCCGGTACGCCGTCGACGTCGTCGCGGCCACCCGGCAGGTCCCGGAGATCCGGCTCGGCGCGTCCCCGCGGGCCACGCTGCACCTGGTGCGCGCGGCGCGGGCGCAGGCCGCGCTGTCGGGCCGCGACTACGTCGTGCCGGACGACCTGCACACGGTCGCGGTCCCGGTCCTGGCGCACCGCCTGGTGCTGACCACCGAGGCCCACGCGGCGCGGCGGTCGGCGACCGACGTCGTGCGCGCGGTGCTGCACCGGGTGCCGGTGCCGCAGGGTTCCCGGCCGTAGCCGGTGACATCTGGGGCTCCGCCACCCGAACCCCCGAAAAATCGTCCGGCGAAGGGGAAGAGAACGGCATGCTGCGTGCCCTGTCCGGCCTGACCACCCGCGGCCGCTGCCTCCTGGCCGCGGGGATCGCCGCCGCGGTGTGCTCGTTCGTGCTCAACGAGCGTGACCTGCTGCGGGTGGCGGTGTTCGTGGTGGCGCTGCCGCTGCTGGTCGCCGTGTTCATCTCGGCGACCCGGCTGCGCATCGGCGCCACCCGCGCGCTGCGCCCCGAGCGGGTGGCAGTCGGCGGGAACGGCGAGGTGCAGCTGGAGCTGTGGCGCAGCGGCCGGCTGCCGGCCGGGGAGATCCTCCTCGAAGACGGCGTGCCGTACGCGCTCGGTTCGCGCCCGCGGTTCGTCGTCGAACGGCTCCCGCACGACCGCCGGGTGGCGCTGCGGTACCCCCTGCAGCCGGTGCTGCGCGGGATCCAGCAGGTCGGGCCGCTGCGGGCGACCATCACCGACCCGTTCGGGCTGTGCGAGTTCGAGCGCGAGCTCATCGGGCATTCGCGGCTGGTGGTGGTGCCCCGCGTGGTGCCGCTGTGGGGCCTGCCGAGCGGCGCGGGCATCGGCGTCGGCGACGACGGCACGGTCCGGCTGCACGCCGGCCAGGGCGAGGCCGACGTGATCGTCCGCCAGTACCGCCAGGGCGACGACCTGCGCAAGGTCCACTGGCGCTCGACGGCCCGCCGCGACGAGATCATGGTCCGCGTGGAGGAGCGCCCGTGGCGCGGCGGCACGACGGTGCTGCTGGACCACCGGGCGGCCGCCCACCACGGCGCGGGCCCGGCGGCGAGCCTGGAGTGGGCGGTGTCGTTCGCGGCCTCGGCGGCGCTGCACCTGCGCCGGTCAGGCCACCGGGTCCGGCTGGTGAGCGAGCACGGCGCGACGCTGGCCGACACCCCCGGCGACGGCGGCGACCACTACGACCACGTGGTGCTGGACGCCCTGGCGGCGTTGCAACCGGCCCACCAGCGCGACATCACGCTGGCCGGCGACCCGGCGGAGGGCCAGGAGCTGATCGCGGTCCTCGGCACGGTGAGCACGGAGGCGGTGCACGAGCTGACCCAGTTCCGCCCGCGCGGGATCAGGAGCTTGGCGGTCCTGCTGGACACGCCGACCTGGTCGGCCGGGGTGACGGCCCCGGAGCAACGAGCGGCGGCGACGGAGGACTCGGCGGCGCTGCTGCGCGCGGCGGGCTGGGGTGTCGTGGTCGCGGGACCGGGGTCGCCGATGCCGCAGGTATGGGCCGAGTTGTGCCGGAGCGGGGCTCGCCGGGGAACGTTGATCGGGGGGCCACGATGAGGACTGCCGTGTCCGGGACCAGTTCGTCCACCCACCTTCCCGTGCTGATCGGGGGCCCGCGATGAGCACCGCCGCACCCCCGCGTCCGACCGAGCGCCCCGCGCCTCGGCCCGACCGGCCCCTTTCCGCCTGGCGCAGCAGCGTCCTCGCGCCCGTCGCCGCCGGGCTGGCCACCCTCTGCGCCGCCACCTCCGTCACCAGCGTCGTCTCCGGGCTGGCCTGGTTCGGCTACCTCTTCGTCGCCGTCCTGCTGATCGGCGCCGCCGGGCTCGCGCTGCGGTCGCTGCAGGTGCCGACCGTCCTCGTCGGCCTCGGGCAGCTGGTCGTCCTGCTCTTCCTCATCACCGGGGCCTTCACCACGCACGGCATCCTGCAGGTGATCCCCGGCCCCGAAGCGTTCTCCGAAATCGGGACCACGCTGTCGGCCGCCGCCGAGCAGATCCGCGTCGGGCTGCCGCCGGTCGAGGGCAGCCAGCCGATCCTGTGCCTCGTCACCATCCTGATCGGGCTCGTCGCCGTCCTGGTCGACACCCTCACCGTCGCCGCCGCGGCGCCCGCCGCGACCGGGCTCGTGCTGCTCTGCGTGTACGCCGTACCGGCCGCACTGAGCGAGGAAATGCTGCCGTGGTGGACGTTCCTGCTCGGCGGCGCCGCGTTCGCCGGCCTGCTGGCCGTCGACGGCAACCACCGCCACCGGCGCTGGCGCACCCGCGAGGCGCCCGGGCGCAGCGGCAAGCCGGGCGTGCTGTCCGCGCCGGTCGCCGTCGTGTGCGCGGCGATCGTGCTCGGCCTGCTGGGCGGGGCGATCACCTGGGTCGGCACCATCGGGCGGATGCCGTTCGCCAGCGGCGGGAACGGCCCCGGCGCGGGCTCCGGCGGCTTCGGCATCCAGCCGTTCACCGAGCTGCGCGGCATGCTCGACCAGGGCGCCAACCGCGAGCTGTTCAAGGTCCGCGGCCTCGGCACCGACCGGCGGCTGCTGCGCGCGATGACGCTGGACACCTACTACCCCAACAAGGGCTGGGGCCTGCACGACGAAGGCCGTTCGCAGCAGGGCACGCCGGTCGGGCCGCGGCTGCCGCCCGCCCCGGGCGACGACGGCACCGGGGCCGCGCGCAAGATCGACGTCGAGCCGACGAGCTGGCGCGACAACTGGCTGCCGGTGTACGGCGCGCCGCGGGTGATCGACGGCGCGGCCAACGGCTACCTCTACGACCAGATCAGCGGCACGGTGTTCACGACGCGCAGCGAGGCTCCGCCGTCGTACACCGAATACGCGTCGCTGAAGGAACCGACGGCGGCCGAGCTGCGGGTCACCGCGCGGGTCGACGACCTGCCGCCGCGCTACACCGAGATCGACCAGGTCGACGGCCGCGTCAGCGCGAAGACCCAGCAGCTGATCGCCGGCGCGGCCAACGACTTCGACCGGGCGTCGGCGATCTGGCGGTACTTCACGGCGCAGAACGGGTTCGTCTACGACACGAAGACCGCGCCGGCGAACGACGCCGACGCGCTCGCCGACTTCATCCTCAACGGCAAGCGCGGCTTCTGCGAGCAGTTCGCGTCGGCGATGGCCGTGATGCTGCGGGTGGCGGGCATCCCGTCGCGGGTGGCGATCGGGTTCACGCCGGGCGTGCAGGTCAACGACTACCTGTCGATCAGCACCCAGGACGCGCACGCGTGGGTCGAGGCGTACTTCGGCGACAAGGGCTGGGTGACGTTCGACCCGACGCCGCTGTCGGACGGCCGCGGCATCACCCCGTCGTACCTGCAGGCCGGCCCGCAGGACGGCACCCAGCCGGACGACACCCAGGTGGCGCCGAGCACGGTCCAGTCGAGCGCGGCGCCGACCGGCGTCCCGCGCGACACCGAGCAGAACCTCCCGACCCAGGCGGCGAAGGACGCTTCGGGCAGCGATGGCTGGTTGTTCAACTTCGCGCTGGTGCTCGCGTTGCTGGGCGCGGGCGCGCTGGTCGTCGCGGCCCTGCTGCGGCGGCTGCTCAACAACGGGCGCAGGCGAAATGCCACACCGCCGGCGCCACTCCCGGAGGCCGGCCCGGCGCCCGGCGACCGAAGCGAAGGGTCGTTGCTGGTACGGGCGGCCCCGCCGGCGGCCGCCCCATCCCGGACGCAGGCCCTGCTCGGCTGGCTCCCCCTGCTGGCGGCCGGGTTGTGGATCACCGCGCTCGGCCTGCTGGCGGCGACGGTGTCGTGGTGGCTGGGTGTACTGGTGGTGCTGGCGTTACTGCTGGTGGCGGGCCCGGCGATGGTCCGCGAGGCAATCCGCCGACGGCGCCTGCAGCGCATCGTCCAGCAGCAACCGGGCGCGGCCGACGCGGCGTGGGCGGAGCTGCGCGCGGAGTGCGCCGACCGCGGCCTGCCGATCCCGAGCAGCGACACGGTCCGCGTGGCCGGCCAGAAGCTGGCGGCGAAGCACCACCTGGACGACGAAGGCCGCGAGGAGCTCCGGACGGTCATCGGCGCACTGGAGCGATCGTGGTACGGCGAGGACGAGACGCCTCAGCCGGAACTCCAGCCGGCTTTCGACGGACTCCGGCGAAGCTTGCGCCGAAACGCACCCCTTTCGTGGAAGGGACGCCTGTTCCCACGGTCGGTCTTCCGCAACCGCGACTGACGAGCGCCTCCAGGCATCACGCGTGACCCGAGGGGCATCACGCGTGATCAGCGGGGCATCACCCGTGATCAGGGAGGCATCACTCGTGCGGGGAGGGGCATCTCGCGTGATCCCCGGGGCATCAGCGTGATGCCCCGCCAGTCACGCGAGATGCCCGCTCAATCACGCGAGATGCCCGGCTGATCACGCGGGTGCCGGCTCGGGTTGCGCGGGGTCGGGCGGTGATCACGCGGGTTGGGCGTGCGGGGGCTCACCCTTGTGGGGGTCACCCACTGTTACGCCAGCCGCGGGCGGGCGACTGAGGGTGTGTGAGCACACAAGAAGATCCGCGTCCCGCCGAACGGCGGGACGCGGATCTCTGGTCTTGCGGCGCTACTGCTCCTCGAAGCGCTGGCGGAAGCGCTCTTCCATCCTCTGGGTGAAGGAACTCCGGCGGCCTGCTTGCTTGCCGCCGCGTGCGCCCGATCCACCGCCCTTGCCGTCTCCTTCGGCGCCGTGCCGAATCGATGTGACGGCCATCATGACTCCGAAGAACATCACGAGGAACCCGAGCACGCTGATCAGCGGGATGTCGGCCACCCGGAACTGCGGCACCACCACGCCCAGCACCAGCAGGGCCACGCCCACTACGAACAGGGCGATGCCCTGAATACGCCGTCGGCGAGCGGGGCGACGCAACCGGGTGCCACGCACCGTGGATGCGAACTTGGGGTCCTCGGCATAGAGCTCGCGCTCGATTTGATCGAGCAGCCGCTGCTCATGCTCGGAGAGTGGCATCTTTCCTCCTCCGGCACAGCTGTCGCGGGCGCCGGGCCGCGCAACGTCCTGGACCCAACAGCCAACCCCAGGCGGGGTGGCACTGTCCAGGATACGAGGCCCGCGCCCGCACGACTACCCGATCCCGCATCCAGAAGGGATCGAATTGGGCTAAATCCGGCCCGCGGGGTGTTGCGGACGGTCACCGTAGCCCAGGGTGACCGTTTTACCGCATGTTCGACGTTGTGGGGGAACGCCCACCGCGCCCCGGATCACGCCGGGTGATCGGCCGCCCGGCACCGGGTGCGAGGGTGGCCTTCACCGCCGCGATCAGGCCGGCCAGCGGCTCACCAAGAGCTCGGCAAGCCGGACTGGGCGGGCTCGGCGACGGCCAAGCCGACGCGAGGCCATCGAGGCGGCATCCCAAGAGACAGCATCCCCGCGCCAGGCAACACCGAGCTCCACAGCCAGCGAACCAGAACCAGCCCTCACCCCTCCCGCGGCGCCAGCAACGAAGCCGGCCGCACCGCGGCGGAGCCGAACTTCGACCTCGCCACGTCCGCCGCCACCTCCGCGTCGCGCCACCTCGGCACCGGGGATTCGAACACCAGCTGCTCCCCCGCCTCCCCCGTGTCCAGCCCCTCCACCCGGACCCCGATCAGCCGCACCGCCCCCGCCGGGGCGTGTTCCGCCAGCAGCGCCACCGCCACCGCGTGGATCTCCCGGGCCACGTCCGTCGCCGAGACCAGTGTGCGGGCCCTCGTGATCGTCCGGAAATCCGCGAACCGCACCTTGATCGAGACCGTCCGGCCGCGCACCGCCCGCGCCCGCAACGTCGCCCCCACCCGCTCGGACAGCCGGAGCAGCTCCAGACCGAGCGCGGCCCGGTCATGCCGGTCGACGTCGAACGTGTGCTCCGCGCCGATCGACTTCTCCGGGGCGTCGACCACCACCGCGCGCTCGTCCACGCCGTGGGCCAGCCGGTACAGGTGCTCGCCGAGCGCCGCGCCCAGCGACTTCTTCAGCCGCTCCGGCGGGAAGGCCGCGACGTCGGCGATCGTCTCCAGGCCCAGGCGGCGCAGGTTCTCCTCCGTCCGCTCGCCCACGCCCCACAGCGCCGACACCGGCAGCGGGTGCAGGAACGCCAGGGTCTCCGCCGCCGGCACCACGACCATGCCGTCCGGCTTCGCCATCCCCGAGGCGAGCTTCGCCACGAACTTGACCTTCGCCACCCCGACCGAGCAGGTGATCCCGTGCTCGGCCTCGACCCGCGCGCGCAGCTGCGCGCCCAGCGAAGCCGGCGTTGCGCCCAGCCGCCGCAACGCCCCGCTGACGTCCAGGAACGCCTCGTCCAGGCTCAGCGGCTCGACCAGCGGCGTCAGCTCGCGGAAGATGCCCATCACCCCGCGGGACACCGAGCCGTACAGCCCCGACGTCGGCGGGATGTTGATCAGGTGCGGGCACAGCCGCTTCGCCGTCGAGAACGGCATCGCCGAGCGCACGCCGAACTTCCGCGCCGGGTAGTTCGCCGCGGCCACCACCGCCCGCGGGCCGCCTCCGGACACGACCACCGGCTTGTCCGCCAGCTCGGGCCGGGTCCGCAGCTCCACCGACACGAAGAACGCGTCCATGTCGACGTGCAGCAGCCCGCACCCGGTGTCGTCCGGCACCGGCTCGCCCGGCCGGACCTTGAACCGGCCCATTCCGCCCGGCAACTCGGCATTTCGTCCCACGCCGGGGACGCTACCGCCCACCACCGACAGTTTTCGATCACCGGCAGCGCGACGGCGGAAAACCTCAGGCCGGCCGGGCGACCGCGTGCAGCCGGCCCGCGATGTCGCGCAACGCCGGCGACGCCGCCGCCGCCCGCTCGAACGCCGCCAGCTCGTCGTCGCGGACGTCGCCGGGCACCAGGTCCGAGATCACCCGGTCGCCCTGCAGCAGCGTGACTTCGAGGCCGGCCGCTTCCAGGCCGGCCCGCAGGCCGTCGGCGGAGAACCGGCGCAGCACCGTGTCACCCGGGGCGACCCCGTCCGCGCTCTCGAGCAGCCGCTGGGCCTCGCCGACGCGCCCCGCCAGCGCGCGGTGCAACACCGCCGCGTGGCGGTTCGCCACCAGCACCGACACCGCGCCGCCCGGCGCGACCGCCGTCGCGAGGGCCGTGAGCACCGCCGCCGGGTCGTCGACGATCTCCAGCAGCCCGTGCGCCAGCACCAGGTCCGCCGACCCCGCCTCGACGTGCCGGCCCAGCGCGTCGGAGTCGTCCGCGACCACCGTGATCAGCTCGGAGACGCCCTCTTCCCCGGCCCGGCGCTGCAGCGTGGCCAGCGCGTTCGGGCTCGGCTCGACGACCGTCACCCGGCAGCCCGCCGCCGCGAACGGCACGGCCCAGCCGCCGCTGCCCCCGCCGACGTCGACGACGAGGGGGTGCTCGGCGCCGCGGGCGCGGGCGGCCTCGATCTCGGCCTCGAGCACCCGGCGGACGGCGCCCGAACCCCGGGCGGCCACGGTCTCCGTCTTCATGTCGCACAGGGTAGTGCCCGGCCCCCGCCGCCTCCCGAGCTCCTCCCTTCGAGTGAACGGCCCTTGCCCGGCGGCGCCGTGCGGCCGCACCCGTAGGCTGGAGAACGTGCACACGGTCGCCGTACTCAGCCTCAAGGGAGGCGTCGGCAAGACGACGGTCGCTCTCGGTGTCGCGTCCGCCGCCCTGCGTAGGGGCACCCGGACCCTGGTGGTGGACCTCGACCCGCAGGGCAACGCCACCACCTCGCTCGACCCGCCCTTCACCGACGCCACCCTCGCGGACGTGCTCGAAACCCCCACCCGGGAGATGCTCGAGCGCGCGATCGCGCCGAGCGTCTGGAGCGAGGACGTCGACGTCCTCGTCGGCGCCGAAGAGCTGGAGCTGCTCAACGACCCGGACGCCGACAGCGAGCGCCTGGCGAACTTCTCCCGCGCCCTGGACGAGCTGCACCGCGAGCCGCTGCACGAAACGCCGTACGAGCTGGTGATCCTCGACTGCCCGCCGTCGCTGGGCCGGCTGACGAAGTCGGCCCTGGTGGCCGCGGACAGCGCGCTCATCGTCACCGAGCCGACGATGTACGCCGTCGCCGGGGCGTCCCGCGCCCTGGAGGCGATCGAGAAGATCCGCAAGGAGCTCAACCCGCGGCTGCGCCCGATCGGCGTCCTGGTGAACAAGCTGCGCGTGCGCTCCTACGAGCACCAGTTCCGGATCGCCGAGCTGCGTGAGAACTTCGGCTCGCTGGTGATGCCGACGGCGATCACCGACCGGCTGGCCGTGCAGCAGGCGCAGGGTGCGTGCAGCCCGATCCACGAGTGGCACTCGCCCGGCGCGCAGGAAATCGCCCTCACGTTCAACATGGTGCTGGCCAAGATCCTGCGGTCGAACCGGGCGGGGCGCCACCGCATCGCCGGCGAGGACCCCGAGGGCCCGGACTGGCCCGAAGGCCCGGCCCCGGAGACGCCCGAGGCACCGGCCGAGGTGTCCGAATCCGCGGGGTGAGCCGTGCCCGAAGGTGACACCGTCTACCTGGTCGCGAAGCGCTTCGCCACCGCGATGACCGGGAAGACGTTGCTGCGCGGGGAGTTCCGCGTGCCCCAGCTGGCCACTGTGGACCTCGCCGGGCGTAAGGTGCTCGGCGTCGGGACGGTCGGCAAGCACCTGTTCACCCGCTTCTCCGGCGACCTGACCCTGCACTCGCACCTGATGATGGACGGCATGTGGGACGTCTACCCGGCCGGCGCGAAGTGGCGCCGGCCCGGCCACCACGCCCGCGTGATCTTCACCGCGGCCGACGTCCAGGTGATCGGCTTCCGCGTGCACGACCTCAAACTCGTGGCCACTCACAAGGAACACGACCTGGTCGCCCACCTCGGCCCGGACGTGCTGGATCCACAGTGGACCGAAGACCACCTGAAGCAGGCGGTCGCGAACCTGACCGCCGACCCCGCCCAGGAGCTCGGCATCGCCCTGCTCGACCAGCGCGTGCTGGCGGGTGTCGGCAACCTCTACAAGTGCGAAATCGCTTTCCTGCTCGGCGTCACGCCGTGGACCCCGGTGTCCGAAGTGGACGCCGAACAGACGGTCACACTGGCCCGCAGGCTGTTGCTGGCCAACGCCCGCTCCGGGCGGTTCGACCAGAGCACCACCGGCCACTTCGACCGCAACCGCAAGAACTGGGTCTACGAGCGGACGCGCCAGGGCTGCTTCCGCTGCGGCGGCAAGCTCCTGGTCCGCACCCAGGGCCACGACGTCCGGCGGCGGCCGACGTGGTTCTGCCCGAAGGACCAGACAGGCCCGTACCCGGCGCAGTAAGCTGGGTCACGTGACGACGTTCAAGCTCCCGCTCTACGGGGCCGACACCGAACGCGGCGACCTCGCTCCCTGAGCCGCGCGCGCTCCTCCCGTCACCCCATCCGAACACTCAGGAAGCTCGGTCATGCCCGGAATCCGAACCGGGCAGGCGCTGCGCGCGTTCGCGCACGCCCTGCCCAAGGTCGAACTGCACGTCCACCTGGTCGGCTCGGCGAGCCTGCCGACCGTGCTGGAGCTGGCCCGGCGCCGCCCCGCCGCCGGCGTCCCCACCGACGAACGCGAGCTGGCGGAGTTCTTCACCTTCCGCGACTTCGCCCACTTCCTCACCGTGTACCTCGCGGTCACCTCGCTGGTCCGCGACCGCCACGACGTCCACACCCTCGTGACGGGCCTGGCGGCGGATCTCGCCGCGCACAACTGCCGCTACGCCGAAGTGACCGTGACGCCGTACAACCACCTGCTCGACGGCATGCCCGGCGACGAGCTGCTGTCCGGGCTCGAAACCGGCCGGGCCCGCGCCGCCGAACTGGGCGTGGAACTGGCCTGGTGCTTCGACATCCCGGGCGAAAAGGGCATCCAGGCCGGACGAGAAACACTCGTGTTCGCGCTGCGCGAACGCCCCGAGGGCCTGGTGTCGTTCGGGCTCGGCGGCCCGGAACTCGGCGTCGGACGCGCGCAGTTCGAGCCGTTCTTCACGCGGGCGCGCGAAGCCGGGCTGCACAGCGTCCCGCACGCCGGGGAGACCACCGGACCGGCCACGATCTGGTCCGCGCTGCACGACCTCGGCGCCGAGCGGATCGGGCACGGCACCAGCTGCGCGGCCGACCCGAACCTGCTTGAGTACCTTGCCGCGCAACGCATCCCGCTCGAAGTGTGCCCGACGTCGAACGTGCGGACCGGGCAGGTCCCGTCCCTGGACGCGCACCCGGTGCGGCGCATGCTCGACCACGGCGTCCTCGTGACGCTGAACACCGACGACCCGCCGATGTTCGGCGCCACGCTCACCGGTGAGTACGTCGCCGTCGCCGAGACGCTCGGGCTCACCGCGGCCGAGCTGGCCAGGCTCGCGGAGAACGCCGTGGACGCCTCCTTCCTCGACGAGCGGCGGAAAGCCGTCCTGCGGAGCGAGATCACAGCTGTGCTGGCCCGAAAATGACGTTGCACGGCACCGCGAACTTCACCTAGCGTGGAAGTACACGAGAAAGGAGGTGGTCCTAAGTTGTATTCCAACAGGACTCGTGAGGTGACTGTCCGCTAGCGGAGGGTACGTGGAGGACTTTGAGCAGCGATACAACTGAGCCACCTTCGGCTCATCGCCTGCTTCACGTGGTGCCTGATAGCGAATACCAGGCAGTCACCGTGCCCCCGGGGTTCCCGAGCACCAGTCCGGCTCGGGCTCAGGCGTTTGACGGCGCTTGAGAGCCGCCCCGGGGGTTCCTTATTGCCCATCCGGCCAAAAGCAGGCCGCCCTCCGAGCGGCACGCAACTGTTGCTCGAGAGTGATCGGCCGTGGCTGTGGCCGGATGGGCAATGATCGATACAGCCCGCTCATTTGTGCAGGTCATGCCTTCCGGCGTCGTAAGACGACCGTCCGGCGATCAGCGTTCCGCTGTTCTGTCCCCCGGACGGCTGAACCTCGCTAGCCTGGACGCATGCTCAGGCCCGACTACCCGATCACCACGGAACGCCTGCTCCTGCGCCCGTTCACGCCCGAGGACCTCGACGCGTTGAACTCCTTCCAGTCCCGCGCCGACGTCGCCCGTTACCTGTACTGGGGGCCACGCAGCCGCGCCGAGTCCGCCGCGGCGCTCGCCAAACGGGTGCACAGCTCGACGTTGACGAAGGAAGGGCAGCTGCTGGCCGTGGCGGTCGAACTGGCCACGACCGGCCAGCTGATCGGCGACCTGAACCTGGAGTGGCTCAGCAGCGAACACCGGCAGGGCGAGATCGGGTTCGTCTTCCACCCCGACCACCACGGCAAGGGCCTGGCCGCGGAGGCGGCCACGGAACTGCTGCGGCTGGGGTTCGAGGACCTGGGGCTGCACCGCATCATCGGCCGCTGCGACGGCCGGAACACCGCGTCGGCCGCGCTGATGGAACGCCTGGGCATGCGCAAGGAAGCGCACCTGAAGGAGAACGAGATCGTCAAGGGCGAGTGGACCGACGAGCTCATCTACGCGATGCTCGAAGACGAGTGGAAGGACCGCGACTGAGTGGTCCCGTTCACGCGGGGGTGACGCTCCGGTCGCGGGCCCCGGGCGATTTGGCAGCATGGGGGCGTGTTCTTCGACAAGATCGTCCGCCCGGCGCTGTACCGGCTCTCCTACCACGACCCCGAGCTGGTGCACGAGCGCACGATCGGCGTCCTGGCCCGGCTCGGCAAGGCCGCGCCCGCGCTCGGCGGCGCCCTCCGCGTCGACGACCCGGTGACGGTGCTGGGCCTGCGCTTCCCCAACCGCGTCGGCCTGGCCGCCGGGATGGACAAGAACGGCCGCGCGCTGTCCGCGTGGGCCGCGCTGGGCTTCGGTTTCGTCGAGGTCGGCACGGTGACGCGGCTGGCGCAGCCGGGCAACCCCAAGCCGCGCCTGTTCAGCCTCCCCGCCTCCGACGCGGTGATCAACCGCATGGGTTTCAACAACGACGGCGCGGAAGCCCTCGCGGCGAAGCTCGCCCGCGACGGGAAACCCGGCGTGCCGCTCGGGATCAGCATCGGCAAGTCGAAGGTGACCCCGCTCGAGGACGCCGTCGAGGACTACCGGTTCTCCCTGCGTGCCCTGCACCCGTACGCCGACTACTTCGCGATCAACGTCAGCTCGCCGAACACCCCCGGGTTGCGGCAGCTGCAGGACCGCACCGCGCTCGCCGAACTGCTCGGCGAGCTGCGGGCGACGTCCCTTGAGCTCGCCGGTGCCGGCCCCGCGACGCCGGTGCTGGTGAAGGTCGCGCCCGACCTGACCGACGAGGCGCTGGCCGAGCTGCTGGAGGTGGCGCTCGAGCACGGCGTCGCCGGGATCATCGCCACGAACACGACGTTGGCGCGCGACGGCGTCGCGGCCGCGGAGAGCAGCCTGGCCGGACAGGCGGGAGGTCTGTCCGGCCGGCCGCTGACCACCCGCGCGGCCGAGGTCGTGCGGTTCGTGCACGACCACACCGGCGGGCGCCTGCCGATCATCGGCGTCGGCGGGATCATGGGCCCGGACGACGCGATCCGGCTCGTCGACGCGGGGGCGTCGCTGGTGCAGCTCTACACGGGCTTCGCGCTGCACGGGCCGGGTCTGGTGCGCCGGGTCAGCCGGGGCCTCGCAGCCCGGCGGTAGACGCGAAGCGCACGTAACCGCGCCAGGATTCGTAGCGCTCCAGGCCGGGCCCGTCCGCCGTCAGGCACCGGACGGCCAGCGGGGCGGTGCCGTCCTCCAGCTCGACGCGGTCGAGCACGAACGGCTCCTTCAGGCCGGCGGCGAACCGCTCGAACGCGGCCGGCGAGAGGCGCCAGCGCTCGCCGTCCAGGCCGCAGCCGCCCGGGAGCACGCCCGGCTGCGGCGGTTCGGTGGGCAGCAGCACCATCCGGTAGGCCTCGATGGTCCGGACCGGTCCGGTGAAGCGGGCGCCGAGGGCGGTGAGTTCGGCGTTGAGCGGCTGCCCGCGCAGGTGGGCGCCGAACACGACGACGTCTTCGCCCGGCTCGGGGTAGGGCGTCATCGGCTCGTCCGTGCAGACGGTCGCCAGGTCGAGGGCGATCTGGTCTTCGAACGCGCGCGTCAGGAAGGTGACGCCGAAGGGACGGCGGTCGCCCGGCAGCACCGGGACGGTCACCGCGGCCACGTCGAGGAGGTTCGCGAAGGCGGTGCAGGCGGCCAGGCGGTGCCCCACGCCGGCCGGGTCGGCCAGCGCTTCGGCGATCCCCGGGTGGTCCGGCACGGTCGGCACGACGAGGGCGTCGAACCCGTCGAAACCCCGCTCGGGTGCGGAGATCGGGGTGAGGATCGCCCCCGCGGCCTCAAGCCGGGCGACGACGGTCCGGAGCGCGAGGCTCGCGGCTTCGCCGAGGGGCAGGCCGGTGGGATAGGCGATCCGGGGGTGCTCGCCGGCGCCGAGGCGGACGTCGGCGGGCCAGGTGCGGTCGCCGCCGGTCATCGAGGTGAGGGCGCGGTGGGCCGTGACCAGGCTCTTCGTGTACACGGAGACGTGGTCGGCGGCGGGCAGCAGGCCGCGCGTCGGCTTCACCGCGGCGACGGCGTTCAGCGCCGCCGGGACCGCGCCACCGGTGCTCAGGGCCAGGTCGACGACGCCGAGCGCGACGGCGACCGCGGCGCCGTCACCGCCGACCTTGGTGCGGTCCCAGGCGCCGGAGATCGAGCCGGCGCCGGTCTTGCCGAGCACGACGGCACCGGCCGCGGTGAGCCGCGCGACGACGGGCGCGCTGGTTTCCGCGACGCCGTGGCCGGACGGCTGCTGGGCGACGTCGATCCGGTCCTGGACGGCGATGACCGTGCCGGCCAGCGGCAGGTCCTCCCCCGCCGTGACGCGCTCGTCGACGGCCTTGGCGTCGACGAGGACGTCTTCGACGGCGCGGAGGGTGGTCCAGAGGTCGGGGCGGCCGGCTTCGGTGAGCCGCTCGAAGGCGGCGATGACGCGCTGGGAGGCGGTGGGCGGGGTGGTGGGCACGGGGTCCGGGTCCGGCGGGAGCGTGTTCACGGGGCGTCCTTTCCTCGGCGGTCGAGAAAGTCCACTGTGTACGGTCGGCGCCGGCGAACCTCAGTCCACGGCGGGCCTCCCGGCGAGTGACACCTCGGCATGCATGAGAGAAACGTTAGGTGGCCGACGTTTCCGTCGCCATCAGTTTCCGATTACGCGCGGGTTTCGGCACCAAGAGGTGAACAGGGGGCGACGCCGGGGTGAAACGCACGATCACGCACGCGCGGTGACGACCCGGGCCGGCGGCCGGATGGCGGCACCCGAACGGCCGAGTTTGAGATCCTGATGGCTCAGCAAAGCCCGAATCCGCGTGACGAAGCCCGAAAATCCCGTGATTGGCAGGGCATCACGCGTGATTCGACGGGCATCTCGCGTGACTGGCGGGGCATCGCGGTGATGCCCCGCCAATCACGCGTGATGCCTGTGGGGACACGCGTGATGCCCCTTGCCGCACGCCTGAGGTGGGGTCAGGAGAGTTCGCGGAGGGCCATGGCGAGGCCGGCCAGGTGGTCGGTGGCGTCGGTGAGGGCCTGCTTGGACGTCACCAGGCCGTCGCTCGAAGCGGCGACCGTGTGGCCGGCCGCGGCGACCAGGCCGCGGTAGCCCTCGAGGCCGTCTTCGAGCTGCTCACGGAGCTTGCCGACCGCCGCGTCCAGGGCCGCCTTTTCGCGGGCGGGCGCGGAGTCGCGGCCGCGTTCGATCGCCTGGATGCGCCCGGCCAGACCGCGCAGGGCGGCGGCCGCCTCGGCGGCCGTCTGGCGGGCGTCCGCGACCGACACTTCCGAGACCGGCGTGGTCCCCACCGAAGACGGCACTGACAGCTGACGCAGCAGCTCGGTCAGGGACGCCTCGCACTCGGCGAGCCGTTCCATCGGCTCGCGGGCCGCCGACCGGGCGGGCGGCAGCGGGGGCGGGCCGGCGGGGGCCGCCGGGATCGGGGTGCGCTTGAGGTCGCGCAGCTTGAGGCCGGAGCGAACGCTGAACGTGCCGAAGATGACCGCGCCGGCGAACGCGGTGATCGCCTGCGGCATCATCGCGGCGCTGGTCGGGCTGAGCCAGCCCACCGCGGCGGCCACCGTCACGACGAGGCACAGGATCGTCAGGATGATCCACAGCGTCAGCGCCTTCGACGTCCGGCGCTTGCGGCGTTCCAGTTTCGCGGCCGGGTGGTTCCAGCGGTCCCACTTGGCGCGGGCCTCGGCGAACGCCGGGACCTGGTTGGCCATCGACGACAGCGAGGCCGTCATGTCGGGCCGCCGCACCGGCGGGCGCTGCAGCGGGTTGGGACGGGCGGGCTTCCCGCCGGCCTGCTCGGCCGGCGGGAAGTACTTCTGCACCTTCTGGAGCTTTTCCTGGGCGCGGACGGCGTAGTCGGGCAGCTTCTCGATGTGCTTCTCCAGCTTCGCGCTCAGCTCGCCGAAGTCACGTCGTCTGCCCTGCTGCCCCATCACGCGCCCCCTTGGAACGGTCGGCCCCGGTCAGGCCGGGTTCTTGCCCTGCTCGGCCTGCACGCGCGCCTGGATCTCGCGCTGGATGTCGGCCGAGCTGCTGGCCGGCGCCTGGGCCGTCTTGCCGCCGTCCGTAACCTGCGCGACCGAGTCACCGTGCATCGACGCGCGGATCTGCTGCAGCCGCGACTGGCCGGCCAGCTGCGTGGTGGAAGCCTGGACCTCCATCATGCGCCCCTGGACCGAGTTCTGGGCGAGTTCGGCCGAGCCCAGCGCCGTGGTGTAGCGCTTCTCGATCTTGTCGCGGACCTCTTCCAGCGACGGCGTGTTGCCCGGTGCGGCCAGCTGGCTCATCTGGTTGAGCGAGGCGGAGACCTGCTCCTGCATCTTCGCCTGCTCCAGCTGCGAGAGCAGCTTGGTGCGCTCGGCGAGCTTCTGCTGCAGCATCTGCGAGTTGCGCTCCACGGCCTTCTTGGCCTGGGCCGCGGCCTGCAGCGACTGGTCGTGCAGCGTCTTCAGGTCCTCGATGTTCTGCTCGGCCGTGACCAGCTGCGTCGCGAAGCTCTCCGCGGCGTTCTCGAACTCGGTGGCCTTCTGCTCGTCACCCTTGGAGCGGGCTTCGTCCGCGAGGACGAGGGCCTGCCGGGTCGAGGCCTGCAGCTTCTCCACCTCGCCGAGCTGCCGGTTGAGCTTCATCTCCAGCTGCCGCTGGTTGCCGATCACGGAGGCGGCCTGCTGCGTCAGCGCCTGGTGGTTGCGCTGCGCCTCCTCGATGGCCTGCTGGATCTGTACCTTCGGGTCGGCGTGCTCGTCGATCTTCGACGAGAACGCCGCCATCATGTACTTCCAGAACTTCACGAACGGGTTGGCCATCTCCTCCGCCTGCCTTCTTGCGTCCCACGGGCCTTGGTACTCGGGGTGGTGGGGCGTCGCTCCCCTGCACTAGCAACGCACCGACCCCGGCGTCGGGTTCCATCGTGTCAGGTCGGCCACGTCCGTTCCAGGCGACCCGGCCGAATTCAGGGATACCCCTGATCACTACCCGTAGACAACGCAGCCGGGCCCGGGCGGGTTGCCCGGGGTCGGTGGCCGGAAAAAGCGTGCGGGAGCCGGACGTCTCGAAGCAGCAAAACCCCACGTCGGAGGCCCGGCGGCGCACCTCGGGCACCGACGCCGACGGCCCCGGGCGGGTGCCCGGGGCCGTCAGCCGAAACAAGTGGTGGAATGGCCTGCGAAGCTCCACCCGGCGCACACCGCAGAACTCGCACCGGGCGGGTCCGGGGACTCGGCCCCCGGATGACACGCGGAAGGGCGTTCAGGGCGAGCGCACTCCGCGAGCACGCTCCGCCCCCTGCACGCCCTTACGCCGCGATGGTCGAGGCCAGCTTGGGCTGGCCGATCGTCGTGCGCAGGGTGGTGTTCATCCGTGGCGCCGGGGAAACCCGCAGGTCGGCGAGGTCGTTCCCGATCAGCTCGGACATCAGGCGGCCGCCCTCGATGCCGGCTGCCGAGGCCTCGGCGCCCCGCTTCTCCCGGGGCGTCCCTTCCACGATCCGCTCGTCGACCGGTGCGACCTCGACGTTGTCGAGGGCCGAAACGTCCGCCGCCACGTTGTGCAGCAGCTCGCCGAGCGGAAGGTCCAGGGCCTGGCAGATGGACGCGAGCAGTTCGCTCGACGCCTCCTTCTGGCCCCGTTCCACCTCCGAGAGGTAGCCGAGGCTGACCCTGGCGGCGCGGGAGATGTCGCGCAGCGTACGACGCTGGTTGGTGCGGGCATGACGGAGCCGATCACCGATCGCCTCACGCAACAGCACGGTCATCACGCGCCTCCCTTCCGAACAAGTACCCCCTACGTTACCCAGAGCGGTGCCCCGGGCGCAGGAGTTGGTGTGCACGTACGCCAAGGGCGAACGCGTGTCTCACGCGAGATGTTCCCCGAGCAGGGCAAACGCCGCCAGGACCGATCGGGTCCTGATCAAGTCCCGGTCGCCGGTGAGGGCGAGGGTCCGGACGGTGCGTGTTCCCGGCCCGGCCAGCCCGACGTGCACGGTACCCGGTGCGGCACCGTCCTGGGCGGCGGGACCGGCCACCCCGGTGAGGCCGAGGCCCCAGGTCGCGCCGCAGCGGTCCCGGGCCCCCTCGGCGAGCTGCGCGGCGACCTCGGCGTGGACGGCACCGTGCTCGGCCAGGAGGGCGGCGTCGACGCCGGCGAGGCGGTGCTTGAGTTCGGTGGCGTAGACGACGAAGCCGCCGCGCAGGACCGCGCTCGCGCCCGGCACGGTCGCGAGGGTCGCGCAGACGAGCCCGGCGGTCAGCGACTCGGCGGCGGCGACGGTCTCGCCGCGCGAGGTGAGAGCGGCGACGAGGACGGCGGCTTGCTCGTGCCCGGCAGCGGCACCACGGACGGCAGGCGCAGCGGCTTGCCCATCCCCGGCAGCCGCACCACCGGCAGCAGGCGCAGCGGTTTGCCCATCCCCGACAGCCGCACCACGGACGGCAGGCGCAGCGGCAGCCCGGCCACCCCCGGCGGCGGTCTCGGCCACCTCAGCTCCCGGTGACCCGGCGCCCGGCCGCGCGCAGCCGGACCGCGCGGATCAGGTAGTCCACCCCGGTCACCACCGTCAGCACCAGCGCCAGCCCCATCAGCGCCCACCGCACCGGGTCCGCCCCGGCCGGGAGCGGCAGCAGGTACGCCACGATCGCCGCGATCTGGGCCAGCGTCTTCGCCTTGCCGCCGCGGCTGGCCGGGATCACGCCGTGGCGGATCACCCAGAAGCGCAGCAGGGTCACGCCGATCTCGCGGACCGCGATGACGATCGTGACCCACCAGCCCAGCTCGCCCAACACGCTCAGCCCGACCAGCGCCGCGCCGGTCAGCGCCTTGTCCGCGATCGGGTCGGCGATCTTGCCGAAGTCGGTGATCAGGCCGTACTTGCGGGCCACCCAGCCGTCCAGCTGGTCGGTGGCCGAAGCGATCGCGAACAACCCCGTCGCGATCGCGCGCCAGGTCGTGTCGTGGCCGTCGCCGACGAACAGCGCGATCACGAACAGCGGGACCAGGACCAGGCGCGACAGCGTCAGGAGGTTCGCGACGTTGAGCGTCGGGACCGGGGTCGGCGCCGGGACCTGGGCGGGGCCGTCGTGCGTCAGGCCCTCGTCCGCGGCGTCGCTCGGCAGCGCACTCACCGGTCGGCGTCCGGTACCGCGCGGACGATCAGGTCGACGCCCGCCGAGTCCACGACCTCGCACCGCAGGAAGTCACCGACCTGCGTCTTCTCCGGCGCGTCGAGGATGACGCACTCGCCGTCGACCTCCGGGGCCTGGTGCGCGGCGCGGCCGGTGAGCTCGCCGTCGTCGTCCAGCTCGACCAGGACGTCGACGAACGTGCCGATCCGGTCTTCGGCGCGCTGCGCGGTCAGCTCCTCGACCAGCGCGGAAATCCTGGTGACGCGCTTCGCCACCTCTTCGGGGTCGAGCTTGCCTTCGAAGGTCTCGGCCTCGGTGCCGTCCTCGTCCGAGTAGCCGAAGACGCCGACGGCGTCGAGCCGCGCCCCGGTCAGGAACCGCTCGAGCTCCGAAAGGTCGTGCTCGGTCTCGCCGGGGAACCCGACGATGACGTTGGTCCGGATGCCGGCCTCGGGCGCGTACTCGCGGATCTGCTCGCACAGCGCGAGGAACGAGTCCGTCGAGCCGAACCGGCGCATCCGCCGCAGCACCTGCTCGCTCGAGTGCTGGAAGGACAGGTCGAAGTACTCGGCGACGCCCGGCGTGGTCGCGATGGCCTTGACCAGCTGCGGGCGCGTCTCGGCCGGCTGCAGGTAGGAGACGCGGACGCGCTCGATGCCGTCGACCTCCGCCAGGCGCGGCAGCAGCCGCTCCAGCGCGGTGGCGCCGTCGCGGCCGAAGTCCTTGCCGTAGGACGTCGAGTTCTCGCTGACCAGGAACAGTTCCTTGACGCCGTGTTCGGCCAGCCACATGGCCTCGGCGACGATCTCGTCGGGCTGCCGCGAGACGAACGAGCCGCGGAACGACGGGATCGCGCAGAAGGAGCAGCGCCGGTCGCAGCCGGAGGCGATCTTCAGCGCGGCGACCGGCGAATCGTCGAGGCGCGTGCGCAGCACCCGCGGACCCCAGCCCTTCTGCGCGTGGCCGGGGACCTCCACCGTCTCGGCGGCGGCGGGCCGTTCGACCGGGCTGATCGGCAGCAGTTTGCGGCGGTCGCCCGGCGTGTGCGAAGCGACTTTGCGGCCCGCGACGACGTCGTCGAGCCGGTCGGACAGTTCGGCGTAGTGGTCGAAACCCAGCACCGCGTCGGCCTCGGGGAGGCTGTCGGCGAGCTCGTGCCCGTAGCGCTCGGCCATGCAGCCGACCGCGACGACCTTCTTGCCCGTGTCGGACGCGGCGAGCAGCGTGTCGACGGAGTCCTTTTTGGCCGATTCGACGAAGCCGCAGGTGTTGACCACCACGACGTCGGAGTCCTCGGGGTCGGCCGCCAGCTCCCAGCCGCCGGCCGCGAGCCGGCCCGCCAGCTCCTCCGAGTCGACCTCGTTGCGGGCGCAGCCCAGGGTCAGCAGGGAGACGCGTCGGGGGGCGGCTGGGTCCGTGGCAGGGGAAGGCACGACGTTCAGGGTAGCCGCCGGTCCCGGGCGGCCCGACGACGGCGTGGCCCGGTCGTGGCAACCGGGGCTTCGCCCCGGGCCGGGGGCTTCACCACCCGGACCCCCGAAAAGCGAGTAGCCGCCGCGCGCGCCGGGCCGTGTGGCAGGGTTGAGGATCGTGCCGTCCGACTCGCCCCGCCCGACCGTCCGCCGCGCCCGGATCGCCGACGTCCGCAAGATCAAGGCCCTGGTCGACTCGGACGCGGGCCGCGTCCTGCTGGAGAAGGACCTGGTCACGCTGTACGAGGCGGTCCAGGAGTTCTGGGTCGCCGAGGTGGGTGACGAAGTGGTCGGGGCGGCCGCGCTGCACGTGCTCTGGGAGGACATCGCCGAGCTGCGCACGGTGGTGGTCGACAAGGCCGTCCGCGGCCAGGGGGTCGGGCGCGTGCTGGTCGCCCGGCTGGTCGACGAGGCACGTGAGCTCGGTCTCAGGCGGCTGTTCGTGCTGACGTTCGAGACCAGCTTCTTCGCCGGGCACGGGTTCGTGGAGATCGACGGCACGCCGGTGTCGCACGAGGTCTACGAGGAGATGCGGCGCTCGCACGACACGGGTGTCGCCGAGTTCCTGGACCTGCCCTACGTCAAGCCGAACACCCTCGGCAACTCGCGGATGCTGCTCGAGCTCTGAGCACCCCTATTCACCGAGGATTCGCCCCCTGACATCCTTCCGGGCGGTGACGTGCGCCACCTCGGTGTCCCAGGATGATCGGGTCAATTCCTCACCTGATCGGCAGGGAACACACAAAATGCGCACGACTCTGCGGAACCTGGGGGCCACCATCGCGGTGGCCGTGACTGTCGGCGGGAGCGCCCTGGTGGGCGCCGGCACGGCGGCGGCGGTCGACATCCCGACCGTGACCGACCAGTACCTCTTCTCGACGTCCCTCTCGAACTTCGAGACGATCCGGAACCAGGCGCCCTACAACGGCCAGCTCGACTGGTCGTCGGACGGCTGCTCGTGGTCCCCGGACACCCCGTTCGGCTGGCAGTTCCTGCCGGGCTGCCATCGGCACGACTTCGGCTACCGCAACTACAAGAAGCAGGGCCGCTTCACGGCGGCGAACCGGCTGAAGATCGACGACAACCTGTACACGGACCTGAAGAGCGTGTGCGGGTCGAACGTGGCGTGCAAGGGCGCGGCATGGACGTACTACCAGGCGGTCCGCAAGTTCGGCGGCTGAGCCCTCGGCCAGGATGGTGGTCATGGAGATCGATCACCTGCTCAGCACGACCCGCGCGGTGCGCCGCAAGCTGGACCTCGACCGCCCGGTCGAGCCCGAAGTCCTCGAGGAGTGCCTGAACCTGGCCCTCCAGGCGCCGACACCGGGCAACGTCCAGGCGTGGCGCTGGCTGGTCGTGCGCGACCAGGGCGTGAAGGACCGGCTCGGCGTGCTCTTCCGCGAGGTGGGCGAGGCCTACCTCGCGGAACGGGCGAAGAACGCCGACCCGCGGGCGCTCGCGTCCGGCCGGCACCTGATCGAGGTGATCGAGCGGGTGCCCGTCTTCGTGATCCCCGTCCTGGCGGGCCGCCCGGCCGGCGACAACGCGGCCGACGCGGCCTTCTACGGCGGCATCTTCCCCGCCGTGTGGAACTTCCAGCTGGCCCTGCGCTCGCGCGGGCTCGGCTCGACGCTCACGACGTACCACCTGTCCCGCGAGGCGGAGGCGGCCGAGATCCTCGGCATCCCGGCCGGCCACACGCAGGCCGGGCTGCTGCCGGTGGCCTACACGACCGTGCCGGACTTCAAGCCGGCCGCGCGGACGCCGCTGTCCGAAGTGGCCTTCCTGGACCACTGGGGCACCCCGCTCAGCTGATCCGGACGGTCGCCTCCCCCGCGTCCTCGCTCACCGACACCAGCTCGATGCGGCTGGCCGCGAACGACGTCGCCTGCGGGCCGGTGCGGGGGCCGCTGTGGAGCTCGGCCGTGGTGCTCTCACCGCGGCCGGGTTCCTTCAGCAGGAACGCCAGGGTGGCCTCGCCCTGCCAGATGCACGTCATCCCCGGCCGGCACCGCGAGTCGGCGACCACCCGGGTGTAGCGCACGGTCAGGTCCTTGCCCTGCACCGCCGCCTCCTGCCCGAGGCGCAGGGTGACGTCCTGGCCGGCGGGGGCGCTCACGGTCGGCGGCTCCGGCCCCGCGGGCGGCCCCGGAGCGGCGGCGACTGTGCTCCCGGCCCCCAGCGTGAGCACGGCGAAGGCGAACAGTCCGGCTGCGAATCGCGGTAGGTCCACGTGCTCAGGACGGAACCGGGCGAGCACGGGTTGCACCGCTACTCCTCGTCGTCGCCCGCGTCGGCGTCCACCGGGCCGCCGCCGCGGATCATGAACAGGACCGACTCCAGTTCCTCCGGCTTGATCAGCACGTCGCGGGCCTTCGAGCCCTCCGACGGGCCCACCACGCCACGGCTTTCGAGCAGGTCCATCAGGCGGCCGGCCTTCGCGAACCCGACCCGCAGCTTGCGCTGCAGCATCGACGTCGAGCCGAACTGGGACGTCACGATCAGCTCCGCCGCCTGCAGCAGGACGTCGAGGTCGTCCCCGATGTCCGGGTCGATCTCCTTCTTCTCGCCGGCCTTCTGCGCGGTGACGCCGTCCTGGTAGTCCGGCTGCGCCTGCTCCTTGGCGTAGTTGACGACGGCGGCGATCTCTTCGTCGCCGACGAACGCGCCCTGGATGCGGACCGGCTTGCCCGCGCCCATCGGCAGGTAGAGCGCGTCACCCATACCGATGAGCTTTTCCGCGCCCGGCTGGTCCAGGATGACCCGCGAGTCGGTCAGCGACGACGTCGCGAAGGCCAGCCGCGAAGGCACGTTGGTCTTGATCAGGCCGGTCACGACGTCGACCGACGGCCGCTGCGTGGCCAGGACCAAGTGGATCCCGGCGGCACGCGCCTTCTGGGTGATCCGGACGATCGCGTCCTCGACGTCGCGCGGGGCGGTCATCATCAGGTCGGCGAGCTCGTCGACGATCGCCATGATGTACGGGTACGGCCGGTACTCGCGCTCGGACCCCGGCGGCGCGGTGATCTCGCCCGAGCGGACCTTCTTGTTGTAGTCGTCGATGTGCCGGACCTTGTTGACCTGCATGTCCTGGTAGCGCTGCTCCATCTCCTCCACCAGCCAGGCCAGCGCGGCGGCGGCCTTCTTCGGCTGGGTGATGATGGGCGTGATGAGGTGCGGGATGCCCTCGTAGGGCGTCAGCTCGACCATCTTCGGGTCGATCAGGATCATCCGGCACTCGTCCGGTGTCGAGCGCGCGAGCAGCGACACCAGCATCGAGTTGACGAAGCTCGACTTACCGGACCCGGTCGAGCCCGCGACCAGCAGGTGCGGCATCTTCGTCAGGTTCGCGGTGACGAAGTGGCCCTCGATGTCCTTGCCGAGGCCGATCACCATCGGGTGAACATCCTTGACCGTGGTCGGCGCCCGCAGGACGTCACCCAGGCGGACCATCTCGCGGTCGGAGTTCGGCACCTCGATGCCGACCGCGGACTTGCCCGGGATCGGCGCCAGCAGCCGGACGTTGTCGGTCGCCACCGCGTAGGCGATGTTCTTGGTCAGCGCGGTGATCTTCTCGACCTTCACCCCCGGGCCGAGCTCGACCTCGTAGCGGGTGACCGTCGGGCCACGGGTGAAGCCGGTGACCTGCGCGTCGACGTTGAACTGCTCCAGCACGCCGGTGATCGCCTCGATCATGGCGTCGTTGGCCTTGCTGCGGGACTTCGGCGCGTCGCCGAGCTTGAGCAGGTCGGGCGGCGGGAGCTGGTAATCGCCCTCGACCGTGCGGGTGACCGCGAGCGGCGGTTCCGGGGCCTTCTTCGGCTTCTTCTCCGGCACCTCGGCGACCGGCTTGGGCTTGGGCGGCTTGATCGGCGTCGGCGCCTCGGCCAGCATCGCGTCGATGTCCAGCTGCTCCGGCTCGGCTTCGCTGGCCTGGCGGCGCCGCGACGGCTTGCGCAGGCGCGCGGTTTTCGGGTCGGCTTCGGTGACGGTGTCCTCGTCGGTCGCGAAACCCGAGCGCTGGGCCTCGGCTTCGGCGATCTCCTCCTCGTCGAGGCCCCAGTTGCGCAGCCGGTGCGGGATCTGGCGGACCGGCGTGCCGGTGAAGACGAGCACGCCGAAGAACAGCGCGAGGATCAGCAGCGGCACCGCGACCCAGGTGGTGACACCCATGGTCAGCAGGCCGCCGGAGAAGGCGCCGACGATGCCGCCGGCGTACATCCGGCCGTCGTTGGTGTCCGGCAGCGCGGTGAAGATGTGCAGCATCCCGAGCACCGACAGGACGACCATGATGGTGCCGACCACCATCCGCGGCCGCGTCTCCGGATGGGGCTCGGACCGCATCAGCGCGACCGCGACCACGACCAGGACCAGCGGCAACGTGACGGCCCCGGCGCCGAGGACGGTCCGGGTGGCGATCTCGACGCCCGCCCCGATCGGCCCGGCCGCCCGCCACCAGACACCGACGGCCGCGACGATGGCCAGGGCGATCAGCCCCAGCGCCAGCCCGTCGCGGCGGTGTTCGGCCTCGAGCTCCCGGGTGCGCCCGACCGTGCGGGCCAGCGTGCCCAGGCCCTTGGCCAGCAGGTTCCACGTCCCGCGGACGCCCTTGCCGAAGATCCCGGGCGTCTTGCGCCGGGCCCGTGGCGGCGGCTTGCGGGTGGACGACGTACGTGGCTTCGCGGGTGTGCGCGGCTTACGCGCCGCTGCCCCCTTCGCGCCGCTTCCCGTGCTTCTCTTCCTCGTCGCCGACCCAGCCATGGGTCAACGGTAACCGGCCGTGGCGGTTCGTCCCACGCGCCACTCTCGGCCCAGGGTGAACTTCTGCCTCACACCGGGGGTGGAGCGGCCATCCGGGTGAACCGATCCGGCCAGTGCGCAAACGGGTGAAATCCGCGTCTGCCATGCTCTGCCCCATGCTCGCGCTGCGCACCGACGAACCGCCCCGCCGTGCTCCCGCCATCTGGCGGACCATGCTGACCATCGACCGCGGGCTGGTGAACCTCGTCGGGCGGCTGACCGTCTCCGGCCGGGTGCCCGCCCAGCTGCGCGGACGGCCCCTGCTGATGGCCGCGAACCACATCGGCGTGTTCGACGCCTTCGTGCTGATGGCCGCGTGCAAGCGGATCGGCATCAACCCGCGGTTCATGCTGGCCGGCGGCATCCTCGACGCGCCCGTCATCGGGCCGGCGCTGCGGGTCAGCGGGCACCTGCGGGTCGACCGCAAGCACGCCGGGACCGCCGTCGGGCAGTTCGCCGAGGCCGTCGAGGCCATGAAGACCACGCGCGAGCCGATCATCGTCTACCCGGAGGGCCGGATCAGCCACGACCCGGGCCTGTGGCCGGAGCGCGGCAAGACCGGCGCCGCGCGGCTCGCGCTGGCCGCGGGGGTGCCGGTGATCCCGATCAGCCAGTGGGGCGCGCACGAGGCCGTCTACTGGGGCACCGAGACCGTCAACGGCCCGGCCGACCTGGTCCCGCTGGCCCGCTCCGGGCTCAGCGCGCCGCTGCGCCGTCCGAAGTTCCGGGTGCACTTCGGCGACCCCGTCGACCTCTCGGACATCGACACGCAGCGGCCGGGCGCCGGGGTGCGCGCGCACGCGAAGATCATGCAGGCGATCACCGACGGCCTGGTCCCGCTGCGCGCGGGCGAGCTCGACCGGCCCCGCTTCCACGACCCGACGCGGCCCACCGACACGGTCAGCCCCTGGAAGCCGTCGTCCGCACTCTGAGACGGGCGAAGCGGCGCCCTTAGAGTCGGCGACGTGAGCACACGGATACTCGTCGTCTACTACAGCTCGACCGGGAACACCGCCGCCCTCGCCGGGTCGCTGGCCGCGGGCGCGCGCGAGACCGGAGCGGACGTGCGCGTGCGGACCGTGCCGGAAACCGTGCCCGCCGAAGCGATCGCGCACAACCCGCGGTGGCAGGCCTGGGTCGACGCCGGCCCGCACCACGAGCTCGCCACGCTCGGCGACCTCGAATGGGCCGACGGGCTCGCGGTCGGCAGCCCGACCCGGTTCGGCGGCCCGGCCGCGCAGCTCAAGTCCTATTTGGACAGCACGGGTGGGTTGTGGGCGAAGGGGAAGCTGGCGGACAAGGTGGCGACGTCGTTCACCACGGCGTCGACCGCGCACGGCGGCCTCGAGTCGACGCTGCTGGCGATCAACAACGTCTTCTACCACTGGGGCGCGATCGTCGTCCCGCTCGGCTACACCGACCCGCACCTGATGCAGTCCGGCAACCCCTACGGCGGCTCGTTCGTCTCCCGCAAGTCGGCCGCGCCGGACGACGTGGCCCTCGCCGCGCTGCGCCTGCAGGGGCGGCGGCTGGCCACCGTCACCACGCACGTCGCCACCGGGCTCAAGCGGGCCGGATAACCGGGGAAATCGTTTCGGCGGTGACGGCGCGGGCTCTAGAGTCGCGACGGTGACCACCGAGCTCCCCGTCCTCCCGCCACCCCGGGTCGCCCACCGCGGCCGCGGCACCACCTACGTCCTGCTCGCCGCCCTGTTCTTCAGCACGTCGGGCACGCTGGGCAAGTCCGTGATGACGGCCGGGATCACGCCGGAGCAGGTGGCCGCGGCCCGGATCGCGCTGGCCGGGTTCGTGCTGCTCGCCGGGGTCGCGCTGGCGGCGCCGCGGAAGCTGCGGGTGCGCCGGGCGGACCTGCCCGTCCTGACCGGCTACGGCCTGCTCGGCGTGGCGGGCGTGCAGCTGCTCTACTTCGTCGCCGCGGGCCGGATCCCGGTCGGCATCGCGATCCTGCTGGAGTTCGTCTCGCCGGTGCTCATCGCGCTGTGGGTGCGGTTCGTGCGGCGGCACCGGCTGCCGCGCCCGGTGTGGGGCGGCATCGCGCTGGCCATGGCCGGGCTCGCGCTGGTCGCCCAGGTCTGGGAGGGCGTCACGCTCGACGGGCTCGGCCTGCTGGCCGGCTTCGGCGCGGCCCTGTGCTCGGCGGGGTACTTCCTGCTCGGCGAACGCGCGGTGGCCGGCATCGATCCGCTGGGGCTGGTGACCTGGGGGATGGTGGTCGGCGCGGTCGCGATCAGCTTCGCCGCGCCGCCGTGGACGTGGCCGGCCGGGCTGCTCGGCGTGCCGGTGGAGTTCGGGGCCTGGCACCCGCCGGTGTGGCTGCTGCTGACCGTGCTCGTGCTGGTGGCGACGGTGCTGGCGTACGTCTGCGGCATTTCGTCGCTGCGGCACCTGCCGGCGTCGGTGGCGAGCGTGCTCGGGCTGGTCGAACCGGTGATCACGACGGTCGCGGCGTGGGTGCTGATCGGCGAGAAGCTCGCCTGGCCGCAGCTGCTCGGTTCGGCGATCCTGCTGGCCGGGGCGTACGTCGTGCAACGGAAGTCCGAGATCCTCGTGCCGTGAGGTTGCGCAAATTCTGCACCACTTCGCTCCCGAGTGCGAAAATCCATCCTCGACCCCGGGGAGGAAGCACCTTGGCGACGAAGTCCGGGCTGCGGCCCGACCTGCGGCAGCGGCACGTCCGGATGATCGCCCTCGGCGGCATCATCGGCGCGAGCCTGTTCATCGGCAGCGGCGCGGTGATCCACACCGTCGGCCCGGCCGCCGTGCTCTCCTACGCGCTCGGCGGGCTGCTCGTCGTGCTCGTCATGCGGATGCTCGGCGAGATGGCGACGGCGGCACCGGCGCTGGGCTCGTTCATGGAGTACGCGCGCGACTCGCTCGGCGGCTGGGCGGGCTTCACGATCGGCTGGCTGTACTGGTACTTCTGGGTCGGCGTGGTCGCGTTCGAGGCGGTCGCCGGCGCGAAGATCCTGCAGGGCTGGATCCCCGGCGTGCCGCAGTGGGTGTTCTCGCTGGGCCTGATGCTGCTGCTGACGGCGACGAACCTGGCGTCGGCGCGGTCGTTCGGCGAGACGGAGTTCTGGCTGGCCTCGATCAAGGTCGCGACCATCGTCGTGTTCCTGGTGCTGGGCCTGCTGTTCGTGCTCGGGCTCTGGCCGGACGCGCACTTCTCGGTGGGCAACATCGGGCTCGACGGCTTCGTGCCCCACGGCGGCTTCTCGGTCGTCCACGGCGTGGTGATCGTGATTTTTTCGTACTTCGGCGCGGAGATCGTGACGATCGCGGCGGCCGAGTCCGACCAGCCGGAGACGGCGGTCCGCAAGGCGACGTCGACGATCGTCTGGCGGGTGATCGTGTTCTACGTCGGTTCGGTGGCCCTGCTGGTGATGATCACCCCGTGGCGCGAAATCCCGAGCGAAACGAGCCCCTTCGCGGCGGCGTTCGGCCGGTTCGGCGTCCCGGCGGCGTCGACGATCGTGTCGGCGGTGGTGCTGACGGCGGCACTGTCGGTGCTGAATTCGGGGCTGTACACGGCATCCCGGATGCTGTTCGCGTTGCGCCGCCACGGCTGGGCCCCGGCCTGGATCGCGGACACGAACGCCCGCGGGGTGCCGTGGAAGGCGATCCTGGCGTCGACGTCGGTCGGGTACGTGGCGGTGGTGATGAGTTACGTGTCCCCGGACAAGATCTTCTACTTCATCATCAATTCGGCGGGCGCGGTGGCCCTGTTCGTGTACGCGATCATCTGCGGGTCCCAGCTCCGGATGCGACGGTCCCTCGAAGCGACGGCGCCGGAGAAGCTGAAGCTGCGGATGTGGGGATATCCGTGGCTGAGCTGGGTGACCCTGGTGCTGACGCTGGCGGTGGTGGCCTCGATGCTGTTCGTCGACGAAGACGCCCGCGCGCAGTTGTACCTGAGTTTGATCAGCCTGGCGGTGATCCTGGGGGTCTACGCCCTCATCCGCCGGCGATCCGGGACAGGGCTCCGAAAAACACGTCCGTGATCTTCGCCGGGTCCGGGGCCACGAACGCCTGGCCGCCGGTCGCCGCCGTCAGCTGGTCCAGTTCGGACTTGTCCGCGTCCGGGCCGATGCCCACGCCGATCAGGGGGATCGGGCGGCGGGGGTCCTGCAGCTTTGCCAGCTCCGACAGCAGGTCC
Organism: Amycolatopsis sp. NPDC004625; assembly: GCF_040609695.1. Taxonomy (NCBI): domain Bacteria; kingdom Bacillati; phylum Actinomycetota; class Actinomycetes; order Pseudonocardiales; family Pseudonocardiaceae; genus Amycolatopsis; species Amycolatopsis sp. NPDC004625. The sequence goes on from NZ_JBEXKX010000007.1 coordinate 47,786, forward strand.
GCGCGGGAGATTCCGTGCGGGTCCTCGTTGCGGCCGTCCGTCATCACGATCACCAGGTTCAAGCGGCCCGGCTCCCACTCGCGGCGGGCCGTCCGGTACGTGTCCAGGACGCTGTCGTACAGCCCTGTCCCGCCGTCCGGGGTGGCCTTGACCTGGGCCAGTTTCTCCAGCGCGCCGCTCGCCAGGTGCTGGGCCACCGGGGCCATCGGGAGCAGCTCGCGGTAGTCCTTGTCGCCGTCCAGGTGCGTCGAAAACGCCAGCATCCGCAGCTGGGTCGCCGGTTTGAACAGGCGCATCGCCTTCGCCGCCGCCTGCATCGTCACCTGCATGCGGTTCAGGCCCGTGCCCGGGACCTGGGCGTTCATCGAGCCCGAGACGTCGATCAGCACCTGCACCCGCGCGCTCAGGTTGATGCCGGCCCACTGGTTGAGCAGCTCGTCGACGCCCTGGGCGGACGGCAGGTTCGCCGTGCGGAAGCCCTCCGGCGACACCCTCGGGTCGTCCGGGTGGTCGCGCAGCGCCTGGCCGCCCGCCGCGCGCAGGCCCGTCTTCGCGATCGCGTCCGCGCCCGCGTCGCCGAGCACCGCGTCCCGCAGCGCGTCGACGATCGGGCGCTGCTGCGAGGTGATCCCGCCCAGCTCCGCGAACGGGTAGTCCAGCGTGGGCACGGCCGGCGAGTAGACGGCGACGAGCGGGGACTTCGGGTCCTCGACGTTGTGGCGCAGCAAGGAGTTCTCCGACGCCGGGAACGCCGTCACCGCGGCCGTGCCGCCGCCGTCGCTCGACCCCGGCAGCCGGGCGATCAGGTCGGTCTCGTCGCCGAGCGTGTTGGCCGAGAACCGCCGCAGCAGCGCGACGTACGCGCCCGACGGCTCGGGCGTCGCCTTGACCGTGTCCTGGAGGCCGAGCAGGGCCACCGCGCCGACCGGGTCGCGGGCCGGGTCCGGCATCCCCGGGACGACGCCCGGCGCGGCCAGCACCTCCGCCCAGGTGGGCGCGTGACCGGGCCAGCCGAGGCCCTTGACGACGTCCGCGGCGACGGCCAGCACCACCGGCGAGCTGGCCACCGACGCGCCGCTCCCGGGGACGTCGGCGGCGCCGAGCTGGTGGGCGCGGCGCAGGGCGAGCGTCGAATCCGGCACCCAGACCTGCGGCCGCGGGCTGCCGTCGGAGAGGGCGAGCCGCTCGGCGGCCTGGGTCGCCTCCCTGGTCTGGACCTCGACGCTGCCGCACGACAGGTCGAGCCCGCGCGCGACCAGCGACAACGCGGGCGCGATGTCGGCGGACGCGGTGACGAGGACCTTCACCGGCTGCACGCACGACGGCCGGGAGCGCACGGCCGACACCGTCACCCAGGTCGCGGCGCCGAGGACGAGCACAAGGCCGGTCGCGACGGCGGGCACGAGCAGCCGGCGTCGTCTGCCGTCCGAGTGACGTCCCATCGGCGCGGCCTCTCTGCGCGAGGCGGGGTGGGATCAAGGTTATCCCGCAGGGAAGGGGCCGCACGTGCGCCGGACGGCCTAACAGCTCACCCCGGAGAGGGATCCGGCCCCTCCCGCAGCGGGATGTCCACGCCGGGCCGCGGCGAAACACTGGACCGCGTGAAGCCGACCCGAGGGGATCAACGCAGGGCGCGCCGCGCGCTGCTGCGCCAGACCGTCACCGTGGCCTTCGCCCTGCTGCTGGCCAAGGTGACGCACTGAAAACGCGGAACGCCTTCGCCGCCGAAAGGGGGAGGCGAAGGCGTTCCGCGCCGGAAAAACCTCAGACCGGGATCACCGTCGGCACGATCATCGGGCGACGGCGGTAGGTGTCGGCCACCCAGCGCCCCACCACCCGGCGGACCGCCTGCGCGATCCGGTGCGTGTCCGTGATGCCTTCGGACTCCGTGCGCGCCAGCTCCATCTCCACCAGCGGCACGACGGCGTCCAGCGCCTTCGGGTCGTCGGAGAAGCCGCGGCCGGACACCGTGGGGCTGGTGACCGCGCGGCCGGTGCTGGTGTCCACCGCGACCGTGATCGCGATGAACCCGCCCTCGCCGAGGACCAGGCGGTCCGACAGCGTCGACTCGCCGACGTCGCCGACCGACAGGCCGTCGACGTACACGTGCCCGACCTCGACGCGGCCGGTGCGGGACGCCTTGCCGTCCACGAGATCCACGACCACGCCGTCTTCGGCGATGACCACGTTCTCCGGCGCAACACCCGTGCGGATCGCCAGCTCGCCGTTCGCGCGCAGGTGCTTCCACTCGCCGTGGACCGGCATCACGTTGCTCGGCCGGACCGCGTTGTACAGGTAGAGCAGCTCCCCCGCCGACGCGTGGCCGGACACGTGGACCTTCGCGTTGCCCTGGTGGACGACGTTCGCGCCGAGCCGGGTCAGGCCGTTGACCACGCCGAACACCGCGGTCTCGTTGCCCGGGATCATCGAGCTGGCCAGCACCACCGTGTCGCCCGCGCGGATCGAAATCTGCCGGTGCTCGCCGCGCGCCATCCGCGACAGCGCCGAGAGCGGCTCGCCCTGCGACCCGGTCGAGACGAACAGGACCTTGCTCTCGGGCAGGGTGCTGGCCTGGTCGAGGTCGACGAGCAGGCCGTCCGGCACGTTGAGCAGGCCCAGCTCGGCCGCGATCCCCATGTTCCGGACCATCGACCGGCCGACGAACGCGATCCGGCGGCCGTGCCGCTGCGCGGCGTCGAGGACCTGCTGGACGCGGTGGACGTGGCTGGCGAAGCAGGCCACGATCACGCGCTGGTCGACGCGCCGGATGACGTCGTCGAGGACGGGGCCGATGTCGCGCTCGGGCATGACGAACCCGGGCACCTCGGCGTTGGTCGAGTCGACGCAGAAGAGGTCGACGCCCTCGTCGCCGAGCCGGGAGAAGCCGGCCAGGTCGGTCAGGCGCCCGTCCAGCGGGAGCTGGTCGAGCTTGATGTCGCCGGTGTGCAGCACCACGCCCGCCGGGGTGCGGATGGCGACCGCGAGCGCGTCCGGGATGGAGTGGTTGACCGCGAAGAACTCGAGGTTGAACACGCCGACGTCGCGGCGCTCACCCTCGCGGACCTCGATCAGCTTCGGCCGCTGCCGGTGCTCCTTGGCCTTGGCCGCGAGCAGCGCGTTCGTGAACCTCGAGCCGTAGATCGGCAGGTCCGGCCGCAGGCGCAGGAGGAACGGGACGGCACCGATGTGGTCCTCGTGCCCGTGGGTGAGCACCAGTCCGTCGATCTCGTCGAGGCGGTCTTCGATCGCGCGGAAGTCGGGCAGGATCAGGTCGACGCCGGGCTGGTCGTCCTCGGGGAAGAGCACCCCGCAGTCGACGATGAGCAGCCGGCCGCCGTACTCGAAGACGGTCATGTTGCGCCCGACCTCGCCGATGCCGCCCAGCGCGACGACGCGCAGGGCCCCGGCGGGCAGTGCGGGCGGGGCGTTGGTGGGGCCTGGACCTGGGGGAAGTGAGCTCACCGAGGCAGGGTCCCAACGCTGGTGTGCGAGGTCGGCGCCACGTAGGCGGCCCTCGAATCTGCTTGTGCCACCCGCTCACCATGCCAGTCCTGGGCCGCCGTGTCGCCCAGCGGCACGCCGCCCTGGGCAAGATCACCGGCGATCAGGGCCGTCTGCTCGGTGGTCGGCGCGACGATCGGCAGCCGCGGCTCGCCGATGTCGAAGCCGCGCAGCCGCAGCGCCGCCTTGCTGAACGCGACCCCGCCGACCCGCGACATCGCGCGCAGCACCGGCAGCATGCCGCGGTGGTTGGTGCGCGCGGTGGAGGTGTCGCCGTTCTCGTAGGCGTCGATCATCGCGCGGATCCGGCCCGCGACGACGTGACCGATCACACTCACCACGCCGACCCCGCCGACGGAGATCCACGGCAGGTTCAGGCCGTCGTCACCCGAGTAGTAGGCGAGGTGGGTGTTGGCGATGACCTCGGACCCGGCGATCAGGTCGCCCTTGGCGTCCTTGACCGCGACGATCCGCGGGTGCTCGGCCAGCCGCAGCAGCGTGTCGACCTCGATCGGGACGACCGAGCGCGGCGGGATGTCGTAGAGCAGCACCGGCAGCCCGGTGCTGTCGGCGACCGTGGTGAAGTGCGCGAACAGCCCGGCCTGGCTGGGCCGCGAGTAGTACGGGGTGACGACCAGCAGGCCGTGCGCCCCCGCCTCTTCGGCCTGCTTGGCCTGCTCGATGCTGTGCGCCGTGTTGTTGGTGCCCGCGCCGGCCACGACGGTCGCGCGGTCGCCGACGGCCTCGACCACGGCGCGGATCAGGTCCTGCTTCTCCGCGTCGCTCGTGGTCGGGCTCTCGCCGGTGGTGCCGTTGACCACGAGGCCGTCGTTCCCCAGCTCCACGAGGTGCTCGGCCAGCTCCTGCGCCCGCTTCAGGTCCAGTGCGCCCTCGGCGTCGAACGGGGTGGCCATCGCGGTGAGCACGCGCCCGAACGGCCGTCCGGGCGCTGCGGTAGGTGGGTTGGACATGGTGAGACGGTACCCCGAGGGTCCGACGAAAACCGCGTCGACCTGGTCACCAGGAGGATTTCCGGGGCCGGGCCGCTCGTCGCGGAACTTCTACTTGACCTTGGTCACGATCGGGGCCGAGATCGGGCCGCCGTCGGCCTTGGAAAGCGCGCAGTAGAACTCGCGCCTCGGGTACTCGCCGGGCTTGTCGGGCACGCTCTGCCACTCCCCCTGGGTCGGGACGAGCGCGCGGTACCGGAGGGCCTCGCGCTGGGTGGCGGGGACGATCGAGGAGCGGAAGGAGGCCGCGCAGCGGGCTTCGGCCACCGCCGTGACGGCTTCGAGGCCCGGGTAGGCGGCGATCTCCGCGTCGCTGTCGGACCAGTTCGCGGTGCCGATCGCGTCGCCGCTGTCGTAGAGCTCGAGGGTGTGGCTCTCCTTGCAGTCGCCGTCGTTCTCGTCGCTGATCACCCCGCCGTCCTGGACCGGCGCGTTGTAGCACTGGTAGCTGGAGCTGGCGTCCACGCGCATCTGGCCGCCGAGGCCGAACGTCATCGTGGGCAGCTTCTGGGCGTCCGGGACGGGCGTTTCGAACGCCTTGCCCGCGAAGAAGCCGCCGACCAGGGCCGCCACGACCAGCACGGCCGCGGCCGAGAGCCACAGCGCGCGGTGGGCCTTCTTCGCGGGCGGCTGCGGCGCCGGGGCGCCGAGCATCGCGGTGCCGTGCGGCGGGGTGGGCCGCACGCCCTGGGCCGTGGTCAGCAGGTTCTGGGCCTGGGGCGCGGTCAGCCGCGCGTCGGGGTTGGTGACCAGCAGGCCGAGGATGGCGGCGGCGATCGGGCCCTGGCCGCGGGTCAGGTACGGGATCTCGGTCATGATCGCGTGCAGCGTCGCGGCGGTGGTCGCGCGCTCGAACGGGATCGAACCTTCGACGGCGAAGAACAGCGTCGCGCCGAGGGACCACAGGTCGGACGCGGGCAGCGCTTCGCGGCCTTCGACGCGCTCCGGCGCCATGAAGGCGGGCGAGCCGACGATCATGCCGCTGGTGGTCAGGCGCGGGTCGTCGACGGCGTGGGCGATGCCGAAGTCGGTGAGCTTCACCCGGCCGTCCGGCGCGACCAGGATGTTCGCCGGCTTGACGTCCCGGTGCACGATCCCGGCCGCGTGCGCGGCCTGCAGCGCGGCGAGCACCCGCTCCCCCAGCTGCGCGGCCTGCGCGGCGGGCATCGGGCCGCGCTGCCGGACGAGGTCGGCGAGGCTCGGGGCCTCGACGAGCTCCATGACGATGAAGGTGGTCCCGCCGTCGGTGACGACGTCGTAGACGGTGACGATCGCGGGGTCGTTGAGCCGGCCGCCGGTGCGCACCTCCCGCAGGGCCCGCTCGGAGAAGACGGCGGCGGACTCGGCGTCGGGCAGCCGCAGCTCCTTGACGGCGACCTGCCGCCCGATCACCTGGTCCTGCGCCCGCCACACGACGCCCATGCCGCCGCGGCCCAGTTCGCCCAGCAGGAGGTAACGGCCCGCGACGACCCGCTGACCGGGCATGGCAGGGGCCTGCCGCGGCGGGTAGGGCCGGGTCTGTTCGTCGGTCACGGTGCTCCTTTTGGCGGCGGTCGCGCAGATGCTAGTCGGACCGCCGCGGGGCGCCGCGGGTTCCGCGGAATTCGTGCCCCGGCGGGGGAAAGCAACCTCAGCGGGCGAAGGTGAGGTAAATGAGGACCAGGTTCAGCGCGATGATGATCGCCGCGATCACCCACGCCGCGACCGTGGTCAGGCGGCGGTTCGCGGCCGCCCCCATCAGGTCGCGGTCGGCCGTCAGCCGGATCAGCGGCACCAGCGCGAACGGGATGCCGAACGACAGCACCACCTGCGACACCACCAGCGCCGCGCTGGGGTCCGCGCCCAGTGCGAGCACCACGATCGCCGGCGTCAGCGTGACCAGGCGGCGCAGGACCAGCGGGACCCGCTTGTGCAGCAGGCCCTGCATGATCATCGCGCCGGCGTACGCGCCGACCGACGTCGAGGCCAGGCCCGAGGCCAGCAGGCCGATCGCGAACAGCAGCGCGATGCCCGGGCCGAGCGCCACCGCCACCGCGCCGTGCGCGCCTTCGATGCTGTCCACTCCGTCCTGGCCCTGGAGGTTCGTCGCGGCCAGCAGGAGCATGCCGAGGTTGACCGCGCCCGCCAGCAGCATGGCCAGGCCGACGTCCGCCCGCGTCGCCCGCAGCAGCCGGCGGCGGCGGACGCCGTCCGAGCGGCCGTGGCGGTCGCGGACCAGGCCCGAATGCAGGTACACCGCGTGCGGCATGACCGTCGCCCCCAGCATCGCCGCGGCGATCAGCACGCTGCCCGCGCCGTCGAACCTCGGCACCAGGCCGCCCACGGTCGCCGCGGCCGAGGGCGGCTCGACGAACAGGCTCGCCAGGAAACCGATGGCGATCACCGCCAGCAGGCCGGTGACGACCCGCTCGAACGTCCGCTGGCCGCCGCGGTCCTGGACCGCCAGCAGCGTCAGCGACACCGCGCCGGTGATCAGGCCGCCGGCCACGAGCGGCAGGTCGAACAGGAGGTTGAGGGCGATCGCGCCGCCGACGACCTCGGCCAGGTCGGTGGCGATGGCCACGACCTCGGCCTGGGCCCAGTAGGCCAGCCGCGCGGGCCGGGACAGCCGGGCGCGCAGCGCCTCCGGCAGCGACATCCCGCTGACCAGGCCCAGTTTCGCCGACAGGTACTGCACGAGCACGGCCATCAGGTTCGCCGCCACGATCACCCAGACCAGCAGGTAGCCGTAGCGGGCGCCGGCGCTGATGTTGGAGGCGACGTTCCCCGGGTCGACATAGGCGATGGCGGCGACGAACGCGGGCCCGAGCAGGGCCGAACCGGTGCGCAGCCGCGACACGAGTCTCGGGCGGACCGCCTCGGTCACCGCCATGACGCCACCTCTCGGAAACCGGGTATCGGGGATCCCAAACCGAAGTTTAGGCATGCCGAACTTTGTTTTTCAAGGGTGAGGGACCCCACCCTTGAACCCGGATACCCGGCAGATCGCGCCCGAAAAGTCAGGCGTGCGCGACCTCGTGCCCGGACTCGCGCAGGGCCGTGACCGCGTGGTCGAGGTCGGCGGCGCGGACCAGGATGTGGTCGGTGTCGAACGTCGACATCGAGAACAGCGCGACACCGGCCGCGGCCAGCTCCGAGGCCAGCGCGGCGATGATGCCGGTCAGCGTGAACTCCAGCGGGCCGCGGACCGACAGCAGCCGCCACCCGTCCTCGGCCGCCGTGGCGCCGGCCGGCTCGCGGCCGGCCGGGCAGATCACCGACAGCTCTTCGGGCGTCCGGGTCACCGAGACGAACGCCTCCCCCGGCTCGAACAGCTCGGCGGGCACCGGGGCGTCCGCGGGCAGCCGCACGACGGCGTACTCACCGGGCCGGACGTCGATCGCGAGTCGCTTCATCAGCCTTCCAGCACCTTCGGGCTCGTGGCGATCTCGGTGCCGTCCGGCAGCGTCGAGATGGTGAAGTCCGCGAACACGTTCGCGGCGGCCTTCTGCAGCTGCCGCAGGCATTCCACGGCCAGCTCGCGGATTTCGACGTCCGCGTGCTCGGTGGCCCGCATCGCGACGAAGTGCCGCCAGGCGCGGTAGTTCCCGCTGACGACGATGCGCGTCCCGGTCGCGTTCGGCAGCACGGAGCGGGCGGCCTGGCGGGCCTGCTTGCGGCGCAGGGTCGCGGTCGGGACGTCGGCGAACTTCTCCTCGAGCCCGGCCAGCAGCTCGGTGTAGGCGTCGACGCTCGCCCGCGTCGCGGCGAGGAACTTCTCGTGCAGCACCGGGTCGTTCGCGATGATCTCGGGCTCGACGAACTCGGCGTTGCGCTCCGGGACGTACCGCTGCGAGAGCTGGGAGTAGGAGAAGTGGCGGTGCCGGATGAGCTCGTGGGTCAGCGACCGGGAGATGCCGCTGATGTAGAAGGTCACCGAACCGTGCTCCAGCACCGAAAGGTGGCCGACGTCGATGATGTGCTCGAGGTAGCCGGCGTTCGTCGCGGTGACCGGGTTCGGCTTCTGCCACGACTGGTAGCAGGCGCGGCCGGCGAACTCGGCGAGCGCTTCGCCGCCGTCCGCGTCCGTCGACCACGGCACGTCCTCGGGCGGGAAGAACTCGGTCTTCGCGATCAGCTGCACTCTGGGCGACACCGCTGCGGCCACGTCAGCACTCCTTCTCCCGGCTCCCGGGCAGCCTAACCGCGCGGGGCCGGCCACTCCCGGGGGACACGGTGACAGCACGGCCGCCTTGACTGACGTCACCGATGACGTCATAGTGGTGTCATGGACCTGACCCCGTACATCGCCACCCTTCGCGAGGACCTCGCGAACACGGCTGCCGCCGGGGACGAGCAGACCCGGCGGGCGGCCGCACTGCTGTCCTCCGCGCTCGAACCCGCCGTCCGCCTGACCCTGATGAACGCCCTCGCCGACCTCGCCGCCGAGGTCACGGCCGCCCTGCCCGGCCAGGTGGTGGACGTCCGGCTCGACGGCCGGGACGTCCGCGTGGTCGTCACGGGCACCGCCGAGGAGCCGACGTCACGAGCGACACCACGTGACACCACACCGCCGCCACCGATCGACGGCGGTGACATCAGCCGGATCACGCTGCGGCTGGTCGAGCAGATCAAGGGCCAGGCCGAACGCGCCGCCGCGGCCCAGGGCGTCTCGCTGAACACGTTCGTTTCGCAGGCCGTCCAGGGGGCGCTGGGGCACGGCGCGCTCGGCGGCGGAGGCCACAAGCACCACGGCAAGGGTGGCGGCACCGGGTCGCACCTGCACGGCTGGGTCGAAGGCTGAGGGGGAACCGACGATGAGCGAAGAACAGACCACACCGGCCGAGGAGCCGGCCGACGAGCTGGTCCGGATCGACGAGTTCGAGACCGACGTCCCGCTGGAGCTCGACGTCAGCGTCACGATCGGCCGCGTCGAGATCGTCCTCGAAGGCGACTCCGGCGCACGCGTCGAACTGCGGCACGACCAGGGTGAGCAGCAGCCGTGGGTGGCGGGTGTGAACAGCCTGCTGTCCTGGGTCGGCGAGCGCTTCGGCGACCAGCTGGGCCTGGACCCGGGGACCTCCCCCGCCGAGGCGGTCCGGCAGAGCCGGATCGAGAAGGTCGGCAACCGCCTGGTCGTCCAGGCACCGAAGGCGTGGCAGCTGCGCAACGCCGCCCTCGCGGTGAAGGTGCACGCGCCGGTGGGCTCGCACGTCGAGGTGCGGGCGGGCGCGGCCGACGTCACGGTGTCCGGCTCGGCCGGCCGCGTGGACCTGCTCACCGGCTCCGGCGAGGTGAAGCTCGAGCGCGCCGACGGCTCGGCGACGATCCGCACCGGCAGCGGCGCGGTCAAGCTCGGCCCGACACTGGGCGGGCTGCAGCTGCGCAGCGGCAGCGGCCACGTCGAAGCGTCCTCGATCGCCGGCTCGGCAACCCTGGCCACCGGCACCGGCGACGTCTGGCTGGGCGCGGTTTCGGGCGAGGTGATGGCCCGCACCGGCAGCGGCGACCTGTCGGTGGCCGACGCGGGCTCGGGCAGCCTCGACCTGATCACCGGCTCCGGCGAAGTCCGGATCGGCATCCGCGGCGGCACGTCCGCCGAGGTCGACCTGACCGCCAGCGCGGGCCGCGTTTCGAGCGAACTGGACGTCGCCGACGCAGCCCCCGAGGGCGGCGTGAAGCTGAAGGTCCGCGCCCGCACCGGCACCGGCAACGCCGTGGTGACGCGCGCGGCGGGGTGAGCAAGGGGGAGGAACGGGCCGTTCCCGGCGGGGGTGCCGAGGACGGCCCGTTCGCGCGGAATACCAGAGAAAGCGCCCGCAGTAATCCGGCGAACGATGGATGAATTCGTCGAAACACCGTTTCACCGGGTTACACGAGAAATTCTCGGATCCGCCTTGAACAAATCGCCAGGCTGTCTCGTTCATCTCGGTTGACCGCGCCGGCCTGGCGAAAGGTGACCGAGTGACCGCGCTGATCCGCCCCTCCTCGCTGCAGGGCCTGACCGCCGCCGACCGCGTGCTGTTCCAGCGGTTCGGTACCGGAAAGGCCGCCGGAGTCCCGTTCCGCCGCATTCACGACGCCGTGTTGGCGCAGGCACGAGCCCGTCCGGACGCACCGGCGGTAATGCACCTGGGTGCATCGCTCACCTACGCCGAACTCGATCGCCGGTCGGCTTCGCTCGCGGCCTCCCTGATCGGGCTCGGGGTGCGTCCCGGGCAGCACGTGGGCCTGTTCCTGACCCGGTCGATCCCGATGGTGGTCGGCATTCTCGCGGTGCTGCGCGCGGGCGCGGCGTACGTGCCGCAGGACGTCCGGATCGCGCCCGCCCGCCAGCTGCGGCAGATCGTGCGCAGTGCGGGCATCGAGGTCGTCCTGACCACGCGCGAGCACTCGGCCGCGCTGCCCGCGGACCTCGGCCGGGTCGTCGCCATCGACGACGAGCACGCGCACGGCGACCCTCCCGCCGCGGCCGGCGGCGGCACCGCGATGGTGATCTTCACCTCCGGGACGACCGGGCGCCCGAACGGCGTGCAGGTGACCCACGCGAACCTCGCCAACGTCCTGCTGACGGCACCGGGCTCGCTCGGCATCCGGCCCGGCGACCGCGTGGCGCAGCTGCTGAACATCGCCTTCGACATGGCCGCGTGGGAAATCCTCGGCACCCTCGCCCACGGCGGCTGCCTGCTCATCCGCGGCCGGGACATCGAGGAGACCGCCCGCGCGGCCGACGTCGTCATCGCCACCCCCGGCGTGCTGTCCACAGTGGACCCGCAGGCGTGCCCGCGGGTGCGGACCGTCGCGGTGGCGGGCGAACGCTGCCCGGCCGCGCTGGCCGACGCCTGGTCGCGGCGGGCGCGCTTCCACAACGCCTGCGGCCCCACCGAGGTGACCATCGTCAACACCGTCCAGCGCTACGATCCCCGGCGCGGTCCGCTGACCATCGGCCGCCCGGTGCCGAACACCACCGTGTACGTGCTCGACGACGAGCTGCGGCCGTGTCCGATCGGCCAGGCCGGGGAGATGTGGGCGGGCGGTGCGTGCGTCACCGCGGGCTACGCCGGCGACGACGTCCTCACCGCCGAGCGCTACCGGCCGGACCCCTTCCTCGGCGGACCGCACCGGATGTTCCGCACCCGGGACCTCGTGCGGTGGACCGCGGACGGGCAGCTGGAGCACCACGGCCGGACCGACGACCAGGTCAAGGTCCGCGGCTTCCGCGTCGAGCTGGACGCGGTCACCGCGACGCTGGAGCGGGCGCCGGGCTGCGACCGCGCGGCCACCTTGCTTTACGAGGGCGGGCTCGTCGGTTTCGTGACGCCCTCGACGGCCGAGCCCGAGCTGATCCGCCGTTCGGCGGAAGCCGCGCTGCCGTACTACAGCGTGCCCGCGATGATCGTCCCGGTGGAGGGCCTGCCGCTCACCGAGCGGGGCAAGGTCGACCGGCGCGCGCTGCTGTCGCGGTTGGACAGTCGCGAGCCCGCGGGGACGGTGGCATGACCGCCACCATCCCGCCGTCGGCGGCCGTGCGGGCCCGGCTGAAGCGGCGGCCGTGGACCCACCACAACCGGCTGGCCGCCGCGGTGGTGGCGGCCAACGCCGTCGCCGCCACCGCCGGCCCGCTCGACCTGGACGTCCTGACCTGGCTGGTGCTGGGGAACCTGGCACCGGCCGTGCTGGTCCGCCAGCAGCTCGTGATCAACCTGCTTTTCCGGCTGGCCACGGCGGCACCGGTGAGCCGTTCGCTGCGGCTGCGCTGGACGCTGGGCAAGGTCTACCACTTCGGCGGCCTGCACGTCGGCGGCACGCTCTGCGCCACCGGCTGGTTCCTCGTGCTCACCGGCGTGCTGACCGGCCGCGGCGGATCGGCGGCCCTGCTGGTGACCACCTGGGCGATCGCGGTGCTCCTCGCCGTCGTGGTCGTGCTCGCGCTGCCGCGGGTGCGGGCGCGCCGGCACGACCTGTTCGAGCGCTCGCACCGCTTCGGCGGCTGGGCGCTGCTCGTGCTCTTCACCGTCCACTCGGCGTTGCTGGGCGGGCCGGATTTCGTGGGCTCGGGCCCGTTCTGGGTGCTGCTGGTCGTCGTCACGAGCGTGGCGCTGCCGTGGCTGCGGCTGCGGCGGGTGCCGGTGCGGATCACCCGGCCGTCGCCGCACGTGGCGCTCCTGTCGTTCGACCACGGCGTTACGCCGTTCGCCGGCTCGTCGACGGCGCTGAGCCGGAACCCGTTGCTGGAGTGGCATTCCTTCGCGAACGTGCCCGCGCCGGGGCGTTCCGGGTTCCGGCTGACCGTGTCCCGCGCCGGCGACTGGACCGGCGCGCTGATCGACGACCTGCCGTCGCACGTGTGGGTGAAGGGCATCCCGACCGCCGGGGTGGGCAACATCGACAAGCTGTTCCGGCGGGTGGTCTGGGTGGCGACCGGCAGCGGGATCGGCCCGTGCCTGCCGCACCTGCTCTCCGGCGACACGCCCGCGCGGCTCGTGTGGTCGACCCGCCACCCCCGGCGGACCTACGGCGACGAGCTCGTCGACGAGATCCTGGCCGTCCAGCCGGACGCCGTCGTGTGGGACACCGACAGCGACGGCAAACCCGACCTGGTCGAACTGGCCCTGAGCGCGCACCGGGACTTCGCCGCGGAAGCGGTGATCTGCATTTCGAACCGGAAGACAACGTGGCACGTCGTCGAGGCGCTGGAAGCCCGCGGGATTCCGGCCTTCGGCGCGATCTGGGACTCGTGAGGGAGACAGCATGGACCGGACCGTCGTAGTGGATCTGCAGGCGCCCGTCGCGACCGTGACCGTGGACCGGCCGCGGGCGCGCAACGCGTTGTCGTCCCAGGTGCTCACCGAACTGCTCGAAGTGTGTGCGTCGCTGGGTGACGACCGGGCCGTCGCGGGCGTCGTGCTCACCGGCGCGCCGGGCCCGGCGTTCGTCGCCGGGGCCGACATCCGCGAGATGGCGGCGCTGGATCCCGTGCGGGGAGCGAGGTTCGGGGCGCTCGGCCAGCAGGTCACCCGGGCGCTGGAAGCGTTGCCGGTGCCGGTGATCGCCTGCGTCGACGGCTACGCGCTCGGCGGCGGCTGCGAACTCGCGCTCGCGTGCGACTTCGTCTACGCCACGCCGAAGGCGGTGTTCGGCCAGCCGGAGGTGCTGCTGGGCCTGATCCCGGGCTTCGGCGGCTGCGTCCGGCTGTGGCGTCAGGTCGGCCCCGGGCGCGCGCGTGAGCTGATCTTCACCGGCCGGCACGTCGAGGCGGCGGAGGCGCAGCGGATCGGGCTGGTCACGGAGCTGTTCGACAGCCGCGAGGCGATGCTCGCCGGGGCCCGCGCGACGATCACGGCGGTGTCGCGGAACTCGCGCGACGCGGTGGCGCTGGCGAAGGGCGCGCTGAACGCGGGCCGCGGCCGCACGGTGGACGCCGGTCTGGAGCTGGAGCTGTCGGCGTTCCGGGCGGCGTTCGGCGGCCCGGACATGCGCGAGGGCACCGGTGCGTTCCTCGGCAAACGCGAACCGGTGTTCGGCCGCTGACCGGGTGGGTGCGCCATCAACGAGACGCACACGGCGCTGCTGCAGGCGCTGCACGACCAGCACGCCCCGGCGCTGTGGCGGTACGCCCTGCGCCTGACCGGCGACGACCAGCTCGCGCAGGACGTCGTCCAGGAATCGTTGCTGCGGCTGTGGAACAGCCCGGCGATCCTGGAGCAGGGCGAGCCGGCGTCGCGCGCGTGGCTGTTCACGGTGGCGCGCAACGTGGTGATCGACGAGCGCCGCAGCGCGCGCTCGCGCCGGGAGGTGGGTTCGCCATCGGTGCCGGAGCAGTCCCGCACGGACCCGATCGACTCGGCGCTGGACGCGTGGGTGATCACGGATGTGCTGACGCAGCTGACACCGGAGCACCGGACGGTGATCGTCCGCGCGTACTACATGGGGCAGTCGGTGGCGGAGCTGGCCGAGGAGCTGGAGGTACCGGAGGGAACGGTGCGATCAAGGCTCTTCTACGGCCTGCGCGCGCTGCGGCTGGCGTTGCAGGAGAGGGGGTTGACGCGGCGTTGAGCGATCCGTACCGCGATTGGGACGCGGCGTACGTGCTTGGCGCGTTGTCCCCTGGGGAACGCCGGGAGTACGAGGGGCACCTGGGGTCCTGCGTGCCGTGCGCGGCGGCGGTGGCTTCGTTCGCGGGGATGCCGGGGATTCTTTCGGTGGTGCCGCGGGAGACTTCGGTGGAGCTGCTGGGGCCGGTTTCGCCGCGGGTCTCGCTGGTGCCGGGGTTGGTGCGAGCGGTCCGGGCCTCGCGGCGCCGCGGGCGGGCGCGCGTGGCGGCGGCGGTGGCGGGGGCGGCGCTGGCCGGGGCGGTGGCGGGGTCGCGGTTCATCGGGCAGCCGTGTTCGCCGGATCCGCGGATCGACCGGACCACCCTGGCCCCGGAGCCGAGAGCGGGCCTCGACCCGGCCACGTTCCCGCCCGCCGGCAAGCCGTGAGGCGTCAGCGGACCAGCTTCCCCAGCGGCCTCGCCAGGTCGCCCCGCTCCCCCACCGCCACACCCGACAGCCCCAGCCACTCCGCCATGTGCCGCAGCTCTGCCGCCAGCTCCGGCAGGACCCGGGCCACGTCCACTCCCTCCTCCGCGAACGCCCCCTGGACCCGCAGGACCCCCGCCGCGCGGTCGGACTTCAGGTCCACCCTCGCCACCAGTGAGCCGTCGAGGAGGAACGGGAACACGTAGTACCCGTACACCCGCTTCGGCTCCGGGACGTAGATCTCGATCCGGTAGTGGAAGCCGAACAGCCGCTCCGTCCGGGCGCGCTCCCAGATCAGCGGGTCGAACGGGCACAGCAACGCCCGGCCCGTGACCGCCCGGGGTGTCCGGGCCGACGCATGGCGGTACGCGACCTGCTTCCAGCCCCGGACCGCCACCGGCTCCAGCTCGCCCGACTCCACCAGCTCCGCCACCGCCTGGCGGGCCGGGGCCGGGCCGAGGCGGTAGTAGTCGCGCAGGTCCGTCTCCGTCGCCACGCCCAATGCCTGCGCCGATCGCGAGATCAAACCCCGCGCGCCCTCCTCCGCGGTCACCGTCCGGGACAGGATCTCCGGGGGGACGACCCGCTCGGTCAGGTCGTAGAGCCGCTCGAACGATCGCCGCGTGCCCGTTGTCAGCTGGCCGATGCCGAACAGGTACTCGCAGACGCGCTTGACCTCCGACCGCTCCCACCACGAGCCCGGGCCGCGGCGCTGGGCGTCCGCCTCCACCGCGCGCTCGATGCCGCCCGCGCCGATCGGGCCCAGCTCCTTCACCACCGACAGGATCTCGTCCACCAGGCCCGGGGACTTCTCGATCAACGGCCCGTAGTGCCGCCACCAGCCGTCGCGCTTGGCGCCCGAGCGGATCAGGGGCCAGTCCTCGACCGGGAGCAGGCTCGCCTCGTGCGCCCACGTCTCCACCAGCATCCGCGGCCGTCGCGCGGAGTTCGCCCACGCTGCCGCGTCGAGCAGCACCGGGTCGTACGCGCCCAGGCGGGAGAACACCGGCATGTAGTGCGCCCGGACCGCCACGTTCACCGAGTCCAGCTGCAGCAGCCGGACTCTCGACAGCACCCGTTTCAGGTGCTGCCGCGAAGGCTCGCCGGACGGACGCGGGTCGGTGAAGCCCTGTGCGGCCAGGAACGTCTTCCGGGCCGTCGAGACGCTGATCGTTTGCATGGTGAGCTCATGGTGCCACCCACCACCGACAAAAACCGCGACCGCTAAGTTCACCACCTATGAGCGACGCCGCCGTCCGTCCCGCCGACCTCTCCGACGCCGCGGAGATCGCCCGCATCCAGCGCGAAACCTGGCACGCCGCCTACGAGGACCTCCTCGGCAAGCAGGCCCTCGCCCAGCTCGACGCCACCGACCTGGCCGGCACCTGGACCGAGGCCATCGACTACCCCGGCAGCCAGGTCCACGTCGCCACCGAGGGCGAGTTCACCGTCGGGTTCTGCGTCGCCGGCCGCGCGCCCGAAGACGAGGTCGCCCAGGCCGACGGGAGCCTGCCCGAAGACGCGGACACGACCGGGCTGATCGCCACCCTGCTCGTCGAGCCGCGGTGGGGCCGCCGCGGGCACGCCGGGCGGCTACTCGCGACGGCCGCCGCGGGCCTGCGGGCCGACGGCGCCACCCGCGGCATCGCCTGGGTCGCCCAGGGCGACCACGCCACCCTCGGTTTCTACCGGCGGGCCGGCTGGAACCCCGACGGCACCGTCCGCACCCTCGACACCGGCGACCGGACGGTCCGCGAGGTCCGGCTCACCGGCACCCTCGACCTCGAGCTCGCCTGAGTCCCGGAAGATCACCCACCGCATCACGGCGTACATGAACACGCCTTCGCACGCGCCCGCCAGCACCCGCGAGACGTGGTATTCGACGCCCAGCGCCGTCAGCCCCGCGCCCACACCCAGCAGGAACGCCGCGTAGTTGACGGCAATCGCCAAGATGTAAAGGACGAGCTGGCTTCCGACGGCGGCGTGGGAATGGAAGTTGAACGTCCGGTTCAGCACGAAGCTCAGCCCGAACGCGCAGACGTACGCCAGCGTGATCGCCAGCCACACCGGCCAGCCGAGCACGCCGTGGAAGACGGTCAGCAGCCCGAGGTCGACGCCGAAGGTGAACCCGTTGATGAGGCAGAAGCCGAGAAACGTCGGCGCCACGATCCGCGACAACCCCAGTGGCAGGAAGCGCACGACGGTCCGGCAGAGGGCGCCGAATCGGTCAGCGGGCGTACGGGGTTGCTCGGCGGCCACCCCGCCAGTGTTCCGGCGGGAGGTGACGGGAAGCGGTCCGGCAGGTGATCTTCTGGTGCGGACCACCCGCCGAACAGGGGGGTTAACCCCCGTGCGCGGAGATCTCGAACTGATAACGTGGAAGAACGCGAGAGCTTTTCAGGAGGTGACACGATGAGCTGGATCCTGCTGACGCTGGGCGTCGCGTTCGGTTCGGCCATCGTGCCGCTGATCAACGCCGAAGTGTTCTTGCTGGGGTTGTGCGCGAGCCAGCCGGGGCTGCACTGGCTGTGGCTCGGGGCGGCGGTGGCGGTCGGGCAGATCGCCGGCAAGACGCTGTACTACCTGGCCGCCCGCGGGACGATCAAGCTGCCGAAGCCGCTGCACGACCGGCTGCACCGCGAGCGCCCGATGACGCCCCGGCGGGTGCGCTGGCAGCTGCGGACCAAGCGGATCCGCGGGTGGGTCGAGCGGCTGCGCGAGCGCTGCCACCGGCACCCGCACTGGATGGCCGGGACGTACGGGGTGAGCTCCCTGGTGGGACTGCCGCCGTTCATGGCGACGAGCGTGCTGGCCGGCCTGGTGCGGATGCGGCTCGCGACCTTCCTGACCACGGGGCTGGCCGGAAGGTGGATCCGGTTCAGTTTGATAGCGGCTTCACCGGCGGTGTTCGCGGGCTGGCTGCACCACTGAGGTCAGATCGAAGCCGGTTTCATGCGGGCGATGCCACGAAACACGCTCATTTCCCGAACGAACGACGACGGTCAGCAAATTGCCACACCCCCGTTCCGGCGACCGCCACCACGAAAGCCCACCCGCCGATCGGCTCCGCGAACACCGCCACCAGAAAACAGAACGCCGAAAACCCGCCGAGCCCGCGCAGCACGCCCCGCATGGTCGCCGCGGCCGCTCGCGATCCGCCCTGCGCCAGGGCGAACACCGCCACCACGCTCGTCCCGGTCGGGAAGGGGGCCAGCACGCCCGTCAGGTCCGGGCCGAGGCGACCGGCCGCCGCCGTCAACGCGACCACGAGCCCGGCCGTCGCGAGGGCTCGGGCGGGCAGGTCCCACCACGGGACCGTCACCGGCCCGGTCTCCCCCGGGTCGGGCAGCACGCGCGTGCCCGCCCAGGCCGCCGCCCACGCCAGCCCGAGCGCCGCCCACACCGGCACCGGCGCGAACGACGACGCCAGGTCCAGGGCCAGGCACACCAGCCAGCCGAGCAGCACCGTGCCGACCCACCCGCGAGCCCGGGAGACCCGCGCGAAGACCACCGCGAACGCGGCCAGCGACACCAGTCCCAGCAGCGACGCCGACGCGGCCCGGGCGACGAACGCCGAGCCGTGCTCCAGATAGGTGATCAGCAGGATCGGCCCGGCGACGACGGGCATCGCGACCAAGAGCCCCGTCAGGCCGGGCCCCCAGCGCCGTCCGGCGAGCGACGAGCCGACCACCAGCAGCGGCGCCAGGACGAGCTTCAGCAGCAGCGTCACCGGCCGGCCTCCGCGGCGATCCGCACGAAACTGCGCACCAGCGGACTGCTCGCCGTCTTCGGCCAGGCCGCCACGAGCTCGCTCGGCGGGCGGTCCGAGGCCGGAACCACGCACAACCCCGGCGGCAACGGCTGGTCGGCCGGGGCGAGGGCCGCGGTGCCGTTCCACAGCACCGCCTGCAGGCACTCCTGGACCGTCCGCATGACCGGGGCGTCCGCCTCGGCCGGGCCGCCGGTCCAGTAGGCCCTCCAGCGCGGGTCGGTGCCGTCCGGGAGGCGGACCCAGCGGCGGCCGGCCAGCTCCGCCGTCGACACCTCGGCCCGGGCGGCCAGGGGGTCGTCCTCGCGCAGCACCACGCCCACGCGGACCCGGCGCAGCACGTGGACACCGATCCCCGCGGTGTCGAACGGCGTGCGGGTCAGGGCCACGTCGACCAGCCCGGTGCGCAGGCCGGCCGTCGGGTCGGCGAGGTCCGTTTCGTGCACCCGCACATCGATGTGCGGGTGCTGCTCGCGAAACCGCGCGACCAGCCGCGTGCCGACCTGCTCGGCGGCGTCCGCCAGGGTGCCGACCGTCAGGGTCGCCGCGCCCGCCGCCGCGGTCACGCGGTCGCGGATGCGGCCGGCCTGGGCCAGCAGCGCGACGGCCTCGTCGTACAACGCCGCGCCCGCGTCGGTGAGCGTGACACCCTTCGGGGTCCGCTCGAACAGGGTCGCGCCCAGCTCGTCTTCCAGGCCGCGCACCGCGCGGCTCAGCGGCGGCTGCGCCATGTGCAGCCGGTCCGCCGCGCGGCCGACGTGCCGTTCCTCGGCGACCGCGACGAAGTACCGGAGCACCCGCAAGTCCATACCCCCACGGTATCGAGTTGCCGCAACCGGTCTTGGACGCCCCGGTCCGCGCGCGCCGATGATCGGAACCATGCGTATCGGAACCTTCACCTACGACACGACCCGGGACCTGTCCGGCGCGGAAACCGCCCCCACGCTGCCGGAAATCTTCGAACGGGCGATCCGCGGCGAATTCGACGTGGCCGAGCTCGGCCTCACGTTCTACCTGCGGCTGCTGGAAGAAGGCACGCCGTTGGTCGCGCTGCCGATCTTCCCCAACCGCGTCTTCCGGCACTCGTGCGTCTTCGTCAACACGCGTTCGGGGATCACCGGTCCGGGCGACCTCACCGGCCGGACCATCGGCGAGTTCGGCACCTACGGGCAGGACTCGGGCGTCTGGGCCAAGGGGATCCTGATGGACGAGCACGGGTTCCGGCCCGAGGCGAACCGCTGGGTGATCGGCGGCCTCGAACACCCCGCCGAGCCCTTCGGCTTCATCCCGCACCCGCACCCCGGCGCCGTCGACGTCACCACGGCCGGGGCCGGCGAGACGCTGAACGACCTGCTCGCCACCGGCGAGATCGACGCGCTGTTCTCCGCGAACGTCCCGCAGTGCGTGCTCGACGGCTCTCCGGACGTCGGCCGGCTCTTCCCGGACTTCGTCGCGCGGGAACGCGACTACCACCGCCGCACCGGGATCTTCCCGATCATGCACACCGTCGTCGTCCGGAAGGACCTGTTGCGGGACGACCCCGGCCTGGCCCGCCGCGTCTACACGATGTTCGAGACCGCGAAGGACGCCGCCGCCGAGCGCTACCGCCGCGGCCGGCGGCTCTACCAGGTGCAGACCATGCTGCCGTGGGCGAACGCGCTGGTCGACGAGACTCTGGCCGGGTTCGGCGAGGACTGGTGGCCCTACGGCATTTCGGCCAACCGCACCACGCTCGACACCTACCTGCGGTACCACCACGAACAGGGCCTGTCCTCGCGGCGGTGGCGGATCGAGGAGGTGTTCGCGCCGGAGCTACTCGGCACGTGAGCGGCCGGCGGCTTCGAGCTCGATCGCCTTCCGCATCGTCTCGCGCGCCCGACGCCGGTCACCGGCGATGTCGTAGGCGTACGCGAGCTTGTACCAGGCCCGCCAGTTGTCCTGGTCGGCCTCGACCTCCGCGCGGCGCTGCTCGAACCACGCGTCGGCCGCGTCGCGGTCCACCCGGCCCGAAGGCCGGCGCGGCAGGTCGGAGACGTCCGGGAGCGCGCCCTCGGCGTCCAGGCGCCGGGACAGGCGCTGGACCTGCAGGCCGTTGCGCCAGGTCACCACGACGACCCAGATGCCCAGGACCGGCAACAGCAGCACGCCCGCACCCAGCGCGATGCCGACGCCGGTGCCCGTCTTGAACAGGGCGAACGCCCGGTCGGCGAGCAGGAACAGGTAGACGACCAGGGCGGCCGTCAGCAGCAGCGCGACGTTGCGGGCCCTCACAGGTCGAGGACGTTCTCCAGGCCGACCGTCAGGCCGGGGCGCTTCAGCACTTCGCGCACGCCGAGCAGCACACCCGGCATGAAGGACGTCCGGTCGAGGGAATCGTGGCGGATGGTCAGGGTCTCCCCTTCGCCGCCGAACAGGATCTCCTCGTGCGCGACCAGGCCCGGCAGGCGGACCGAATGCACGCGGACCTCCTCGACCGAGGCACCGCGGGCGCCGTCCAGCTCCGCCGTCGTCGCGTCCGGACCCGGCGTCACGGCGGCCTCCGCGCGGGCGCCGGCGATCATCCGGGCGGTGTGCGCGGCGGTGCCCGAAGGCGCGTCGATCTTGCGGTTGTGGTGCAGCTCGATGATCTCGGCCGAGGCGTAGAACTTCGCCGCCTGGGCCGCGAACCGCATCGCCAGAACCGCGCCGAGGGCGAAGTTCGGCGCGATCAGCACGCCCAGCTCCGGCTTCGGCTCCAGGAGCGCGCGCAGCTCGGCCAAGCGGGACTCGCTGAAGCCGGTGGTGCCGACGACCGCGTGGATGTCGTGCTCGACCAGGTACCGCAGGTTGCCCATGACGGCGTCGGGGTGGGTGAAGTCGACGACGACCTGCGCGTCGGCGAGCGGCGCGAAGTCGTCGCCCGAGTCCAGCGCCGCCACGAGCTTCAGGTCCGAAGCGCCTTCGACGGCGTTCACCACCGTGGCACCCATCCGGCCGCGCGCACCGAGCACACCGACGTTGATGGTCATGAAGCGATCACCTCGTGCAGGTCGTCAGGAAGGTCGTCGGCGTGAGCGTACGGCCCGACGACCGCCGCCGCCGAGACACCACCGGGCCGCGCGAACAAAGTGCGAGCGAGCGCACACACGTCCTCGGTGGTGACCGCGTCGATGCGGGCGATCGTGTCGTCGACGCCCAGGTAGCGGCCGTAGTTGAGCTCGTTCTTGCCGATCCGCGACATCCGCGACGACGTGTCCTCCAGGCCCAGCACCAGGCCGCCGCGCAGCTGGCCCTTGGCGCGGACCACCTCGGCGTCGGTCAGGCCGTCGACGCCGACCTTGTCGAGCACCTCGCGGATGACGCCGGCGACGTCGCCGAGCTTCTCCGGCTGGCAGCCCGCGTACACGGCCATGTGGCCGGTGTCGGCGTAGCTCGCGACCGACGAATACACCTGGTAGGCGAGCCCGCGCTGCTCGCGGATCTCCTGGAACAGCCGGGAGCTCATGCCGCCGCCGAGGGCCGCGTTGAGCACCGACAGGGCGAAGCGGCGGTCGTCGTGGCGCGACAGCGAGCGCAGGCCGAGCATGACGTGCGCCTGCTCGGTGTCGTCGGTGTGCAGGGCCAGCTTCGGGACGGTCTTGATCCGGGCGCGGCCTTCGCGGGGCGCCACCGGCGTCGCGGTGCCGGTCAGGCGCTCGCCCAGGGCCTTGCGGACCAGCCGCAGCACGTGGTTGTGGTCGATGTTGCCGGCCACGGACAGGACCATCCGCGGCAGCGTGTAGCGGCGCTTGTAGAAGTTCCGCAGCGCGGCCGGGGACATCTCGATGATCGACTTCTCGGTGCCGAGCACCGGGCGGCCGAGCGCGTGGTCGCCGAGGATGGCCGTCACGAACGTCTCGTGCAGCAGGTCCTCGGGGTCGTCGTCGCGCATCGAAATCTCTTCGAGGACGACGCTGCGCTCCATGTCCATGTCGCGGTCGGTGCACAGCGCGTCGAACACGACGTCGGTGACCAGGTCCACGGCCAGCGGGAGGTCGGCGTCGAGCACCTGCGCGTAGTAGCAGGTGTGCTCCTTGGCCGTGAAGGCGTTGAACTCGCCGCCGACCGCGTCGATCTCCTCGGCGATCTGCGTGGCGTCGCGGTGCTTCGTGCCCTTGAACAGCAGGTGTTCGAGGTAGTGCGCGGCACCGGCGACGGCGGCCGGCTCGTCGCGGGAGCCGATGGCGACCCACAGCCCGACCGTGGCCGAGCGCGACGCCGGGACGTGCTCGGTGATCACGCGCAGGCCGCCGGGCAGGACGCTGCGCTTGACGACCGCACCGTCCGGAGTGGACTCCAGCGTGCGGGTGGTGCCGACGGGCTGCTCGTGCCCGGAAACCTGCCGTGCCATGGGTTCCTTACTCACGATGCCGCGAAGGCCCCCTGCCGCCGGGGTCGTGAGTGGTAAGGAGGGTTAGAACCCGCTTTACCACTCACGACCGCCACCGCGGTCAGGAGGCCTTCGGCGGAACTGGTGTTACTTGGCGTCGGCCTTCTCGTCGTCGGCGGCGGAAGCCTCACCCTCGGCGGGCTTGGCGGCTTCGTCTTCCTTGACCACGATCAGGCTGATCTTGCCGCGGTTGTCGATGTCGGCGATCTCGACGCGGAGCTTGTCGCCCACGTTGACCACGTCCTCGACCTTGGCGATCCGCTTGCCGTTGCCCAGCTTCGAGATGTGCACCAGGCCGTCCTTGCCCGGCAGCAGCGAGACGAACGCGCCGAACGCGGCCGTCTTCACCACGGTGCCGAGGAAGCGCTCGCCGACCTTGGGCAGCTGCGGGTTGGCGATGGCGTTGATCAGGTCGATCGCCGCGTCGGCCGACGGGCCGTCGGACGCGCCGACGTAGATCGTGCCGTCGTCCTCGATGGAGATGTCGGCACCGGTCTGCTCGGTGATCGAGTTGATCATCTTGCCCTTCGGGCCGATGACCTCGCCGATCTTGTCCACCGGGATCTTCACGCTCGTGACGCGCGGCGAGTACGGGCTCATCTCGTCCGGGCTGTCGATCGCCTCGGCGATGACCTCCAGGATGGTGGTCCGGGCGTCCTTCGCCTGCTTCAGCGCGGCCGCGAGGACCTCCGACGGGATGCCGTCGAGCTTCGTGTCGAGCTGCAGCGCGGTGATGATGTCCTTGGTGCCGGCGACCTTGAAGTCCATGTCGCCCAGGGCGTCCTCGGCACCGAGGATGTCGGTGAGCGCCACGTACCGGGTCTCGCCGTCGACCTCGTCCGAGACCAGGCCCATCGCGATGCCCGCGACCGGCGCCTTCAGCGGCACGCCGGCGTTGTACAGGCTCATCGTGGACGCGCAGACCGAGCCCATCGAGGTCGAGCCGTTGGAGCCCAGCGCCTCGGAGACCTGGCGGATCGCGTACGGGAACTCGTCCCGCTTCGGCAGCACCGGCACCAGGGCGCGCTCGGCGAGCATGCCGTGGCCGATTTCGCGGCGCTTCGGCGAACCGACGCGGCCGGTCTCACCGGTGGAGAAGGGCGGGAAGTTGTAGTGGTGCAGGTACCGCTTCGTCGTCTCCGGGGAGAGCGAGTCGATCTGCTGCTCCATGCGCAGCATGTTCAGCGTGGTGACGCCCAGGATCTGGGTTTCGCCGCGCTCGAACAGCGCCGAGCCGTGCGCCCGCGGGATCACGGCGACCTCGGCCGCGAGCGACCGGATGTCGGTGAGGCCACGGCCGTCCATGCGGATCTTCTCCGTGAGGACGCGCTGGCGCATGATCTTCTTCGTCAGGGCCTTGAACGCCCCGCCGATCTCCTTGTCGCGGCCTTCGAAGGCCTCGCCCTCGCCCAGGCCGACCTTCTCGATGACGGCGGCCTTGACCTCGTCGGTCGCGGCGTCGCGGTCCTGCTTGCCGGCGATCTGCAGCGCGCGGGCCAGGTCGTCGGTCGCGATGGCGGCGACGGCCTCGTAGACGTCCGGCTGGTAGGCCGGGTAGACCGGGAACTCGCCGGTCGGCTTCGCGGCGGCGTCGGCCAGGCGCTGCTGCGCCTCGCACAGGACCTTGATGAACGGCTTCGCGGCCTCGAGGCCCTCGGCGACGGCGACCTCGTCCGGCGCCTTGCCGCCCGCGGCGATCAGGTCGAGCGTGTGCTCGGTGCCCTCGGCCTCGACCATCATGATGGCGACGTCGTCCCCGACGATGCGGCCGGCCACGACCATGTTGAAGGTGGCCTTCTCCAGCTGCGACCAGGTCGGGAACGCGACCCACTGGCCCTCGATCAGGGCGACGCGGACGCCGCCGACCGGGCCCGAGAACGGCAGGCCGGCGATCTGGGTCGACGCCGAGGCGGCGTTGATGGCCAGCACGTCGTACGGGTCGTCCGGGTTGAGGCTCTGGACGGTGATGACGACCTGGATCTCGTTGCGGAGACCGTCGGCGAACGACGGGCGCAGCGGCCGGTCGATCAGGCGGCAGGTCAGGATCGCGTCGGTCGACGGGCGGCCCTCGCGGCGGAAGAACGCGCCGGGGATGCGGCCCGCGGCGTACATGCGCTCTTCGACGTCGACGGTCAGGGGGAAGAAGTCGAAGTGCTCCTTCGGGTGCTTCGACGCGGTCGTCGCCGAGAGCAGCATGGTCTCTTCGTCGAGGTACGCGACCACGGCGCCGGCGGCCTGCTTGGCCAGGCGGCCCGTCTCGAAGCGGACGGTGCGGGTGCCGAACCGGCCGTTGTCGATGACGGCTTCGGTCTCGTGCACGGTGACTCCGGTGGAGTCGGTCATAGGGTGTTTCTCCTCTTTAGTTCCATCGCATCCGGCGCGAGTCTCCCACCCTGGGACCCGTTTCGCCTGAGGACGCTCGAGGAATTGAGGCCGGTCTTCGATCGAAGTCCCCGGGACGCTTCCCGGGAACCACTACCGAGGACCGGCGGACGGACCCTCGTGCGCGCTCGCGCCGTTGTTCTTTTTGGACCGAGGGGGAGCGACCGGTGACGGCCACTCCCCCTCGGGTTCGAGCTATCGGCGCAGGCCGAGGCGCTGGATCAGCGCACGGTAACGCTCGATGTCCACCTTCATCACGTAGTTCAGCAGCCGGCGGCGACGGCCGACCAGCAGCAGGAGCCCGCGACGCGAGTGGTGGTCGTGCTTGTGAGCCTTGAGGTGCTCGGTGAGGCCGACGATGCGCTTGGTGAGCAGCGCCACCTGGGCCTCGGGGGATCCGGTGTCCGAGTCGTGCACGCCGTACTCGGCCAGGATCGACTTCTTCTCTTCGGTGGACAGCGCCACTTGTGTTGCTCCTCGAAATAATCAGTGCCGTGCGGCCCCGGACGTGGATGCACGCCGGGAAGACGGTCACGGCCGCCACGGACTGCAGCCGGACCCGGTCGTTGAGGTTACCAGCCCGCTGAACTGCCTGTTCAGCCGCGGTCCAGCTCGAAGGCGCGAGCCACGGAGTACCGGGGACCACCCGGCTCGCGCTCGCTGGTCATCAGCGCCACTTCCGCGGCGCGCCACCGCCGGCTCGTGAAGCCCGCGAGGCTTTCGATCCAACGCGCGGCGAGCCCGGGTTCTTCCCGGGGGAACCGCGCGAGCGTCAGGTGGGCCCGGTAGGGCCTCGGTTCGGCGTCGGCGCCCGCGGCGTGCGCGAGGGGCGTCAGCTCCGATCCGAGGGCAGTCAACCACAGCACCCCGGGGAACGTCGCGGCCTTTTCCAGCCGGACGTCGACCGGGCCGCGGCCGGCCAGCCGCTCGCCCAGCCAGGCGGCGCGGGTCTCGACGTCGTCGGGCCCGTAGTAGGCGAGGGTGATGTGCCAGCGCTCCGGCGGCTCCCAGCGGAGGCCGTCCTGCGGGTCGCCCACGGCCCCGGCGATCGCCTCGCGGACGTCCGCAGGCGGGAGCAGCGCGCTGAACAGGACCGGCATCAGGAGCCGTTGCCCGCCCGGCGGAGCAGGTCGGCGATGGCCGGGAACTCGTCGTCGAGGCGCTTGGCGGCCTCGCCCAGGTCCTCGTCCTCGGCCAGGTCGCGCAGGTAGGCGAGGACCTTCTGGTCTTCGTTGACCACCGGGATGTTGTCGCGGCCGACGGTGGGCCGGGAGTCGCGGACGTCCTCCATCGCGGCCAGCATCGCCTCGCGGTTGCCCGCCGCGACCTCGGGCACGAGGATCTTGCGCTCGAGCATGATCATCCTGGCCAGCACCACCGGGTTGCCGATCTTCGCCCGCCGCCCGCTCATCACCTGGCTGAGCATGGGGGCGCTGATCCCGAGGACTTCGGCCAGGAACGCCTGCGAAACGTCGAACGCGACGACGAGCCGGCGCACGCGGTCGCCGAGCGGCTCCCCGTACCACTCGCGCTGCAACGCGATGTTCCGCTGGACGATCTTGTGGTCCTCCACCAGTTCCGCTCCCCTAAACCCCGTACGCACGTCCGTAGGCATCTTGCCATCGCTGTCACGTGCGTGAACGCGTAATCCCCTGTTCGTCCCCGGTCAGGGCGTCCGGGGGCAGTTCGAGTGCCTTTCTCGTCCGCACCACGTCGTCGTCGATCTGCGCCACGAGCCCGGCCGAATCGGCGAAGCGCACCTGGTCGCGCAGCCGCGTGACGAAGTCGATGGCCACGTGCTGGCCGTAGAAGTCCTCGTCGACGTCGAGGACGAATGCCTCGACGGTCCGCTCGCGCCCGGAGAACGTCGGGTTGGTGCCCACCGAGACGGCGGCGCGCAGCCGGCGCTTCGGGTCGGCCGAACGGGTGAACCACGCGCTGTAGACGCCGTCGGCGGGGACGGCGGCGAAGCGCGGCGTCGAGAGGTTCGCCGTCGGGTAGCCGAGCTCGTGGCCCCGGCCGTCGCCACGGACGACGATGCCTTCGAGGCGGTGCGGGCGGCCGAGCGCTTCGGCCGCCGCGACGACGTCACCGGCGTCGATGCACGAGCGGACGTAGGTGCTCGAGAAGGTGATGGCCGACTGGTCCTCTTCGGACAGTTCCTTGCCCTGCAGCTCGGCGCCGTACGCGGCGAACCCGAACCGGCGGCCGAGGGTGCGCAGCAGCTCGACGGTGCCGGCCGCCTTGGCGCCGAAGGTGAAGTTGTCGCCGACGATCACCGCGGCCGCGTGCAGCCGGTCGACCAGCACTTCGTGCACGAACTCCTCCGGCAGCAGCCGGGACAGCTCGAGGGTGAAGGGCAGCACGCAGAAGACGTCGATGCCGAGGCCCTCGACGATCTCGGCCTTGCGCCGCAGCGTCGTCAGCTGCGCCGGGTGGCTGCCCGGGCGCAGGACCTCCGACGGGTGCGGGTCGAACGTCAGCATGACGCTCGGCAGCCCGCGTTCGGCGGCCGCCGCCACCGTCCGGCTGATCAGCTCCTGGTGCCCGCGGTGGACACCGTCGAACACGCCGATGGTGACCACGCACCGGCCCCAGCTGCCGGGGAGATCCCCCAGTCCACGCCACCGCAGCACGTCACACTCCCGTCTCTCGAGCCCACCCTAGGCGGGCAGCAACACGACCACTGCGCGGGACACGCCCTGTTCGTCGGCGGCCAGGGCGAGCACCCGGCCGTCGGGGCCGAAGAGCCCGTAGGTGCCTTCGAGCCCGGCCGCCGGGATGCGCTGGCCGTGGCGGACGGCCTTCGCCGTCGCGGCGTCGAGGTCGCGCCGCGGGAAGGCGGCGGCGACGGCGGCGTCGAGGTCGAGGCTCAGTTCGGGTTGTTCCTCGAGCTGGTCGAGGGTCTTGGCCTTGGCGAGGGTGAAGGGGCCGACGGTGGTGCGCCGGAGGGCCTTCAGGTGGCCGCCGACGCCGAGGTCGGCACCGAGGTCCCGGGCGAGGGCGCGGACGTAGGTGCCGGAGGAGCACTCGACGACGGCGTCGACCTCGACGTGGTCGTCCTCGTGCCGGATGCCCAGGACGTCGAAGCGGTAGACGGTGACCGGGCGGGCCGGGATGACGACGTCCTCGCCGGCGCGGACGCGGGCGTAGGCGCGCTTGCCGTCGATCTTGACCGCGCTGACCGCGCTCGGGACCTGCTGGATGTCGCCGGTGAGCTTCTCGATGCCGGTGGCGATGTCCTCGTCGGTGACTTTTTCCGTCTCGGCTCGGCTCAGGACTTCGCCCTCGGCGTCGTCGGTGGTGGTGCTGCTGCCGAGGCTGAGGGTGGCCAGGTAGGTCTTGCGGTCCAGGGCCAGGTGGCCGAGCAGCTTGGTGGCGCGTTCGATGCCGAGCACGAGCACCCCGGTGGCCATGGGGTCGAGCGTCCCGGCGTGCCCGACCTTGCGCGTCCCCATGATCCGCCGGGCGCGCGCGACGACGTCGTGGGAGGTCATCCCGGCGGGCTTGTCGACGATGAGAAGACCGGGAGGCGGGGCAGGACGACGGGGCGGTTTGGGGCTCGACACGCGGCAACCCTAGCGGCCGCTTGTCGCGGATCGGACGACGGTCGGGCGGCGCGGACGGAGGCTTGCCAGGCTGCCGCAGGCCCCGGTCCGGCGGTGACTCCGGCAGACTGGGGCCATGCGGATCAACCACCAGGTCGTCACCTTCGACGCGGCCGACCTCGCCGCCGAGAGCCGCTTCTGGGCCGGGGTGCTCGGCGGCCAGGTCGACGAGGACGGTGACTGGCACATGGTGCTGGTGGACGGTGCGCCGCGGATCGGCGTGCAGCTCGCGCCGGACCACACGCCGCCGAAGTGGCCGGACGGGCCGGTGAAGCAGCAAGTGCACCTCGACCTCTGGGTCGAGGACTTCGCCGAAGCGCACGAGCACGTCATGGCGCTCGGCGCCACGGTGCTGAAGGCGGCCACGGGCAGCACGTCCGGGGACGACTTCCAGGTGTACGCCGACCCGGCCGGGCATCCCTTCTGCCTGTGCTGGCTGGTCCCCCGGCACGGGTGATCAGGCGGCGACGATCGGCGTCTCCGGCAACGCCGCGTCCCAGCGGCGGCGGGTGATGCGCACCGGCAGCTCCTCGCCGCGCGCCTCGGCCAGGAACAGGTGGGTGCGCGTCCGGCGCCACCACACCAACATCCGGAACGTGCCGAAGGCGAGCACCGCCACCAGGGCCAGCAGGGAGACGCGGAAGTTCCCGCCGGTGATCTGGAGCAGCACGCCGACCGCGAGCGCGGCGATCGTCGTCGCCACGAAGCCGCCGACGTTGACCACGCCGGTCGCCGTGCCGACGCGGCTCAGCGGGTTGTAGTCGCGGGCCAGGGCGAAGCCGATCATCGAGGCCGGGCCGCCGAGGGCCAGGAAGGCGAACGCGGGCACCAGCACCGGCAGCGGCATCCGGCCCGGCCAGCCCAGCAGCACCGCCCAGACCAGCGCCGCCCCGCCGATGTAGCCGCCGACCAGCGGCATCCGCAGCGACGGGCGTCGTCCGATCAGGCCGCCGAGCGCGGGGCCGCCGGCCATCGAGCCGAAGACGAACACCGTCAGCATCGCGCTCGCCGTGGCCTTCGACTGGCCCTGGCCCTGCACCAGCCACGGGACGCCCCACAGCAGCGTCAGGGCGTTCGGGGCGAACATCGTGCTGAAGTGGACCCAGAAACCCAGGCGCGTCCCGGGCGTCCGCCAGGCTTCGGCGACCCGGCCGGCCAGCTCGCGGGGCCGGACCTGCTCGCGGACGGGCTCCTCGGTGCCCGCCGGGACGTCGCGGACCCGGAGCGTCACGACCAGGGTGTAGAGGACGGTGACGGCGCCGACCGCGAGGAAGGTCGGGGTCCAGCCGGCGCTGTCGAGGACGAGGGCCAGCGGGACGGTCGCGGCGAGGTTGCCGATGTAGCCGACGGCGGCGGTGAACGACGTCAGCAGCGCGTACTGGCGGCCCGGGAAGTGGGCCGCGACCAGGCGCAGGACGCTGACGAAGGTGAGCGCGTCGCCCAGGCCGAGGACGCCGCGGGCGAGCAGGCCGAGGCCGTAGGAGTGGGCGAGACCGAGCAGGAGCTGGCCGGCGCCGAGGACCAGCACGGCGACGGTGAGGACGCGGCGGGGACCGTAGCGGTCGACCAGGACGCCGGTCGGGATCTGCATCGCAGCGTAGACGCCCACCTGCAGGACGGTGAAGGTGCCGAGCGCGGCCGCGCCGACGCCGAAGCGTTCGGCGGCCTGCAGCCCGGCGACCCCGAACGACGTCCGGTGGAAGACGGCGAGGAGGTAGACGGTGACGGCGGCGAGCCAGATCAGCCAGGACCGGGCGGTGGCACGGCCGGTGGCGGGCACAGGTTCCTCCAGAGGTGGGCGGTGTCGGGGCGCAGGACGCCCACGCTGCCGTCCCTACTACTTGTATCGCCTAAGCAACCACGAACCATAGCCGCGACCCGGGTGGTTTTCCCCACAGGTAACCCCCATCACCCGAGCTCAGAGGGGCACCACCCGTGCTTGCAGAGGCATCACCCGTGATTGGAGGGGCATCACGCGTGATTGGGGAGGCATCACGGTGATGCCCGCTCGATCACGCGTGCTGCCCGTCCGGACACGCGTGCTGCCCGCGGGATCACGCGTGATGCCTGTTTGCGCACGTCAGGCGGGGCGGGTGGCGCCGGTTACCGCCCAGTTTCCGGAGCGCCAGCGGGCCAGGACCGCGGCCAGGCGGAGGAGCATGAAGAGGGAGAGGCCGGTCCAGATGCCCGTGAGGCCCCAGCCGAAGGCCAGGGAGGCCCAGATCAGCGGGAGGAAGCCCAGTGCCGCGCTGCCGAGGGTCGCGTTGCGGAGGAAGGCCGCGTCGCCCGCGCCCAGGAGGACGCCGTCCAGGGCGAAGACCACTCCCGCGATCGGCTGGAGGGCCACGAAGAACCACCACGCGTGCGGGATCTCCGCCAGCACGCCCGGGTCGGACGTGAACGCGTGCGGCAGTACCCACGACAGGGCCGCGAACAGCACGCCCAGGAAGCACCCCATCAGCAGCCCGTACCCGGTGATCTGCGACGCCACCCCGCGCGCCTGCCGCGCCGAGTTCGCCCCGAGCGCCGCCCCGACCAGCGACTGCGCGGCGATCGCCACCGAGTCCAGCACCAGCGCGAGGAACGTCCACAGCTGCAGCACCACCTGGTGCGCCCCGACCGCCTCGGTCGACGTCCGGGCCGCGACGGCCGCCGCCGAGACGAAGCACGCCTGGAACGCCAGGCTGCGCAGCACCAGGTCGCGGCCCAGGCCGAGCTGGGCGCGCATCACCCTGAAGTCCGGCCGCAGGCCGACCTTCTCGCGCACCAGCGCCAGGACGAACAGCGACGCCGAGATCACCTGCGCGACGACGTTCGCGATCGCCGAGCCCTCCAGCCCCAGCCCGGCCCCGTAGACGAGCACCGGGCACAGCACGGCCGAGATCCCGTTGCCGGCCAGCACGTACCGCAGCGGTTTCGCGGCGTCCTGGACGCCGCGCATCCAGCCGTTGCCGGCCATCGTGACCAGGATCAGGGGCGCCCCGAACAGGGCGATCCGCAGCCACGACACCGCGGCGGACGCGATCTCGTCACTCCCCGAAAGCACCCGCGCGATCGGCCAGGCCAGCAGCTGCCCCGCGGCCAGCACGACCAGCCCGACGAACACCGCCAGCCACGTCGCCTGGACGCCTTCGCGCACCGCGTCGGCCCGGCGGCCGGCGCCGTGCAGTCGCGCTGTGCGGGACGTCGTGCCGTACGACAGGAACGTGAGCTGGCTCGACACCTGGGCCAGCACGACGCCGCCGAGCGCCAGCCCGGCCAGCGACAGCGCATCGAGGTGACCGACCACGGCCGTATCGACCAGCACGTACAGCGGCTCGGCGGCCAGCACCCCCAGCGCGGGCACGGCCAGCCCCAGCACGCGCTTCGCCGGAACCCGCTCGGTCTCCTCCACATTCACCACGAACCGGACTCTAACTGCCTCCACCGACGGTTCTGACCGGCGGGAACCCGGGAACTTTCCGCCCCCGCCGGCCGACGCGCCTACAGCAGCGGTGCCCGCTCCAGCGCCTCGCGCAAGCCCGCGACGACATCCGAAGCCGAGCCCGCGATGGTGCAGCCCGCGGCCTGCCGGTGCCCGCCGCCGCCGAACTCCGCCGCCACCGCCGAGACGTCGATCCCGATGCTGCGCAACGAGATCTGCCACTGCCCGGGCTGCGCCGGGTCCTGTTTGAGCACCGCCGCGACGGCCGCCTCGCGCACCGAGCGGACGACGTCGATGACAGACTCGACCTCCTCGCCGCGGACCGTGCGCGCCGCTTCGAGGGGCACCACCGCGTGCACGAAACCGCGGCCCTGCGCGGCTTCCGGCTCCAGCCGGGCCTCGCGCAGCACCGACGACAGCATCGGCAGCCAGGCGAACGGGCGCTCGTCGACGATCCGCCGCACCACCGCCTCCGGGTCCACCCCGGTTTCCAGCAGCCGGGCCGCCATCCGGTGCGTTTGCGGGCTCGCCCGGCGGAACCCGCTCGTGTCGGTGACGATCCCCGCGTAGAGCCCGCGCGCGATCGGCTCGTCCAGCTCGGCGCCCAGTTCTTCGAGGACGCGGAACACGAGCACCGCGCTGGCCTCGGCGCTCTCGTCGACGACGTGGCAGGTGCCGTAGAACGTGTTGGTCGCGTGGTGGTCGATCACCAGCACCGCGCCGGCGAGCTCGACGCGCCCGGCGAGCCGGCCGAGCCGCTTCGGCGTCGGCGTGTCGACGCAGACGAGCAGCCCGTCGGCGTCCGGCAGCGCGTCCGGGTGGGTGAGCAGGCCGTCCTCGTCGAGCCAGCGCAGCGTCTCCGGCGCCTCGTCCGGCTCGCCGAAGGAGACGCGCACCTTCGCGCCGCGCTGCCGCAGCGCCCGGCCGAGGGCGAGCGCGCTGCCCAGCGCGTCCGCGTCGGGCCGGACGTGCCCGAGGATCGTCACGTCGGTGGCCGGCGCGAGCAGTGCGGCCGCGTCCCGGATGTCCTGCGCCGAAGTAGGGGTCACGGTGCGTCACGCTACGCTCTGCGGGATGCCTGAGTACGCGATGCTGGTCTACCCCTCGGCCAACCGGGTCTACGCCGCCTCCGCCCCCGCGCTGCTGCGCGCCGAGCTGGCGGTGTTCGGCGCGGCTTTGGCGGCCGAGCTGTCCGCGATCGAGGAGGTCGAGCTCGGCGGCGTCGGCTACGTCCGGTTCACCAGCTCGGTGCCCCTGGCCGAGCGCGACCTCGCGCTGCTGTCGAACCTCTCGTCGCTGTACGCGCTGTTCGAGCTGGGTGACGGCGTCCTCCGTCCGGTGCAGGTGACACGGCTGGCGAAGGCCGACTCGGACCTGCTCACCATCCAGAAGTACGCGGGCAAGACGAACGAGCTGTTCACCCAGCTGCTGGTGAACGTCACGCTGATGGCGACCGCGGACCCGTTCTCGGACCGGCCGAAGTACCTGCTCGACCCGCTGTGCGGCCGCGGGACCACGCTCAACCAGGCGATGATGTACGGCCTGCACGCGACCGGCCTGGACGTCGACGCCAAGGATTTCGAGGCGTACGAGGCGTTCATCAAGACGTGGCTGCGCACCAAGCGCGTGAAGCACACCGCCGACTCCGGTCAGCTGCGGCGCAACAAGGTCCGCCTCGGCCGCCGCCTCGACATCGAGTACGCGCTGGACAAGGAAGCGTACAAAGCGGGCGACACGCGCAAGCTCACCTACTTCAACGCCGACACCCTGACCACCGACGAGGTGCTGCGGGCGAACTCCTGCGACGTGATCGTCACCGACGCGCCGTACGGCGTCCAGCACGGCAGCCACCGCGAAGCGGGTCTGCAGCGCAGCCCGCGCGACCTGCTCGCGGCGGCCGTTCCGGTGTGGACCCGGGTGCTGAAGCCCGGCGGGGCGCTCGGCATCTCGTGGAACACCACCGTGCTGCCGCGGGAAGAACTGGTCGAGGTGCTGCGGAAGGCCGGGTTGGACGTCCGCGAAGGCGGGCCGTGGGAGGAGTTCTCCCACCGCGTCGACCAGGCCATCCTGCGCGACCTGGTCGTCGCGGCGAAACCCGCTTCCTGACCCTCAGCCGGCGGTGAGCTCACCCGGTTTGGGCACCACCTGACCGTTTTCCTCCGGTGCGGCCGCGGGCGCGGGCGGGGTGCTCAGGCCGCGCTTCACCGAGTCCAGGATGGACAGTCCCTGGCCGACCAGCCCGGCGGCCATTTCGCCGAGGCCGTCGGCGCCGTTGAGGATGTTGACGTTCGCCCCCGACAGGCCGCGGCCGGCTTCCTTGACGATCTGCGGCAGCTGGTCGATGAGCATCCGGTCGAGCGCGACCCGGTTGTGCGACGCGGCCGCCTCCGCCTGGATGCGCATCTTCTCCGCCTCGGCGACGGCCAGGATGCGGATGCGCTCGGCCTCGGCGTCGGCCGGCTTGATGACCTCGGCCACCAGCTGCTGCTGCCGCAGTTCGGCTTCGCGCTGGGCCAGCTCGGTGCGCGCGTCGATGACCTCCTGCTGCGCCCGCGCCTGGGCGAGCGGGCCGGCCTGGGCCGCCTGGGCCTGCGCCGCTTCGACCTCGGCGCGGTACCGCGCCTGCACGACCGACGTCTGCCGGGCGTACTCGGCCTGCGTGCGCTGCGACTCCTGTTCGGCTTCCGCCGCCGTCTTGTTCGCCACGGCCTGGGCGATCTGCGCGTCCCGCTGGATGGCGGCGTTGTGCGGCGCGGCCATCGCGGCGATGTAGCCGAGCTTCATGTCGTCGATCGACTGGATCTGCAGGGCGTCGACGGTGAGCCCGATCTTCGCCATCTCCACGGCCGAGCCGTCGAGCACCTCGGTGGCGAGCTTCTGCCGCTCGGTGATGATCTCCTCGACGGTCATCGACCCGATGATGGACCGCAGGTGCCCGGCGAAGATCCGGCCCGTCAGCACGGACATCTGGTCCTGGTCGGAGAGGAACCGCTGGCCGGCGTTGACGATGCTCTCGGTGTCGTTGCCGACCTTGAACGCGATCACCGCCCGGACGGTCAGGGCGATGGCCTGCTTCGTCACGCACACTTCGGTCACTTCGGCTTCGCACATGGCGAGCGTGAGGAACCGGACTTTCCGGAAAACGGGCATGACGAACGCCCCGTGGCCGGTGACGACCCGGAACGGCGACGCGCCTTTGCTGTTCTTTCCCCCGGAGATCAGCATCGCCTCGTTGGGAGCAGGCACGCGATAACCGAACATCGGCTGTCCTTAGCTTTGAGAAGCAGGATCCGAGGCGTCCCACGCCACGACGTCGACCGTGCGCCGGCCCCGGGTTTCCACGACCAGGACGGTCGTGCCCTTCGGCAGCTCCGTGTCGGACCAGGCAAGGAAGGTTTCCAGGCCACCCCTGATCCTGATCAGCACCTCTCCGGGGCCCCGCTGCCCGCGGGTGCCGACGAGGAGGACTCCGGTACGGCCAGACGGGGAAAGGTCGGAGTGCATGATGGCTGCTGACCTCCCTCGGTGGCCGCCTCGGTGCGGGTTCTCCCCCGCTGGTCCCATTGTGCTCCCGGCGGGCGGGCGAAGGGGCCGCTGTGAGGTTCCGATCAGGAGGCAACCGGGCGGGCCGCTCAGGCGTACGCGGCTATACTCCGGCGGGTGACCGTCGAGCACCGCCCCCTGCGCGCGGACGCCCGCCGCAACCGGGAAGCGCTGGTCGCGGCGGCGCGGGAAGTGTTCCGCGCCAAGGGCGTCGACGCCCCGCTCGACGAGATCGCCCGCCGCGCCGAGGTCGCGATCGGCACCCTCTACAACCGGTTCCCGACGCGGGCGGACCTCGTCGAAGCCGCGTTCCTGCCGACGCTGCAGGAAGCCGAGGCCGTGCTGGAGGAAGCCCTCGCGTGCGAGGACCCGTGGGCCGGTTTCGTCCTGTTCGTCGAGCGTTCGGTGCTGATGCAGGTTTCGGACCGCGGGTTCACCGAGGTGTGCTCGCGGACGTTCGACCCGGCGTCCGGGCTGGAAAAAGCCAAGCAGGCCAACGCTTCCCGGATGCTGCGGATCGTCTCGCGCGCCCAGGACGCGGGGGTGTTGCGCCCGGACTTCCGGCTGGTGGACTTCGCGGTGGTGTTCGCGGCGGCTTCGGCGGCGCAGGACTGGCGGCACGGCCTCGCCCTGGTCCTCGACGGCCTGCGATGACCTGGCTCGCGGACACCGCCACCTCCTACGACACGGTGGCCGAGAGCTACGCCGAGTTCGTGTCGGACGCGCTCGACCGGCAGCCGTACCTGAAGGCGGCGCTGACGTTGTTCGCCGCCCAGGTCGACGGGCCGGTGCTGGACGCGGGCTGCGGGCCCGGGCACTTCACGGCGTACCTGGCTTCGCTGGGGGTCGACGCGGCCGGGATCGATCTGTCGCCGGGGATGGTCGGCCTGGCCCGGCGGGCCCACCCGGAGCTGCGGTTCGAGGTGGGCTCGATGACGGACCTCGCGCTGCCCGACGCTTCGGTCGCGGGCGTGCTGGCGTCCTGGTCGCTGATCCACGTCCCGGACGAGGCGGTACCGGTCGCGCTGGAGCAGTTCCACCGGGTGCTGCGGCCGGGTGGCCTGCTGGCGGTGGGCTACCACGTGGGCGCGGGCACGCGGCTGAAGACCCAGGGCTACGGCGGGCACCCGATGAAGGTCAACGTCCACCTCCGGCAGCCGTGGTGGCTGGCGCGGCGGGTGCGGGACGCCGGGTTCAGGGTGGAAGCGGAGTGGCTGCTGGACCCGGAAGCCGAGGTCTCGCAGGCGATCCTGTTCGCCCGGAGCCAGGGCTAACGCGCCTCGAGCACCGCGAGGTCGCGCACGGCGTACCGGTGGTGCTCGGCTTCCTCCTTCAGCACCACCTTGAGGCAGCGGCGCACGACGTACTCCTGGTCGGGGTACGGGTCGGCCGGCTTGCGGGCGCACACGCGGTCGAGCTCGGCCGGGGTGAGGTCGTCGATGACCCGCCGCATCGCGGCCATCCGGGCGTGGCGTGGTGCGAGGACCTCGTCGAGCGTCGGGGTGGCTTCGAGGGTGAGGCCGAGCTTCGCCGCGTCCTCCGGGGGCATTCCGTCCGCCGGGAGGCCCAGCGGGTGGTAGGGCGCTTCCTCCTCGAGCACGGCGTTGCCGAGCCAGGCGTCGGAGGCGAACAGCAGGTGCCGGTGCGTCTCGGCGAACGACCACTCGCCGTCGACCCGCTCGTGCAGCTTGGCCTCGGGCAGCCGCCTCGCCCGGTCGAGCGTTGCGGCCCAGAGGGTCTCGACGGCGTCCCAGGCGGCGCGGTAGTCCTCGGGGGACGCCGCCTCCCGTGCCAAGGCCCGCGCGGGGTGCCGGCGGTCGAGCTCGGCCTCGACATACGCGGTCACGTCGACATCGTTGACGACGACCCGCTCGAAGTAGCCGCCGAGGGAGACGTTGCTGCCGTAGCAGTCGACGATCTTCAGGCCGGTCACCTCGCAGTCGCGGATTTCGAGGCCGGTGAGGTCGGACCGGTGGAGGCGGGCACCGCGGAGGCGGTCGCTGGGGGCGGGTTCGGAGACCATCGGAGCAGTCTGCCCGGCCTCGGCGAGCTAGGCGAACGCCTCTTCGGCGAAGCTGAGGCCGCCGCGTTCGGCCATGGTCAGGACCTGCCGCGGGATGTGCTGAGGTGGCCGGCGGAAGTACTGCCGGAAGCCGCGGGCGCGGAACTTGAGTTCGAACTCGTGGCCCTCCAGGTGCCACACCGGATACGGCTTGCCGTCCGGGGGGTCGAGGCGGTGGAGGTCCGCGAGCTCCAGGTGGCCGGACAGCGGGCCGAGGTCGCCGGTGATGTCCCAGGCCTGGTCGAACACCAGGGTCGCCGGGGCGACCCAGAACGTGAAGTGCTTCTGCCGCCGGGCCGGCTCGACCCAGCGCACGAGGTAGTCCAGATCCAGCAGCAGGCGGCTCGGGGGCAGGTCGTCGTCCTCGACGAGGCTGAACGCGTGGACCCGGCTGTCGTGCCAGCCCATCTGCGCGAAGTCCGCGTCGGTCCAGACGGCCTTCGACAGACCGGACGGATCGATCACAGGTGCTCCCCCACGAACTTCAGGATCTCCGGCAGTACGCCCCGCCAGTATTCGTCATCGTGGCCGCCCGGGGAGAACCGGGACACTTCCGGCGAGACCGCCTTCACCAGCTTGCGGTCCGCGCCCAGGAACGGGTCCGACTCGCCGCACCACACGCCCAAGCCGCCGGGGTGCAGCTGCGCGGTGTGCAGCAACGGCTCGCAGGCGCGCCAGCCGGCCTCGTCCGCGAAGACCTTGCGGCTGCGGGCGTCCGGCCAGCTGACGAACAGGGCCGCGCTCGCCGTGGCGACCGCCTTGAGCTCCGGGTGCGCCCGGGCGAACCGCAGAGCGCCGAAACCGCCCATCGAAATGCCGAACACCGCCGACGGCGGGCGCAGGTCGCGGGCGGCCAGCCACCCCGGGACCTCGTCGGTGAGCATGCGCTGGGGGTCGTCGCCGGCCCCCGTCTCGACCCAGTAGTGGTCGCCGTCCACCGCCGCGATCGCGAACGGCGGGGTTCCGGCACGGACCGCCGCCGTCAGCAGGTCCGGCACGCCCAGCTGCAGGAACGTGCGAGCCCGGGCGCCGCGGCCGTGCAGCGCCAGGCACACGGGCAACCCCGCGGCCGGCACCCCGGACGGCGTGATCAGGACCAGGTCGACGTCGGTGCCGCGGGCCGCCGAGGGCATCCGCTGGACCGTCACCGGGCCGGGCGGTGCCGACGGCCGGGCCGGAGCCGGGACCGGCGGCGGGCCGGGCGGGGGTTCGGCCGCCGAGCAGCCCGCCAGCAGCGCCCCGGCGCTGCCGGCGAGCAGAGAACGCCGGGAAAGCACGGGTCAGCCCCGGCTCTCCTCCTCCGCGAACTCGTCTTCGTCCGCCTCGCGCGGCGCCTTGTACGGGTCGGCTTCACCCGCGTGCTGGGCGCCGGTGGCGCGCCGGGCGACCTCCGCGTCGGCCTCGCGGGCCTTGGCGAGGAGGTCTTCGATCCGCTTCGATTCCTCGGGGATGGTGTCCGCGACGAACGTCAGCGTCGGTGTGTAGCGGACGCCGGTGCCCTGCCCGACCTTCGTGCGCAGCACGCCGCGCGCCGATTCGAGCGCGGCCGCCGCACCGGCGAAGTCCGGGACGGAGTCCAGCTTCTCGCCGAGCACCGTGTAGTACACCGTCGCGTCGTGCAGGTCGCCGGTGACCTTCGTGTCCGTGATGGTCACGTAGTCCAGCCGGGGGTCCTTGACCTCGTGCTCGATCGCCGACGCGACGATCTGCGAGATCCGCTTGGCGAGCTTGCGAGCCCGAGCCGGATCGGCCATGTCGTTCTCCTAGAAAGATTTCAATCGTCTGGGCCGAGCAGCCGCCGGCGGGCGGAGAGCAGTTCGAACTCCGGCCGGCTCGCGACGTACCGCTCACACGAGTCGAGCACGTCACGCACGTGCTCGCCACCTTCGGCGACCACGGCCACCCCGATGAGGGTCCGGCGGTGCAGGTCGGTGTGCCCGGCTTCGGCCGCCGACACGGCGAAGCGCTTGCGCACCTCGGCCAGCACCGGACGGACCACGGATCGCTTCTGCTTCAGCGAATGGACGTCGCCGAGCAGGATGTCGAGCTCGAGAGCTCCGACGAACATAGGCAGTTTGGGTGGTGTAGTAGGGAAGCGCCGGGTGCGTGCGGGAGATCCCGCACGCACCCGGCCCCGAACATCAGGAACGCGGCTTTTCGCGCTGCTCGTAGGTCTCGATCACGTCGTCGACCTTGAGGTCGCCGTACGAACCGAGCGTCAGACCGCACTCGTAGCCCTCGCGGACCTCGACCACGTCGTCCTTGAACCGCCGCAGCGAGCTGATCGGCAGGTTCTCCGCCACGACGGTGCCGTCGCGGAGCAGGCGGGCCCGGGCGTTGCGCCGGATCTCGCCGGACATGACCAGGCAACCCGCGATCGTGCCGATCTTGGAGGACTTGAAGACCTCGCGGACCTCCGCGCGGCCCAGCTCGACCTCTTCGTACTCCGGCTTGAGCATGCCCTTGAGGGCCTGCTCGATCTCGTCGATCGCCTGGTAGATGACCGTGTAGTACCGGACGTCGACGCCTTCGCGGGTGGCCCGCTCGGTCGCCTTGCCCTGGGCGCGGACGTTGAACCCGAGGACGATCGCGTCGGACGCGGTCGCCAGGTCGATGTCCGACTCGGTCACGCCACCGACACCGCGGTGGACCACGTTCAGCTCGACCTCGTCGCCGACGTCCAGCTGGAGCAGCGAGGCTTCGAGGGCCTCGACCGTACCCGAGTTGTCACCCTTGATGATCAGGTTGAGGCTGTTCGTCTCCTTCAAGGCGGAGTCGAGGTCCTCGAGGCTGACCCGCTTGCGGCGCGACGCGTTGAGGGCGTTGCGCGTGCGAGCCGACCGGCGCTCGGCGATCTGCCGGGCGACGCGGTCCTCGTCGACCACCAGGAAGGTGTCGCCCGCACCCGGCACCGAGGTGAACCCGATGACCTGGACGGGCCGCGACGGCAGCGCCTCGGTGACGTCGACGTTGTGCTCGTCGACCATCCGGCGGACGCGGCCGTAGGCGTCACCCGCCACGACCGAGTCGCCGACGCGCAGCGTGCCGCGCTGGACCAGGACGGTGGCCACCGGGCCGCGGCCGCGGTCGAGGTGCGCCTCGATCGCGACACCCTGGGCCTCCATGTCCGGGTTGGCCCGGAGGTCCAGAGCGGCGTCGGCGGTCAGCAGGATCGCCTCGAGCAGGCCGTCGATGTTGATGTTCTGCCGCGCGGAGATCTCGACGAACATCGTGTCGCCGCCGTACTCCTCGGCGACCAGGCCGTACTCGGTCAGCTGCTGCCGGATCTTGTCCGGGTTCGCGCCTTCCTTGTCGATCTTGTTGATCGCGACCACGATCGGGGCCTTGGCGGCCTGCGCGTGGTTGATCGCCTCGACCGTCTGCGGCATCACACCGTCGTCGGCCGCCACCACGATCACCGCGATGTCGGTCGAGTTCGCACCACGGGCACGCATGGCGGTGAACGCCTCGTGACCCGGGGTGTCGATGAAGGTGATCAGGCGCGGGTTGCCCTCGAGCTCGGTCTCGATCTGGTACGCACCGATGTGCTGCGTGATGCCGCCGGCCTCGCTCTCGCGGACCTTCGTCTTCCGGATCGTGTCGAGCAGGCGGGTCTTACCGTGGTCGACGTGACCCATGATGGTCACGACGGGCGGCCGGACCTGCAGGTCCTCTTCCTCGCCGGAGTCTTCGCCATACGTGATGTCGAAGGTCTCCAGGAGCTCGCGGTCCTCCTCCTCGGGGCTGACGACCTGAACGTTGTAGTTCATTTCGCCGCCGAGCAGCTCGAGGATGTCGTCCGACACGGACTGCGTCGCGGTGACCATCTCGCCGAGGTGGAAGAGCACCTGCACCAGCGAAGCCGGGTTGGCGTCGATCTTCTCGGCGAAGTCGGTCAGCGAGGCACCGCGCGGCAGCCGGATCGTCTCGCCCTGGCCCTTGGGCAGGCGGACGCCGCCGACGCTGGGCGCCTGCATGTTGTCCATGTACTCCTGGCGCTTCTGCCGCTTCGACTTGCGGCCCTTGCGCGAGGGACCACCGGGACGCCCGAAGGCACCCGCGGTACCGCCACGGCCACCGGGGCCGCCACGGCCGCCGCCGCCACCGCGGAAGCCGCCGCCACCGGCCGGGGCGCCGCCCCCGCCGGGACCGCCGCCACCCGGGCGGAAGCCGCCGCCGCCACCGCCGCCGCCACCGGGACGGAAGCCACCGCCGCCGCCACCGCCACCGGGACCGCCGCGGAAACCGCCGCCGCCGCCACCGGGACGACCGCCGCCGCCACCGGGGCCGCCACGGGCGCCGCCACCGGGGCCACCGCGGGCGCCGCCACCGGGACCGGCGGGACGCTGCGTGCGGCCCGGCATCATGCCGGGGTTCGGCCGCGGGGGCATGTTGCCCGGGCTCGGCCGGTTGCCACCGGCGCCACCACCCGGCCGCGGGGCCGGACGGTCACCGCCGGCGCCACCGCCGGGACGCGGGGGCCGGTTGTCGCCGCCCTGGCCGCCACCCGGGCGCGGAGCCTGCGGGCGCGGGGCCGGGGCGCCGGAACCGACGCCGAACGGGTTGTTGCCGACGCGCGGGGTGCGCGGGCCGGGCTTGGGACCGCCGGGCTTGGGGCCCTGCGGCTTCGGCGGGACGACCGAGCCGGTGCCGCCCGCGGAGGGCGTCGCCGGGGTGTCCTGCTTGGGAGCGGGCGCTTCGGCCTTGGCGGCCGGGACCTGCTCCTGGGGTGCGGGCGCGGCGGGCTGCTGACGCGGGCCGGGCCGGGGGCCGGGGCGCTGCCCCGGGGTGGCCGGCCGCGACGGCGCGGGTGCCTGCTGCTGGGGTGCGGCCGGAGCCGACGTGGCCGACACGGCCGGAGCGGGCGTCGCCTGGGCCGCCGGAGCCTGCTGGGCAGGCGCGGGGGGCTTCGGGGCGGCGGGTCCGGGCTTGGCGGCCGGCGGACCGGGGCGCGCCGACGGGCCGGGGGTGGGCTTCTTGGCGCCCTTGGGCGCATACGCGTCGCGGAGACGGCGGGCGACGGGCGCCTCGACCGTGGACGACGCGGACTTGACGAACTCGCCCTGTTCCTTCAACTTCGCGAGCACGTCCTTGCTGGTGATGCCGAGCTCCTTCGCGAGCTCGTGTACGCGGGCCTTGCCTGGCACAACTCTCCTCATCTAGGGGAGGCCAGGCGGAAAACCCGCTGACCTCGTCCTTATTGTCTGACGCTCATGGCTTCAGCTTCACGGCTGACTCATGACGGGTCGACCTGCTTCCTTGCTTCCTCGCGACCCCGGGGACGTCCCGGGTTCGTGGTGCGTGGTCCGTGGTGCTCCGGTGCACCCGACGTGCTCGCGGACCTCGCGGGCGTCGAGCGCCCCCTGAGCCCGCAGGGCCCTCGGGAAGGCTCGCCGCCGTTCGGCCTTGGCCAGGCAGTCCGGGTCGGGGTGCAGCCAAGCCCCCCGGCCCGGCAGCCGCCGACGTTCGTCGACGACCACCCGCCCGGCCACCGCGACCACGCGCAGCAGCTCACCGATCAAGGCCCGCCGCTTGCAGCCGACACAAGTCCGCACCGGGGAATTCCGGTGGGGCTGGTGCTCGGCTACCCGCCGCGGGCTTCGAACCACTCCTGAGTCTAGCGCTTCGACCTTCACTCAGCCGAACCGGTTGTCGCGGCGGGCCGCGACGGACTGGCGTGGTCTTGATCACCCTCGTCCTCCGCCGGTGCGGCGTCGCTGCGGATGTCGATCCGCCAGCCGGTCAGGCGGGCGGCGAGGCGGGCGTTCTGACCCTCCTTGCCGATCGCCAGCGACAGCTGGAAGTCCGGCACCACGACGCGGGCGGTCTTCG
Source organism: Amycolatopsis sp. NPDC004625 (assembly GCF_040609695.1). Taxonomy (NCBI): domain Bacteria; kingdom Bacillati; phylum Actinomycetota; class Actinomycetes; order Pseudonocardiales; family Pseudonocardiaceae; genus Amycolatopsis; species Amycolatopsis sp. NPDC004625. The sequence goes on from NZ_JBEXKX010000007.1 coordinate 91,824, forward strand.
CCCGCTCGTCCACGACTCGTACCGAGACAACCTTCGCGGGCGACAGCGCATTCCCGACGAAGCGGGCCGGGTCCTCGGAGTAGTCGATGATGTCGATCTTCTCACCGGCCAGCTCGCTCATCACGTTGCGCACGCGCGCGCCGACCGGGCCGATGCAGGCGCCCTTGGCGTTGACGCCCGCCACGGTGGACTTGACCGCGATCTTCGTGCGGTGCCCGGGTTCGCGCGCGACGGCGGCGATCTCGACCGTCCCGTCGGCGATCTCCGGCACCTCGAGCGCGAACAGCTTGCGCACCAGGTTCGGGTGCGAGCGCGAGAGCGTGATCTGCGGACCGCGGTTGCCGCGCGAGACCGTGACGACGTACGCCTTGATCCGGCTGCCGTGTTCGTAGGACTCCCCCGCCACCTGCTCGGCGGACGGCAGCACGCCCTCGGTGTCACCCACCTGGACGACGACCATGCCGCGGGCGTTCGCGCGGGCGTCGCGCTGGATGACGCCGGCGACGATCTCGCCCTCCTTGGTGGAGAACTCGCCGAAGGTCTTCTCGTGCTCGGCGTCGCGCAGCCGCTGCAGGATGACCTGGCGCGCGGTGGTGGCGGCGATCCGGCCGAACCCCTCGGGGGTGTCGTCCCACTCCTCGTCGACCTGGCCGTCGTGGGTCAGCGTGTGCGCGAGCACGCGGACCAGGCCGCTCTTCTTGTCGATGTCGATGCGGGCGTGCGGCTGGTGGCCCTCGGTGTGCTTGTACGCGGTGAGCAAGGCCGTCTCGATGGCCTCGATCACCGTTTCGAAGGGGATGTCCTTGTCCCGTTCGATCGCCCGCAGCGCGGCGATGTCGACGTTCACTTCGACCCCTTCTCCGTCTCGGCGGCGATGATGCCGGACGCGTCGTCTTCGAGCAGTTTCAGGTCCTCGGCGGGCGGCTGCTTGAACTCGATCTCCACGACCGCCTTCGCCACGTCGGCGTAGCGGACGTCGCGGATCTTGCCGCCTTCGAGGACGCGGGCGGCGTGTTCGCCCGCGTGGCCGACCCGGCCGACGAAGGCCGCGCCGTCGGCCGGGGTGATCTTCACCAGCCGGAACCGCGCGCGCCGCCAGTGCCGGGCCTGGGTGAGCGGGCGGTCGAGCCCCGGCGAGGTGACCTCCAGCGTGTAGGCGCTCGCCAGCACGTGGTCGTTCTCGTCGAGCGCCGCCGACACCTTGCGGCTGACCTCGGCGACCTCGTCCAGCCCGACCCCGTCGTCGGCGTCGACGACGACCTTGACCAGCTGCCGCCGGCCGGCCTGCTGCACCTCGAACGAATCGAGGTCGAAACCCGCGGCGGTGACGGCTTCGGCCACTATCGGCTGAAGCCGGCTGGCGAGTTCTCCTGGCACGTGGGGCTCTCCTCGGTTGCGCGGTCGGTGGTGGACCAGCTTATCCGGTCGCCCGCTCGGCCCGCGCGAGCGGCGGGGCCGCCCCGGGGCCTGGCAGGATGGGGCGGCGTGACCGGAAGACCGACCGAGCCGACCCGACGCACCGTCCTCCGCGCGGGGGCGCTGGCCGCACTGGCCGTTCCCCTCGCCGCCTGCGGGCCCGGCTACGACGAAAGCCCCGACCCGCTGCAGCCGCTGCTGGCGTCCGCCAAGGCCGACGCCGACGCCGCGCGGGCGCTGGCCAAGGGTGCGGACGCCGACGCCGCCGGCCAGCTCGCCGACGCGCGCGCGGCGCACGCGGCCGCCCTCAAGTCCGAAGTGGACCGGCTGAACCGGCCCACGCCGTCACCGTCGGCGGCGGCGACGGCCCCCGCGGCGCTGGGCGAGCTGAAGGAGCGGCTGGCGGCCGCGCGCAAGCAGGCCGAAGACCTCGTGCCCGGGCTGCCGCGCTACCGCGCCGGCCTGGTCGCCGCGGTGGCGGCGGGCTGTGCGGCGCTGCAGCGCACCGCCCCGGCGCTGGGCCCCGGCGAGGACGCCCCGAAGCCGCCCGCCGCGGCCTCCGGCGCCGTACCCCCGGAGGCGGTGGACCCGCTGCAGGGCGCGCTGGCCGCCGAGCACGCGGCGGTCTGGGTGTACGGGCTGGTCAGCGCCTTCCTGCCGGGCGACTTCGGCGACGCGGAGAAGAGCGGCGCGGCGGAGCACGCCGTCCGCCGCGACCTGCTGCAGTCGATGCTTTCGGCGGCCGGGGCGACCCCGGTCGCGCCGGAGGCGGCGTACGTGCCGAAGAACCCGGTGACGGACGCGAAGTCGGCGTCACAGGTGGTGGCGACGGCCGAGGCGGACTGCGCGTCGGCCTGGCTGGCGGTCATCGACCACACCGACGACGCCGGCCTGCGCACGACGGCCCTGCACGCCCTGGTCGCCGCCGCCCGCCGCGGCACCCCCTGGCGTTCCGAAGCCGGCGAGAAGCCGACGGCGATCGCCATGCCCGGCCAGACCTCCTGACCCCGTCCTTGGGGGGTGATGGGCGGGGGAGTGGACGGAGCACAAACAAACCCCCGCGGGGT